>JAUNOY010000017.1 GCA_030536995.1 Eubacteriales bacterium
ATTTTCATTACGTTTTGTGCCTGAGCGAAGCGAAAGGAATGGATATAAAAATGAACGCCTTGGAAAAATATAAATTTTGGCTGAAAGATTCGTATTTTGATGAGAAAACAAAAGAAGAACTTTTAGCAATTGCAGAGGATAAAAATGAAATTGAAGAGCGTTTTTACCGTGATCTTGAGTTCGGAACAGGCGGGCTTAGAGGGATTATCGGAGCGGGAACAAACCGTATGAACATTTATACAGTACGTAAAGCCACCCAGGGACTTGCAAACTATATTTTAAAGGAGAAAACACAGGAAAAGGGAGTTGCTATTGCCTTTGATTCCAGAAATATGTCTCATGAATTTGCACAGGAGGCTGCTTTATGTCTTGCGGCAAATGGAATTCGGGCGCATATTTTTCCATCTCTGCGTCCGACTCCGGAACTGTCTTTTGCCCTCCGTAAGCTGGGCTGTACAGCGGGAATAGTTGTGACGGCGAGCCATAATCCGCCGGAGTACAACGGCTATAAAGTATACTGGGAGGATGGCGCTCAGATTACAGCTCCCAGAGACAGGCAGATTATTGAGGAAGTACAGGCAGTTACAGACTTTGACATGGTAAAAACAATGAGCTGTGAGAATGCTGTGAGAGCAGGGCTTTATAAAGTGATCAGTCCGGAAATGGACGACTGCTATATGGAGGAACTGAAGAAACTGGTAGTTCGTCCGGAGGTAATCCGTCGTCAGGCGAAAAATCTGAAAATTGTATATACCCCTCTTCATGGAACTGGAAATATTCCGGTCAGAAGGATTCTCAGAGAACTGGGATTTGAACAGGTTTATGTTGTCAAAGAACAGGAACTTCCGGATGGGGATTTCCCAACTGTCAGTTATCCGAATCCGGAAGATAAGAAGGCGTTTGCTCTGGCTTTGAAATTGGCAGAAGAGGTGGATGCAGACGTAGTTCTTGCAACAGATCCGGATGCAGACCGATTGGGGATTTATGCAAAAGATACCCGTGACGGAGTATACAAAAGCTTCACCGGAAATATGTCGGGAATGATTATTTTAGAGTATATTTTGTCGCAGAAAAAAGAGCTGGGACTGCTTCCTGATAACGGGGCGATCGTGACGACTATTGTATCCGGAAAAATGTCAGCGGAAATTGCAAAGCGTTATAAGATGAAGAGAATTGAAACCCTGACAGGATTCAAATACATCGGAGAACAGATTAAATTTTTTGAGCAGAATCACTCATATGATTTTCAGTTTGGATATGAGGAGAGTTACGGATGCCTGGTAGGCACCCATGCAAGAGATAAGGATGCAATCGTTGCAGTTATGGCGCTTTGTGAAGCGGCAGCCTACTATAAAGAGAAGGGGATTACCCTTTGTGAACAGATGGAAAATCTGTATGAAACATATGGATTTTTCAAGGAAAATCTTTGTACAGTTACTCTGAAAGGGCAGGATGGAGCGAAGAAAATTGCTTCTATCATGGAACGTATCCGCAAAGAAGTTCCGCAGACAATCGGTGGAAAAAGAGTGACACAATTCAGGGATTATAAGAAGGAAATTCTTGTGGATTATGTGAAAGAGGAACAGAAAACAACAGGTCTTCCGAAATCAAATGTTCTGTATTTTGAACTGGAGGATGGGACATGGTGCTGTATCCGTCCATCAGGAACAGAACCGAAAATAAAGTTTTATATCGGAATTCAGGGAGAAAATGAATTACAGGCACAAAAACAGATAGAGGAGATGACGGAAGCAGTAAAGAATTGTTTCGTGGGGGAGGAAATATGAGTATTTTAAAATTGCGTCCAAGCTGTAAGGATTATCTGTGGGGCGGACACAGGCTGAAAGAAGAGTACGGAAAGAAATATGAGGGAGAGATTCTGGCAGAAACCTGGGAGCTTTCCTGTCATCCGGACGGACCTTCCTACATAGAGAACGGACCTTATGCAGGAAAGACCCTGCAACAGTATATCGACAGGGAGGGGAAGGAGGTTCTGGGAGCAAATTGCAGGCGTTTTCGGGATTTTCCGATTCTCACCAAGTTTATTGATGCCAGAGATAATCTGTCAATTCAGGTGCATCCGGACAATGGATATGCCCTGAAAAATGAGGGGCAATATGGAAAAACAGAAATGTGGTATGTGATGGATGCAGGAGAGGACGCATATCTGTATTACGGATTCAAAAAAGAAATCAGTAAAGAAGAGTTTGAAAAAAGAATTCAGAAGGATACCCTTCTTGAAGTATTAAATGCAGTACCTGTCCAAAAAGGAGACGTTCTCTTTATTGAATCCGGAACAATACATGCAATTGGGAAAAATATTCTTATTGCGGAGATTCAGCAGAATTCAAATATTACTTACCGGGTATATGACTACGGACGTGTGGGAAAAGACGGAAAAAAGCGGGATCTTCATATTGAGAAGGCTCTTGCAGTAACGAACAGGGTTCCGATTGTACGTGATAAGAGCAGTTACCCTCATGTGGCAGACTGCGATTATTTCACAGTAGATAAACTGAATCTTGACGGCAGAGTTATGAAAATGATGGAGGGAAATGTTTCAGAAGAATCTTTCGCCAGCGTTCTTATTCTGGATGGAGAAGGGCTGATTTCCTGTCAGGGAGAAACCCTGAAATATAAGAAAGGAGACAGTTTTTTTCTTCCGGCAGGAAGCGGAGACTATACGGTGGAAGGTTTCTGTGACGCTTTGATTACCACCATCAGAGCAAAGGCAGCTCCTGTTCGGATTGGAATTGACATTCAGAAAGAAGAGGCAAAAATCGGACTTATAGATATCCACAGAAAGCTTCTTGCATTTGAGAAAGTTAATCTTGAATCCTGTGGTTCTTTTGATATAATTTTTAAAAAGATAGGCGAGTGTGCAGTGGCGCTTCTTGATAAGCAGGGGATTCCGATGGATCAGTGTATTGGCGCAGGAGTAGGAATTCCGGAAATATCAGTTAAAAGAAATGGAGCGGCAGACTGCGGGGAGAGCAGTCTGTGGACAGAAAAAAATGTGGCAGAAAAAATTGGAAGGTATCTTCCTATTCCTGTGAAGATTGCAGGTACAGATTACGTATGTGCTTTGGGAGCGGCAAGTTTGAGCTGACAGGAAATTTTTTGCCGGATGCAGGAGGGGTGAGATGAGTTTTAGAGAGAATTTTATGTGGGGCGCAGCAACCAGTGCATACCAGATAGAAGGGGCAGTACATGAGGATGGAAAAGGGCTGCATATCTGGGATGTTTATACTTCGGAGCCGGGGCATATTTTTGAAAATCACACAGGGGAGGTTGCCTGTGACCATTATCATCGATTCAGAGAAGATGTAAAAATTATGAAGGAGATGGGTCTGAAGGCTTACCGCTTTTCTATTGACTGGTCCCGTGTCCTTCCGGAAGGGACAGGAAAGGTCAATGAAAAGGGAATTGCATTTTACAATGCCCTGATTGATGAGCTTACAGCAAATGGGATTGAACCTTTTGTCACCTTGTATCACTGGGAGCTTCCTTATGAACTTTATAAACGCGGCGGCTGGATGAATCCGCAGATTGTGGAATGGTTTGGAGATTATGCGCGCCTTGTTGCAGAGAGATTCAGCGACAGAGTAAAGAATTTTTTCACAATTAATGAACCTCAGTGTTTTATTGGGCTGGGATTTGTGACAGGGGAACATGCTCCGGGGCTGAAATGCCCTCTTAAGGATACGTTCGAGATGGCGCATAATGTTCTGAAAGCTCACGGACGGGCAGTACAGAGGCTGAGACATTATGGAAAGCAGCCGCTTAATATAGGATTCGCTCCTACAGGCTCCATGTGTTATCCTAAGAGCGATTCCCCGGAGGATATAGAAGCAGCAAGACAGGCGCTCTTTGAAGCGCCCGGAGATGTAAAAGGCTGGAGCTGGAATGTATCCTGGTGGTCAGATCCTGTACTTCTGGGGCATTATCCGGAGGATGGTCTGGCGTTGTATGAGCCATATCTTCCCAGAATTACAGAGGAGGATATGAGACTTATTTCTGAGCCCATTGATATTTACGGTCAGAATATTTACAATGGACGTTGTATCCGGATGGGAGAAGATGGAAGACCGGAGGATGTAAAACGCTATGAGGGATTTGCGAAGACTGCAATTGGCTGGCCTGTGACACCGGAGTGCCTTTACTGGGGGCCGAAATTCCTCTATGAACGCTATAAGAAACCGATTTACATTACAGAAAACGGACTGTCCTGCCATGATACCATATCTTTAGATGGCAAGGTTCATGACCCTAACCGGATTGATTTTCTAGCAAGATACCTGACTCAGCTTCAGAAAGCGGCAGACGCAGGCGTAGATATCCGCGGTTATTTTCAGTGGTCATTAATGGATAATTTCGAGTGGGCAAAAGGATATTCAGACCGTTTCGGACTGGTCTATGTGGACTATCGCACACAGGAACGAATCTGGAAAGATTCCGCATACTGGTATCGCGATCTGATTGCAGGAAAGATTTCTTTATCTTGAATAAGTTCATACTCCCCTGCCTTGAAGGGAAGTCTTTTTTTTGATATACTGGCGGTAACGTTTAAATATAAAGATTGAGAGGTTTCTGCTTTGGGAGGAATGAATTAAAAAAGGAAGGTGATAGAAATGCTGCATTTGATACTTTTTGTAATCTATATTTCACTGATTCTAATGGTGATTTTTGTAGAGCGCAAACGCCCGACAGAAGCGCTTCTGTGGGTGGTTATTATGATTTTTCTTCCGTATTTCGGGACAATTTTATATCTGGTTTTCGGGAGCACCGCTGCCATCAAGCTGACAGATGTAATCCGAAAGAAGAAGCTGAAGGCGCAGCCTTACAATGAAGAGCTTCTGCCAGCGGTTTCCGTTGACAAAAGCAGATTATCTGAATCAGACTTGCAGGTTGTTAAATTTAACACCGTTTATAATGCAAGTGAGCTTACCTGCTGCAGCGACGCACGGTTTTACACAAATGGGAAAGACCATTACACACAGCTTTTTCAGGATATAGAACAGGCTGAGAAGTGCATTTTTATAGAATTTTATACGATTCACCATGATATGGTTGGGGAAAAACTGGTGGAACTCCTTACGAAGAAGGCGAAGGAGGGAGTAGAAATCTGGGTGATGTGTGATTTTATCGCAAATCTTTCCACACCGAAAAAAATGTTCCGTCCTCTTGTAGAGGCAGGAGGGAAAGTGGTTCGTGTGAAACCTTATTTTACCCACTACAGAAGCCATAGAAAAATTGTATCCATCGACCAGAAGATTGCTTACATAGGCGGAATGAATATCGGAAAACAGTATGCAAACATGGATAAGGTCAAAAACCCATGGAGAGATACACAGATTCGTCTGGAAGGGGCGTGTACCTCTGTTTTGAACACCTATTTCCTGAAAGACTGGTTTTGTTCAATCAAACGAAGCGACTGGCAGCATGGGGTTTCCTACATAAATACGATGAAAGCTGTTACTTATGAGATGACACCTTCCCTGTGTCAGTTTATCGTAGGAGGCGTGGATACAGATAAAGAAGCGGTAAAAATGTGTTATCTGAGTATGATTCGAAGTGCGAAAAAAAGAATCAGGATTCAGTCACCTTACTTTATTCCGGATGCCTCGGTTCTGGATGCGCTAAAAACAGCAGCAGCATCAGGAGTGGAAATTGAATTAATGATTCCGGGAATCAAAGCCAGCTTTTTCCTGGATCCGGTTACAAATTATTACAGCGGACAGCTGCTGGAATATGGCACAAAGGCGTACAAATATAAGGGATATATTCATGCAAAAACAATGATTATTGATGATGAATTGTGTTGTATCGGCTCTGTAAATATGGATATGCGAAGCCTCATGGTTGACGATGAGGTGTGTGGCGTCTTTTATGAAAATGATCTGGTACGGAAATATAATCAGATTTATGACTGCGATATTAAAAACTGCAATCCTTATACATGGGAGGAATTCCGGAAGCGTGACAGAAAAGAAAAAATAATGGAAAGTATTTTCCTTCCTTTTGCTCCATTGATGTAATGCGTGTGATGTAATTGGTATTTAAGAAAAAATAATAACAATAATAATGTTTGCCTGTGTGGCAGAAAGGCGGAAAATATGAAAGTATACGGGACAGAGATTTGTATTGACTGCAGAAATTATAAAGCAATCCAGAAAAAACGGGGATTTGAAGCTGAATATGTGGAGATTACACAGGATACAGGGAAGTTGAAAGAGTTCCTTAAAATCAGGGATCACGATGCTCTGTATGCGCCTCTCAGAGAGAATGGCGGAATCGGAGTGCCGTTATTTGTAAATGAAGATGGAAGAAAAACTTTTGACATTGACGAAGCTTTTTCATGGATTGGCGAGCCACCTGTAAAGGATGAAGAAATCGTGGAAAGACGTCCGGAAGAATAAGAAATAACAAAATCCGCAAATACGACATCAATATCGTATCTGCGGATTTTTTTGCCCATAATAATGATATTTTTCAGAAAACAGAATAGAGGATTACACCTGCAACACCGCATCCTGCCATTACATAAATAGGATTGGTCTTCCATTTTCTTAAAATCAGAAATCCTACAGTGAAGATAACAAGAGCGATCACATCGAAAGATTTCAAATCGGCAGGAAGGGTTCTCTGACCGTAGAGAGCCATGATAAACAGGGAGATACCTGCGGATGCAATCATGGAAACAACAGCAGGACGAAGTCCTGCAAGAATACCCTGTACCATACTAAGGCCTCGGAATCTGTAGTAAATATAGGCAAGGGTCAGCACAATAACGCAGGAAGGAAAAATACAGCCGATGGTTGCAATAATTGCACCGGGAAGCCCTGCAATCTGAATTCCTACAAAGGTCGCGGAGTTTACGGCAATAGGACCGGGAGTCATCTCTGCAATAGTCATAATATCCGTGAACTGTGTCATGTTCAGCCAGGGATGGAGGTCTACAACCTGTTCCTGGATAAGAGGAAGAGCTGCATATCCTCCGCCAATACTGAACAGACCAATCTGAAGAAAACTCCAGAATAATTCAAGATAAATCATTTCGATGCACCTTCCTTTCTGCGTTTCTCCTGATACCAGACATCTGCCGCACCAATGATGCCGCAGGCAAGGATTATAAACATGATATTGACAGAGAAGAAGCGGACAGCGATAAAGGAGCCTGCCATCACCAGAATGGGCAAAATACGATGCTGTTTGAAAATAGTTTTCGCCATATTGATTACAACATCAAAGATGACTGCGGCAACACCGCAGAGCATACCTGCCATTGCCATGTTTACGATGGCATTATCACGAAATGCCTGATAAAAAAATGATATGACTGAAATGATCACAAGAGGAGGAAGTACTGTGCCAAGAATACTTATCAAAGCTCCGGGAACTCCTGCGACATGATATCCTACTACGATGGAAGCGTTGACTGCAATAGCGCCGGGAGAGGACTGAGCAATGGCGGTAAGATCCATCATTTCCTGTTCATCAATCCATTTCAGCTCATCTACGAATTTTTGCCTTAATAATGGAATAATTACAAATCCGCCGCCAAAGGTGCAGGCGCTTAATTTAAATGTGGAAAGAAAAAGCTTTATGAATTTTTTTCTTTTATTCGTATCCAATGAATCACAACCTTTCAAAAAGTCAGTATATCACTTGCTTTTGGACTGTGGAAATAATATAATTTAATCAAAAACATAAGTAAAACAATATAAGGAGGTAAAGATGACACTTCGGCATATGATAATTTTTCGTACAGTATGTGAAGCAAACTTTAATATTACCAAAGCAGCAGAACTTCTTCATATGACACAACCGGCAGTAAGCCTTGCGATTAAAGAACTGGAACAGTATTATGGGGTTCGGCTGTTTGACAGGATAGGACGGAGACTGCATATTACAGATGCAGGACAAAACTTCCTCCAGTATGCGATTCACATTTCGGATCTTTTTAAAGATATGGAGACAGGTCTTAGGGACTGGGATTCCAGAGGAATCCTTAGAGTGGGGGCAAGTATTACAATTGGCTCCCAGTTTTTGCCGGGATATGTACGCGCGTTTTCTTCACGATTTCCGGGAACGGATGTCCGTGTGGTGGTGGAACAGACGGATCGTCTGGAAAAGAAGATTCTGCACAATGAACTGGATTTTGCCCTGATTGAGGGAACGGCACATGATCCGAATATTATGTCAGAGGCTTATATGGATGATTATCTCAGCGTTGTCTGTCCTGCGGACGGGGGCTGGAAACAGGGTCAGATACTGACAGTGGAAGAATTCCGCAAACAACGTTTTTTGCTGAGAGAGCAGGGAAGCGGAACAAGAGAAGTATTTGACCGTGCGACGGAGCAGGCTGGGTTTACGGTAACTCCGGTGTGGGAGGCCATGAGTACCACAGCCCTTGTCAATGCAGTGATCAACGGACTTGGAATTGCGGTACTTCCTAATAGAATGATTCTTCCGGCAAAAGAGAGCGGGCTGGTTGTGACTGTTGAAGTGGAAGGACTGAAATTTCAGAGGAATTTTTATATTATTCATCATAAAGATAAGTTCCTTACACCGTCGGCGCAGACATTTATGGAACTTTGTCGGAAGTATGGAGAAGATTGTCCGGAGTGTGATAATAATGGATGACGAAAACAGGAAAAACTGGTACAATAATGTCGGTAGACGGCTGTGTCAGAGAGACCGTCAAAAAATAAAAGAAAGGGAGAGATATGAAAAAGAAACATGAAAAAGCAGAACTGATTTTCCGGTTTTTAAAAGGATCAAAAAAGTATTTTGCTATGGCGGTTGCTGCATCTTTTATCACCACAATTCTGAATGCGCTGATTCCACAGATTTTTCGTTTTACAGTGGATTCCGTTCTTGAAGGAAAAGAACACAGATGGTTGTCAGAACATCTATGGACAATTGCCGGATTTCTGATTTGTGTGGCGATTTTGTCCGGTGCAGCACTTTTTGTAAGTCGCTTATATACAGCAAAAGCCGGTGAGAATTTTGCAAAAAATATGAGAGACTCATTGTTTACACATGTACAGAGACTGCCTGTGAAATGGCATGACAGACATCAGACAGGGGATATTATCCAGAGATGTACTTCTGATGTGGAGGTTATCCGTAACTTTGTGGTAACACAGCTTCTGGAGGTATTTCGAACAGTATTCCTGATTGCAGTGTCTTTTTCAATCATGTTGTCAATGAATGTGAAGTTGTCTATGCTTGTGCTCATTTTTGTACCGGTGGTGGCTGCATATTCTGTGATTTTTTACAGACTGATCGCGAAGAAATTTACATGGGCGGATGAGGCGGAAGGAGAGCTTTCCACTGTAGTACAGGAAAATGCAACAGGTGTTCGTGTAGTCCGTGCATTCGGAAGAGAAATGTTTGAAATGGAACGTTTCCATGAAAAAAACAACGCTTTTGCAAATCTGTGGATTAAGCTTGGAACCATGTCCGGTCTGTACTGGGGAACCGGAGATTTTATTACAGGTCTGCAGGTTATTGCAGTAATTGTTTTCGGTGCGATAGAAGCAGTTCACGGAGAACTTTCCGTAGGAGAATTTATTGCCTTTGCCTCTTATAATACTACACTTGTATGGCCGGTTCGCGGTCTTGGAAGGATTCTTTCTGAGATGAGTAAGGCAGGAGTTTCCTTTGAGCGTGTGAACTATATTCTGGCTGCTTCAGAGGAAGAATACGGAGAAGAAAAAGAGACAAAAACAGAGGATGAAAGAAGCTGTGAAGAACAATTTGATATTGAATTTGCTCATGTGGATTTTGGCTATAACAAAGAAAAAAAGGTTCTGGACGATGTGACTTTCACAATCCCACAGGGAACAACACTGGGAATTCTGGGAGGTACCGGAAGCGGGAAATCTACAGTGATTCAGCTGTTAAACCGTCTCTATGAGTTGTCAGAAGGAAATGGGAAAATAACGATTGGAGGACGGGATATCAGAGAAATCCCACTGAAGGAACTGCGTAAAAAAATAGGAATTGTTCTTCAGGAGCCATTTCTTTATTCCAGAACCATAAGAGAAAATATCTGTGCCTCCAGACCGGATGCAACTTTTGAGGAAATTCGGGAAGCAGCAAAAATTGCCTGTGTAGATGAGGCGATAATGAATTTCCCGGATGGATATGAAACATTGGTGGGCGAACGAGGAGTAACACTTTCGGGAGGTCAGCGACAGAGAGTTGCCATTGCCAGAATGCTTCTTCAGAAAGCGCCTATTATGATTTTTGATGATTCTCTTTCAGCTGTGGATTCTCAGACAGATTCAAAAATCCGAAAAGAACTGGCTGTGAAATGTAAGGATGCGACAGTCATTCTGATATCACACAGAATTACAACTTTGATGGGGGCAGACAATATTATGGTTCTGAACTGCGGAAGAATTGAGGAAATGGGAACGCATCAGGAGCTTCTTGATAAACATGGAAGCTACAAAGAAATTTATGAGATACAGATGAGTCAGGATGACAGAATGCAGGTGGAGGGATAAGACATGTCACTATATGAAGAACAGGATTACAATAAACCTTTCAGCCTGAAAACGTGGGCAAAAATGCTACCGTTTTTCAAGGTATATACAGGGCTTTTTGTTTTGAATATCTGCCTGAATCTGATTCTGGCAGGAATTGATGTACTGGTTCCCCTGTTTCAAAGCTATGCCATCGACCGATTTATTGCAGCAGATACTTTGAAGGGGATTTCATCCTTTGCCTGGATTTATGTGGCTATGATCGCGTCGCAGGCGATTATCGTATACATCTTTGTGCACATTGCGACGAAGATAGAGATGAATGTGGGAAAAGATTTAAAAAGGGCGCAGTTTGAGCATCTTCAGACCTTGTCTTTTTCTTATTACAATACAACTCCGGTGGGATATATCCATGCCAGAGTTATGAGTGATACTCTTCGTATTGCTGGAATGACAGCATGGGGGATGATAGATATGCTCTGGGCATTGGGATATGTGCTCAGTGTGTTTGGAATCATGTTTGTGCTGAACTGGAAGCTGGCTCTGATCATTACACTGGTTGTTCCCTGTATTGCGGTTCTGACTGTTTATTTTCAGAACAGAATCCTGCAGTGGAACCGTAAGGTGAGAAAGGTAAATGCACAGATTACCAATGCTTATAATGAAGGGATCACAGGTGTACGTACTTCGAAGAGCATGGTTATTGAGGAAGATAATCAGAACAGGTTCTATGAAATAACGAAGGATATGCATCATGCGGCAAGCCGGTCTGCCAGATTGAATGCAATTTATATTCCGACAATTGCTTTTTTTGGCTCAGCGGCAGCAGCGCTTGTTCTGGCAAAGGGTGGTTACATGGTGCAGGATGAAATTATGAAGCTTGGAACCTTTTCTGTGTTTATTTCCTATGCAGTAACAATTTTTGAGCCAATCCAGCAGCTTGCGCGACTGCTTTCTGATCTGATTTCCTGTCAGGCAAATATTGAGCGTGTGACAGATCTTCTGGAGCAGGAGCCAAACGTCACTGATAGTCCTGAGGTAGAAGAGATTTACGGTGATATGTTCCATCCAAAGAGAGAAAACTGGGAAAAAATAAAAGGCGATATTGTGTTTGAGGATGTCTCGTTTATGTATCCTGATGGAAAGGAGTATGTGCTGGAGCACTTTAATCTTCATGTAAAAGCAGGAACGAATGTGGCAATTGTAGGAGAGACAGGGGCAGGAAAATCTACTCTGGTCAATCTTCTGGGACGTTTTTTTGAGCCTACAAAGGGACGAATTCTGATCGATGGAAAGGATTACAGAGAGCGTTCTCAGTTGTGGCTTCACAGCCAGATCGGGTATGTATTGCAGAATCCTCATCTGTTTTCCGGTTCTGTATATGACAATATCCGGTATGGACGACTGGATGCTACAGACGAGGAAGTGCGGGAGGCTGCGAAACAGGTTTCTGCAGATGTTGTAGCTCAAAAACTGGAAAAAGGATACGAAAGTGATGTAGGAGAGAGCGGCGGAAGACTTTCCACAGGAGAAAAACAGCTTATTTCATTTGCAAGAGCAATTCTTGCAAAACCGGGAATTTTTGTTCTGGATGAGGCTACGTCGTCCATTGATACACAGACAGAACAGCTTATCCAAAAGGCAACGGAAACACTGCTGAAAGGGCATACCTCGTTTGTAATAGCGCACAGACTTTCCACGATCAGAAAGGCAGATCTAATTCTTGTGGTAAAGGATGGAAAGATTATCGAACAGGGAACGCACAGAGAACTTCTGGCAGCAAAAGGCTATTATTACGATTTATATTCCAGACAGTTTGAGGAGGAATCTGCAATGAAGATTCTTTCAGGAAAAACATGCGACTGTACATAAAAAACGGAGGAAAGATGATATGGAAGAAAAACAGCATAAACGTCGTGTACGCTATTCTGGCACACACCCGAAAAGCTACAAAGAAAAATATAAAGAATTAAATCCGGAAAAATACGCAGATACTGTTGCAAAGGTAATCAGCAAGGGGAGTACTCCGGCAGGAATGCATATTTCTATTATGGTAAAGGAAATTCTGGATTTTCTTCAGATTAAGCCCGGACAGCAGGGGCTTGATGCCACTCTCGGATATGGAGGGCATACAAAAGCTATGATGAAATGTCTGGAAGGAAAAGGTCATATGTACGCCCTTGATGTTGACCCGATTGAATCTGAAAAAACGAGAGAGCGTCTGGAGAAACAGGGATTTGGACCGGAGATTCTTACCATTAAGCTTCAGAATTTCAGAGATATTGATAAGGTGGCAGAGGAAGCCGGAAAATTCGATTTTGTTCTTGCTGATCTTGGTGTTTCCTCTATGCAGATTGATAATCCGGACAGAGGATTTTCCTATAAAGTGGAAGGACCTCTTGATCTTCGAATGAATCCTCAGAAGGGAATCAGTGCGGCTCAAAGACTGAAAACAATCAGTAAAGAAGAGTTGATGGGGATGTTGATTGAGAATTCCGACGAACCATATGCAGAGGAAATTGCAGGAGCAGTTGTGCGAAAAATAAAAAAAGGCGGCAGGATTGAGACGACCACAGATCTTCAGAAAACCATAGAAGAGGCGTTGGTGCGTGTGCCGGCAGCAGAGCGCAAAGAAGCGGTAAAGAAGTCCTGTCAGAGAACCTTTCAGGCGCTTAGAATTGATGTGAACAGTGAATTTGAAGTGCTCTATGAATTTCTGGAAAAACTCCCCGGGGTTCTGGCGCCGAATGGACGGGCTGCTATTCTTACCTTCCATTCCGGAGAGGACAGACTTGTGAAGAAATCATTCAAAAGTCTTTACAAAGAAGGGATTTACAGTGAAATTTCCAAAGATGTGATCCGCCCCTCCGCAGAGGAATGCGCGCAGAATGGTCGTGCCAGATCCACAAAAATGAGATGGGCAATCAGAGCAGAAGATTAAAAAAGAGAGAGGAAAAATGATATGACAATCAGAGAAGTATGTGAAAGAATTAAACTTCAGCCGGAGCTTGCAGAACCGGTCCTTGCATTTTCAGAGAGTTTTGATTTTGAAAGTATCCGTCCTCAGCTTGACAGATTTCAGACCAGAGAGACAAGCGAAGATGCTCTTGAGGAGTTAAGAGAAATTCTCAAACCGGATGAAAGAAACATAAAAATCCTTGCCTGTACGCTGGAATGTGCGTCAAAGCGCTATGAGGACTATGTAAAAAAAGGAATCAGTGACAAAATATTTAACGACACAATGGGATGTCTCACCCGTTTTGGAGACGAATGTTTCAGAAGGACAGGGGAGTATGCCTGTGACAGGGAATGGTGGACAGTCCGCCAGATTGGAATGACGGTTTTCCGTCTCGGAGAACTGGAGTTTGAGATGAATATAGAAGAGGGAAAGAAGGTAATCAATATACATATTCCTTCTGACGCGCGGATTACCGAGGAAAACTGTGACGCTTCCATAGCGCAGGCAAAGGCATTTTTCCCGAAGCATTATCCGGAATATGCAGAGGTGGACTATATCTGCGATTCATGGCTCCTGGCCCCTGCATTAAAGAAATTCCTTCCGGAAACCTCCAATATCATTCGTTTTCAGAACCGTTTTGAGATATATAAGGAAGATTTGGACAATACGGAATTTACGGAATGGCTGTACCGTACAAAAGAGTATAAGCCGGAAAATTTCTCAGAGGAAACAAGCCTTCAGAGGAATATAAAAAAATATATTCTGGAAGGCGGGAAGATTGGCATGGCATTCGGTCGTCTTCGGTGACAGAGGAAAACAGAATTAAATAAAATCCGTTTATAGTTCATATTCCTCTGTGTCAGGAATATGCTCGCAGATATCTTCAATATTACACTTCAAAATGGTACAAAGTCTGTCAAGCGTATTCGTTTCAATATTCATGTTGTTGCGTAGTCTGTGGAGAAGGGAGCGTGGGACATTGTAGTGCTCATATAGGGTATATTGAGTAATCCCGCGTTTCTCCATGGTCTTCCATAATCTTTCGTAAGTAATCATAATTTTTTTCCGTCCATTTTGTTCTTGATATATCCCTATTATCCCTGTAAAATTGATTATAGAATAGTGTCTTTATATGAACACTATGAAAGGAGACAGGATAATCCATGAAGGTGGTGAAACATGTATTTTCAATAGCAGCAATCTTTTTGGGGGCAGGCTGTATGTTCTTCTGTCTGGTCGCCGGAGCGCCGGAAGCCCGGGAATCTCTGGGAGGTTATGTGTTTTGTGCTTCGGCATTTTCTCTGGTGATTTCGGCATTTTTGATCGGATGCGTCCGTTATATTCTTTATTTACAGAAAAAAGTGGAAAAACTGGAGAACAGATTGAAAAATGATTCCCGGACATATTCTCGGACAGACGGAAATCTTGACAAAAATCATTTTGTGCCATAGTATAAAAGCAATATTTGATAAAGGAAAGGGGCCATTTTGAATATGAGTGACAGAGTCATCAATGCGGCACTTCTGGGACTGGGAACGGTAGGGACAGGCGTATATAAAGTGCTGAAAGAACAGGAAAAAGAAATGACGGCAAAAATCGGCTGCCAGGTCAGGCTGAAAAAGGTTCTTGTGAGAAATCTGGAGAAGGCGGCAGCGAAGCTTGAGGATTCATCCATTCTCACAAATCAGTGGGAAGAGATTGTAAATGATCCGGAAATAGAGATTGTAATTGAGCTTATCGGAGGAATTGAACCAGCCAGAACCTACATACTGGATGCTCTGAAAGCGGGCAAACATGTAGTATCTGCAAATAAAGATCTTATTGCCGTTCATGGACATGAGCTTCTGGAAACAGCTCATGAGCATAAGGTGGACTTCCTTTTTGAAGCAGCTGTTGCAGGAGGAATTCCGATTATCCGCCCGCTCAAACAGTGTCTGGCTGGAAATCACATGACGGAGGTTATGGGGATTGTCAACGGAACCACGAATTTTATTCTTACAAAGATGACTCAGGATGGGATGGAATTTAAGGATGCACTTGCTCTGGCAACAGAGTTGGGCTATGCGGAAGCAGATCCTACATCTGATATTGAAGGGTTGGACGCAGGGCGAAAGGTGGCAATTCTCGCCTCTGTTGCTTTTAACTCCAGAGTGGTCTTTAATGATGTTTATACAGAAGGAATTGCAAAGATTACAGCCAAGGACATTCATTATGCGAAAGAAATGGGGCGTGATATCAAGCTTCTCGGTGTGGCGAGATGTCGGGAAGACGGGATTGAAGCGTATGTGTGTCCGATGCTGATTCCAAGTTCTCATCCGCTGGCGTCTGTAAATGATTCTTACAATGCAGTTTATGTTCACGGAGATGCAGTGGAAGATGCGATGTTCTTTGGAAGAGGAGCAGGTGAGCTGCCTACAGCCAGCGCTGTTGTGGGAGATGTATTTGATACTGTAAGAAATATTCTGGCAGGCTGCTGTGCAAGAATTGGATGCACCTGTTATAAGGAGCTTCCGGTCAAGAGAATGGAAGATACCTACAATCGGTATTTCCTTCGTCTGAAGGTGGAAGACCGCTGTGGTGTTCTTGCAGAAATGACTGCCATTTTTGCCAAATATCACGTGAGCGTTGCACAGATTATCCAGAAGGATACCAAGGTGGAAGGCTGTGCAGAGGTTGTTGTTATCACAGAGAAGGTAAGGGAAGGAGATTTCCGTACTGCAACAGAAGAACTCAGAAGCAGAGAAGCTGTGCGTAAAATCTCGACGATTCTTCGTGTATACGGCAAATAAAAAGGACTTTTTTGTAAGAAAAGAATTGAAAAATTTTAAATTTTTGATACTATATAAGAGATGAACGAAATTGTAATATAACCAGATATAAAGGAGAACATTATGAGCAAAAAACCAACCGTTTTAATGATTCTTGATGGATACGGTCTCAATGACAAACAGGAGGCCAATGCAGTATATGAAGCGAAAACACCGGTTATGGACAAACTTATGGCAGAAGCACCTTTCGTAAAAGGCTATGCCAGTGGACTTGCAGTAGGTCTTCCTGACGGACAGATGGGAAACTCTGAGGTAGGACATCTGAACATGGGCGCAGGCCGTATTGTATATCAGGAGCTTACCAGAATCACCAAAGAAATCGAAGACGGAGACTTCTTCAAAAATGAAGCTCTTCTTGGAGCAATGAAAAATGCGAAAGATAACAATTCTGCAGTTCATTTTATGGGACTGTTATCTGACGGTGGTGTTCACAGCCATATTACACATCTTTATGGACTTCTTGAAATGGCTAAGAGAGAAGGTCTTGAGAAAGTATATGTTCACTGCTTCCTCGATGGACGTGACACACCTCCTGCATCAGGAAAAGGTTATATCGAGGCTCTTCAGGCGAAGATGACAGAGCTTGGCGTAGGTGAGATCGGAGTAGTTTCCGGACGTTACTACGCGATGGACCGTGACAATCGCTGGGATCGTGTAGAACTTGCATATAATGCTCTGACAAAAGGTGAGGGAGTGAAAGGAACAGATGCAGCAGCAGCAGTACAGGCTTCCTATGACAATGATAAGACAGATGAATTCGTACTTCCTACAGTAATTGAGAAGGATGGCAAACCTGTAACAGTTATTTCCGATAAGGATTCCGTTGTATTCTTTAACTTCCGTCCTGACCGTGCCCGTGAGATCACAAGAGCTTTCTGTGACGATGAATTTACAGGCTTTGCAAGAGATAAGAGACTTGACTTAACTTATGTATGTTTCACAGATTACGACGACACAATCAAAAATAAAGAGGTGGCATTCCACAAGGTTCAGCTTCGCAATACATTCGGCGAATATCTTGCAGCACACAACATGACACAGGCTCGTATTGCGGAAACAGAGAAATATGCGCACGTTACCTTCTTCTTTAACGGCGGCGTGGAAGAGCCAAATAAGGGCGAAGAAAGAATTCTTGTGAAATCCCCGAAGGTTGCGACTTACGACCTTCAGCCGGAAATGAGCGCTCCTGCAGTTTGTGATAAGCTGGTAGAGGCGATTGAGTCTGATAAATATGACGTAATTATTGTTAACTTTGCAAATCCGGATATGGTAGGACATACGGGCGTAGAAGCTGCAGCAGTGAAAGCAGTTGAGACAGTTGACGAATGCGTTGGAAGAGCAGTAAGAGCAATTAAGAAAGTTGGTGGACAGATGTTCATCTGTGCAGACCATGGTAATGCAGAGCAGCTTAAGGATTACGAGACAGGCGCTCCGTTTACTGCGCATACAACTAATCCTGTACCGTTTATCCTTGTAAATGCAGACCGCAAATACGGACTTCGTGAGAACGGCTGCCTTGCAGATATTATCCCGACTCTTATCGAGCTTATGGGAATGGAACAGCCTGAGGAAATGACAGGAAAATCACTCCTTATTGAGAAATAAAATTACAGTGACAATGAAATGAATTACAAAAAACCTCTGTTTATACGGAGGTTTTTTTGGGAATAAATTCGGAGGAAAATGGGATGCAGACTGACATGACAATGGGAAAACCATTTAAGATGATACTTGATTTTACAATTCCTGTTTTTATAGGAAATATATTCCAGCAGTTTTACAGTATGGTTGACGCCATTATTGTGGGTAAATTTGTCGGCACGAAAGGTCTGGCCGCAGTGGGGGCAACAGGCACGATTACATTTCTAATTCTCGGCTTTCTCATGGGACTTACAGCAGGCTTTACGGTTCTTACTTCTCAGAAGTTTGGAGCGGGAAAGATGGAGGAAATGCGTCAGACAGTGGGAAACGCAGCAGTTTTGTCCGCGATTGTTTCGGCGATAATGACAGCAGTAAGTATGCTTGGAATGAGAGCGCTTCTTGTATTTATGCATACTCCGGCGGATATTTTTGACGATGCTTATACATACATTATGATTATTTGCGGAGGTATTTTTGCCCAGGTGCTGTATAATATTCTGGCAAGTATACTGAGGGCTTTGGGAAACAGCAGAACGCCGCTTTATTTCCTTATTATTTCAGCGGTTTTAAACATTATTCTGGATTTGGTGTTTATCATAGTATTCCACTGGGGAGCGCCGGGAGCTGCATGGGCAACGGTAATCTCACAGGGCATTTCCGGTATACTTTGCCTTCTTTATATTGTGAAGTATGTACCTGAGTTAAGACTGAAAAAAAGCGACTGGAAGCTCAGAGGAAATCTGGTAAAGAGCCAGATCAGCGTTGGAATTCCAATGGGGCTGCAGTTTTCCATCACCGCGATTGGAACAATGATGGTTCAGTCTGCGCTGAATATGCTGGGCTCTTATCATGTGGCTGCTTTTACAGCAGGAAATAAAATAGAAAATATTTTTACCCAGGCATACGTGGCTCTTGGAACTGCAATGGCTACATACAATGCCCAGAATATCGGGGCAGGAAAGCTGGAGCGTGTCCGTGATGGATTCAGGAAGGCGAATATCATCGGAATCGGATATTCGATTATCACAGGAATTGTTCTTGTTACAGTGGGAAAATATTTATCTTATCTGTTTATTTCAGACAATGCGGCAGAGGTCATTCCTATGGTAGATACTTATCTGAGATGTGTGGGAATATTTCTGATTCCGCTTCATTTCGTGAATGTACTGCGAAATGGAATTCAGGGAATGGGATATGGAATACTTCCGATGATGGCAGGTGTGGCAGAGCTTGCGGGAAGGGGCGTTACTGCGGTGATTGCCGCAGAAAAGAAGAGCTATTTCGGCACCTGTATGGCAAGTCCGATGGCATGGATTATTGCTTCAGCATTACTGATCGGGATGTACTTTTATGTAATGAAAGATATGAAAAAGAGGCTTGGTTAGAGGGCGGCCGACTGCAGGTAACACTGTGGTCGGTTGTTTTTGTTTTAGAAAGGGATTTGTGTAAAAAAAATGTAAAAAATAAGAATAACAGGTGCAAAACTGCGGAAGTATGTTATAATGAATAAGTTGAACGCTTCAGTGCATTTTTATTGGCACATACTTATATTTGAGGAGAGTATTCATGAGCAACGAAGAAATGAAAGAAAATGAGCAGAAGCCGGATCATCCCCACAGACTGAGGAAATCTGCGCGCCCGCGTCCGATTACCTATGTTCCTATGGATGAAGAAGAGTTCGCCCCTTTTGAGCCTCCGGTGAAAAAAAAGCACAAAGGTTTAAAGATTGCAGGGATTGCAGCAGGAATGCTGTTTGCAGTAGCGGGAACGGTCTATGCTGGAATCACATATTATTATTCTGATAAATTTTTTGAGGGAACCACAATTAACGGAATAGATGTTTCCGGAAAGACTGCTTTTGAGGTGGAACAGACTCTTGCAGGTAAAGTGGAGGATTATACACTTCAGGTAGCTGCCAGAAATATGGAGCCACAGCAGATTGCAGGTAACCGGATTGGATATAAGTATATATCAGACGGAGAAGTACTTGCGCTTCTTCGTCGGCAGAAACCATATGAATGGATACGTTGCTTCTGGGAAAAAGACAGCTTCAAAGTGGAAGAAAACAGTACCTTTGACAGAGAAAAACTGAAGAGTGAAGTGAAGGGACTTAACTGTGCGAAGGAAGAAAATCAGGTAGCACCGGAAGATGCCTATGTGGCTTTTGCTGAGACGCAGTTTGAGATTGTTCCGGAGACAGAGGGAACACAGCTTGAGATGAGACAGGCATACAATGCTCTTGTACAGGCGGTTTCCGAGAGCAGAGATAATATTGATTTTGCCCAGATGCCGGAAGTATACAAGAAAGCGGCAGTGACGCAGGAAAGTCCTGAATTGATTGCAGCGAAAGATGCCTGCAATAATTTTACAAAGGCAAGCATTACCTATACATTTGGTGAGGAGACGGTTACTCTTGATGGAAATACAATCAAGAACTGGCTAAGCTTTGACGAAAAGGGACAGTTTATTCGGGACGATGCTTCTTTCCAGCAGCATATCATGGACTATGTGGCGCAGCTTGCTGCAGAGCATGATACAGTTGGTACAGACAGAGAATTCTACACCACCAGCGGAAGAACGGTTTATGTTTACGGTTCCGCATACGGATGGAAAATCGATCAGGCAGCGGAAGCAGCACAGCTTACTCAGGAAATCCAATCAGGTACCCAGACTACCAGAGAGCCGGTTTATTCTATGAGAGCGAGATCATTTGGCAGCAATGATATTGGAAACACTTATATTGAAGTGGATCTGAGCAATCAGCATATGTATTATTATCAGGACGGCGCTGTGATTTTTGAGTCAGATATTGTGTCCGGAGATATGACATATGAGGACAGGATCACTCCTCCGGGAATCTTTACCTTGTATTATAAGAAGAGTCCGGATGTCCTTCGAGGAGCCTTACAGCCTGATGGTAAGTATGAATACGAGCAGCCGGTAAATTACTGGATGCCGTTTAACGGGGGAATCGGATTCCACGATGCTAACTGGCAGCCATATTTTGGCGGAGACCGTTTCTATGGCGGCGGCTCACACGGATGTATCAACCTTCCGCCAAGCAACGCGGCAGTGCTTTATGATATTATCCAGTATGATGTACCGATCGTCTGCTTCTATTAGGAAGCAAAACAGAAGAAATATTTTAAATAACAGATAGGGGGAAAAATGATGGGCGCTTTAGATTTGATATTAACAGTTGGTGCAATTGTGATAGGTATTATGCTTTTGACGGGACACGGAAGTTTCTTTATGTCAGGTGGAGATTCCGTGAAAAGAAAAAGACTTTACGATGAAGAAAAAATGGAGAGGGCAAGCGGTATAGCCTTGCTGGCAATCGGAGTCGTAACAGGAATTGACCATTTCACGACTACTGTGGCTGCAAAAATCGGCTACATTGTGGTATTGGTAATAATCTTGGTAGTCTTGATTTACTATCTGAAAACAAAATGTAAAAAATAAAAAGATTCAGGAATCCTGAGGGATTCCTGAATCTTTTTTGTTTTTGGAGTGTAAAATAGGCAAAAATCAGTTGAAGCCATAAAATTTCTGAGAAATTTTGTATGCGGCAACAGACATTTTACGTCCGCCTTTACCTGGAAGGTTCATCACCTGTCCGAACAGGCTGTGACGAAGCTTGGAGTAAAGCGGTCTATTCTGGGATTTGATGTAAGCCAGAAGATCTTTTTTCTTCTGGAGAGCCTCTTCTGAGCCTGCGCGTATCAGCATAATGGAGGAAACGGTTGTAATGATATCCAGATAGCTGAACATATAGTTACGGAGACGCTTGTTTGTAAAATTACAGCTTATGTAGGTATCAACCATCAGTTTATTTACGCGAATCTGCTGGTCAATGCGGCCGATCATAACCTTTTCGTTAACGGACTGATCATCTCTTCCTATGAAATAGCGGTAGAAATTCACATCAAGGTAATACATGTTTTCTACAAAAGGAAGAGGCTCAAAAGCAAACAGGTTATCCACATAAAAGGTATGTCTTGGAAGCTCCAGACCACAGTCAAGAAGGAGCTGTGTGCGGTAAATCATGGAGTGCATGAGAAGGTATTTGCCTTTGGGCATGTGTTTCACAGCATCCCAGCCGAAAATTTCATTCTGCGGAAGGCAGTGTCTGTACTGCATCACTTTTTTGCGCGTTGCTCCCTGTTTTTCGTAAACGAAGTTGCTGATCAGAAGGTCAAGAGTTTTTGGACCGCGCAGAAGGCTTTCCAGAGTGCGAAGAATTTCCTCATATGCTTCTTTGTTTACCCAGTCGTCACTGTCCACAACCTTGAAGTAAAGTCCGGTTGCATTTTTGATACCTGTGTTTACGGCTGCTCCGTGTCCGCCGTTCTCCTGATGGATGGCGCGCACGATGGTTGGATATTTAGCAGCGTAGGAATCGGCAATTTCTGCAGTACGGTCGGAAGAACCGTCGTTTACAATAAGGATTTCCACATCATCGCCTCCAACGAGCAGAGACTCTATACACTTTTCCATGTAGCTCTCGGAATTGTAACATGGAATTGCAATACTTAATAATTTCATTATATATCCTCCTTCATGTATTTCACATATGCTCCAAATGCCGACGGGATGGCATAAGTCTTGTCAGTCTGCTTCCTGTCTGCAAATATGAGTTTTTCTTTTTGTGCCTTTTCAAAAGAAGACACTTTAATTCTGTATGCGGTCATTCTCCATTCAATATGGGAAAAAATGTGTTTAGCGTCCGGAAGCTCTTCTATATAAAGCGCTTCAAGCCCCATATTTTCTACATAGGAAATGGCTTCTTCGCGGCTGAGATGCCCAGGTGTATTCGGAAATTCGTAAAGACCTGCCAGAAGACCTTTCGTGGGTCTTTTTTGGATAGCGGTAAAAGCTCCGTCCTGTATGACAAAAATAGTTCGGTCTTCGATGGTACGGGATTTTTTTGCAGATTTCACAGGATAAATTTCTATGGTGTCGTGTTTGTATGCTTCGCAGAATCGGGCAATTGGGCATTGGATGCATTTGGGCTGTCCATTGGGTACACAGATAACTGCGCCAAGCTCCATAAGTGCCTGATTGAAATCTCCGGGACAGGATACGGGGATAATTTCCATAAGCGCCTGTTCAATCTTTTTTTTAGTAGAGAGTTTCATAATATCGCTACTGTCTTCTGTGATTCTGGTAATTACACGAAGTACATTTCCGTCTACTGCAGGAACGGGAATGCCATAGGCGATAGAAGCAATGGCTCCGGCTGTATAGCTTCCTATTCCTTTTAACGAGAGAATCGCCTGGAAGTCTTCAGGAATTTTGCCGTTATAGGTTTGGGTGACGGTTTTTGCAGCTTCCTGCATATTGCGTACACGATTGTAATATCCCAGACCTTCCCAGAGCTTCAGGAGTTTTTCTTCCGGGCAGCGGGCAAGAGAAGGGATATCGGGAAGATTTTCGATGAATCTTTTAAAATATGGTTTTACAGCTTCCACCCGTGTTTGTTGGAGCATGATTTCAGATACCCATGTATAATAGGCATTGTTTTTATCTCTCCAGGGGAGAGCGCGTTTATTATTTTTGTACCAGTCCAGCAGAGGGGTGATAAATTCTTCCTGCATTTAAATCTCCTTTTTCAGGTTTATAGGGACAGGATCTCTGATTTCCATGAGGTTTTCTGTTACAAAGCAGTCATAGGCAAGAAGCTTTACGCCGGTGTTTTGAGCATCGATAAGGGCTTCTCCGAATTCGGGATGCGTGTTCCAGTTTGGTTCAAAACAGGTGATTCCCTTCATTTGGATAACAAAGAGAAGATAGGCTTCATAGCCATCACGGATACAATGAGTTAGCTCTTCTACATGTTTGAGACCTCTCTGAGTGGGTGCATCGGGGAAGCGGGCAATATTATTTTCCTCTAAAGTAACACCTTTGACTTCCATGAATGCTTTTCTCCGGGAAGATTCCACATACAGGTCAAATCTCGAATTTCCAAAAGTTTTTTCTCTTCGAATCTGGATTTCTTCGGGGAAGAGACTGCCTTTCAATAGCCATTCCTCCGCTGCTTTGTTGGGGATCTGAGAATCCATGTTAATCCAGCGGTTGCCTTTCCGGACACTGATCAGGTCATATTTTGTTTTGCGGGCAGGGTTTCCGCTTTTTTCCAGAATGATTTCTGTTCCGGGAATTAGCAGTTCTTTGCACCGGCCTGTATTTTTTACATGAACGGTTTCGGTTCTGCCGTCCAGATTGACATAGGCGATGAAACGGTTGGGGCGTTCCAGGAAAATTGCTTTTTCTGTATGTTCGTATTTCATTGTCCTACCTCGTTTGGTTTATCATAGATTTCTGTTTTTTAAACAGTAACATCATATCACAAAATGCAGAAAAAGACAGTTGATTTTTTCATAATTCTAATTTACGATAGAATTGCAGAAATACGCAGAAGAAAATGTTGCTTTGCAACGCGCATTTCGCAGCAGGAACGCTGGAGTGTTCTTGAATGAAAATGAAAGATGAGGAACGAAATCATGGACAGTATTATTTTTGATGTTGACGGAACTTTATGGGATGCCACAGAAATTATTGCCCGCTCATGGAATGAGTATATTCATGAAAAAGAACATATGGATATGGAAATTGATCCTGTATACCTTTCTTCTCTGTTTGGACGGCTTCTTTCAGATATTGCTAAACATATTTTTCCGGAACTTCCGGAAGAAGAGCAGCTTCGTATTATAGGTGGATGCTGTAAAGCTGAAGAAGAGGCTCTTTTAAAGGAGTGCGCGCCTCTTTATGAGGGACTTGAAGACACTCTTAAAGAATTATCCTGCAGATATCCTCTTTATATTGTAAGCAACTGTCAGGCGGGATATATTGAAGCCTTTCTGGAAACCTCAGGTCTGGGAAAATATTTTAAAGGTCATCTCTGTCCCGGAGATACAGGGATGGAAAAAGGAAAGAACATTATAAAAATCTGTAGGGATTATAATCTGAAATCTCCGGTATATGTGGGAGATACAATTGGAGACTATAATGCGTGTCAGGAAGCAGGAGTTCCCTTTATCTGGGCTGCTTACGGCTTCGGAGATGTGAAGACTCCGTGGAAGAGAATTGAACGACCTGCGGATCTTCTGAAAATATGTAAATGAAAACGGGGCGTCCGCGTTGAGCGGAGCCCCATTCTTATTAGGTGAAAAATTATGAATGATATCTGTATTTCTTAGGCTTCTTCCTGTCATTGTTATCCAGGGAGAAGAGAGTTTCAGTTTCCGATGCTTTCTGTGGATAAAATAAGAGAAAACCGAATAAAGCAAGCGTAGCACCCATACATACGTCGATTACAGAATGTTGTTTAAGGAACATTGTGGAGAGGACGATTAGTATGGTCAGTGTAAGAGAGCCAAGCTTGATACCTCTGTGATTTTTTAAAGCTTCGCAGTTAGTCAGCGCCATGTGGATAGCAAGAGAGTTAAAAACATGGATGCTGGGAAGAATGTTGGTAGGAGTATCTGTCATATAAAGCCATCTTACCGCATCTGTGAATACATTGTCTCTGGCAAATTCAGCAGGTCTTAAGTGCTGGGCATTTGGATAAACATAAGAGACGATAAGAAAAATCGTCATACCCATCATCAGATTAAATATGAGCTGATAGTATTCGTGCTTATTTTTGTTAATAAAGATAAAATAAAGAACAGCCAGAATCATATATGGGAACCACAGCAGGTATGGTATGATGAAATATTCACAAAATGGAATCCAGTCATCAAAAACAGTATGTACAATGTGGTATCCATGAACCGGCCGCTGTTCAAGGTAAGCGAACAGCAGAATGTAAACAATGGAATAAGCCAGAATTACAAGACCATGCTTATATTTATTATAAAATTTAACCAAAATTTCACCTTCCTTATAAATAAAATGCATGATTAGTAAATGGGATTATAACACAGGGGTTATCACTTTTAAAGCTTTCTTTTCCAAGGACACAGAAAATTCACTTTCTATGCCGCCGGATTCACCGTCTCTGTGAATGGCAAGGGGAACGGCACTGGTAATCTTTATGCTTTTGCACCTTAGAATATGTACGCCTTTAATATGTGTATGTTTTCCGAAAAAGGCTGTGGGCAGGCAGAGGAGAAGCTTTAACCTGCTGACTCCCTCTACTACAATGACATCAAGGATACCATCGTTATTTCTTGCTTTCGGGCAAAACATGAAGCCGCCTCCCTCATAGGGCTGATTCATTACAGCCGTGAAATAAGCTTTTTTATAACAGCGTTTCCGTCCTCCGTCCAGACAGAGAGTTACAGGAGTAGGAGTTACGATCAGAAGCTGTTTGAGAGCAATGAACAGGTAAATGAGTTTGCCAAGTCCTGCATGATTCAGATATTTTTTGGAAGAGCTTGCCAGAACTCTGTGGCAGATAGCTGCATCAAACCCGATGCCTGCGCTGACACCGAAACGGCAGGAACGTTTCCCAACTGTCATGCGGGGAACATCCATGAGTTGGATGTGCTCTTTTCTAAGGACACAGTCCAGAGCTTCAACTGGATCGGAAAAAAGATGCATTCCTCTGCAGAAATCATTGCCGGAGCCTGTAGGAATGAATCCAAAAAGAACACTGTCGAAATCTCGGATACCTGTAAGAACTTCCTGTATAGTTCCATCGCCGCCCATGGCAACGATACATACCGGAGCATCAGGCGTTCCTTTGCTGCTGATAGAAGCTGCCAGCTTTACTGCATGTCCTACATATTCTGTCATATATGCTTTATAAGAAACTTTTCTTAAAGCCAGTTCCTCACGGATACGGCTCCAGATTTTACGTCCGGTGCCGGATCGGGAATTGGGGTTTACAATAAAATGATACATAAGCATTCCCTTCAATAAAGTATCGTAATCTTAAATTCCATGATAGCATTGATATATGGTTTTTACAAATTAAAAAAATATAAAATTTATAGATTTTTCAAATGTTTTGGGTGAAATAAGGGGGATTTTTACAGAGATTTAACGGAAACGATGCTTTAAATTTAATGTGTGTCCGTTATACTCCAGATAATGATTTAAAAATAAAGGACAGGTTAAAAAATGATATATTTAGTAGAAGATGATGAAAGTATCCGGGAATTGGTTATTTATACGCTGAAAAGTCAGGGATTGGAAGCCCGGGGGTTCGAACGTCCCTCGCTTTTCTGGAAAGCACTGGAAAGAGAGCAGCCATCTCTTGTTCTTCTGGATGTAATGCTTCCGGAAGAGGATGGTATTTCTATTTTAAAAAAATTAAGAATGCGTCCGGATACGAGAAAGGTTCCCATTGCCATGCTCACTGCCAAAGGAAGTGAATATGATACGGTCATAGGACTGGACAGCGGTGCAGATGACTATATTCCGAAGCCCTTCCGGATGATGGAGCTAATGTCCAGAATAAGGGCTCTTCTGAGACGGAGCGAGGACACAGGAGCACAGGAATACAGACTAGGCTGTCTTTATGTAAGTCCTGCAAGACATCTTGTTACAGTGAATAACGAACCTATAACGCTTACACTGAAGGAATATGAGGTACTTTGTCTTCTTCTGAAAAACAGTGGTACAGTTTTAACCAGGACCCAGCTTCTGAATCAGGTTTGGGGGTATGAATTTGACGGGGAAAGCAGGACAGTCGATGTACATATCAGAACGCTGCGCCAGAAGATTAAAGAAGCAGGAGAGTATGTGGAAACAATCAGAGGAGTGGGATATAGAATAGGAACCAATAAATAAACGTTCTGGAAATACGGGATGCAAAAATAAAGAAGATGTGCTATACTTCATGGAAGAAAATATCCATGAGGAGAGTATATATGAAATCATTGGTTATCGCAGAAAAACCCTCCGTTGCAAGAGACATTGCGCGAGTGCTGCATTGTACTCGCAAGGGAAATGGTGTACTGGAGGGAAATGATTATGCAGTTACCTGGGCACTGGGGCATCTTGTAACCCTGGCTGACCCGGAAGAATATGACAAAAAATATACAAAGTGGGAAATGTCCACGCTGCCTATGCTGCCGGATAAAATGAAGCTTGTTGTGATACGACAGACAGGAAAACAGTATCAGGCAGTCAGGACACAGCTTTACAGAAAAGATATTGGAGACGTTATTATCGCCACAGATGCAGGAAGGGAAGGAGAACTGGTTGCTCGCTGGATTCTCGACAAGGCAGAATGCCGGAAGCCTATCCGCAGACTGTGGATTTCTTCGGTTACGGATAAGGCGATAAAAGAGGGATTTGCAAATCTTAAAGACGGTCATCAGTATGATAATCTTTACCGTGCGGCAGTTGCCCGTGCACAGGCTGACTGGCTGGTGGGAATGAACGGAACGAGAGCTTTGACATGTAAATATAATGCACAGCTTTCCTGTGGTCGTGTACAGACGCCGACTCTTGCCATGATTGCGAAGCGAGAAGAGGAAATCCGAAGCTTCAAACCGAAGGACTACTATGGAATCTCCCTTTGGGCAGGTGATGTGCTCTGGACGTGGAGAGAAGAAAAAAGCAGAAGTCTGCGTACGTTTCATAAAGAGCGCGCGGAGGAGATCATCGGAAAGCTTGGAAATGCAGCGTTGGAAATAACCTCTGTCACAAATAAAGAGAAGAAAACATTTGCACCGGGGCTTTATGACCTTACAACACTTCAGCGTGAAGCAAATCAGAAATTCGGTTATTCGGCGAAACAGACTTTGAATATTATGCAGCGTCTTTACGAGAATCACAAGGTTCTGACCTATCCGCGTACAGATTCGAAATACATCGGGAAAGATGTAGTTCCGACCCTGAAGGAGCGTCTGAAAGCCTGCGGTACAGGTCCTTATAAGAAGCTTGCGGGAATGCTGATAAATAAACCGATACAGGTAAATTCAAGTTTTGTGGATGATAAAAAAGTGAGTGACCATCATGCGATCATCCCGACGGAACAGTTTGTCCAGCTCGACCATATGACGAATGAGGAACGTAAAATTTATGACCTTGTTGTGCGCAGATTTTTAAGCGTACTATATCCTCCGTTTATTTATGAACAGGTGAGCATGGAGGGACGCGCAGGAGAGGAAACCTTTGCAGCAAGCGGAAAAGTGGTAAAGAGTCCGGGATGGAAAGAGGTTTACGAAAACCAGGATGAAGAAGAGGAGACAGAAGACGGAGAACTGAAGGATCAGCGTCTTCCGAAACTGGATAAGGGACAGAAACTTACGATAGAGAAGGTATCCATGACAACAGGAAAGACAAAGCCACCTGCGCGTTTCACAGAAGCGACTCTTCTGGCAGCCATGGAAAATCCTGTGAAGTTTATGGAAAGCGGAGACAGACAGGCTGCGAAAACTCTTGGAGAGACAGGCGGACTGGGAACAGTTGCAACGAGAGCGGATATCATTGAGAAGCTTTTCAATAGTTTCCTGATGGAAAAGAAGGGCAATGAAATTTTGATAACAGCCAAGGCAAAACAGCTTCTGGAACTTGTGCCGGAAGATCTGAGAAAGCCGGAACTTACGGCAGACTGGGAGATGAAGCTTTCCAATATTGCAAAAGGAAAGATGAAGCAGGAAACCTTTCTCCGTGAAATCAGAGACTATACCTGTGATATTGTAGATGAAATTAAGACGGGGACAGGAACTTTTCGCCATGACAATCTGACAAATAAGATATGTCCGAACTGCGGCAAAAAGCTTCTTGCAGTTAATGGAAAAAATGCAAAAATGCTCGTCTGTCAGGACAGAGAATGCGGCTATAGAGAAACAGTTTCCAGAACAACAAACGCCCGTTGCCCGAAGTGCCATAAACGTATGGAAATGTATGTGAAGGGAAAGGAAGAAACATTTGTCTGCGTCTGCGGATATAAAGAGAAACTTTCTTCTTTTCAGGCAAGAAGAGAGAAGGAAGGAGCCGGCGTAAAGAAGCGTGATGTACAGAAATATCTGAAACAGCAGCAAAAAGAAGCGCAGGAGCCGATTAATAACGCATTTGCGCAGGCTTTGGCAGGACTGAAGCTGGATTAACCAAGGAGGAGAAAATATGCGCCGTGAAGTTTCTCTGGAAGAGATTTCAGATGGAAGATTATATGAATTGAATGATATGGTAAAAGCAGACTGTCAGGATTGTATAGGATGTAGCGACTGTTGTCAGGGAATGGGAGATTCTGTTGTACTTGATCCCTATGATGTATACCGCCTATGCAGGGGACTTGGGAAAAATATGAATGAGCTTCTGGAAAAATATCTGGAGCTTGGAGTGGTTGATGGAAATATTCTCCCTCACCTTCGAATGCAGGGGGAGAAGGAGCAATGTGTATTTCTGGATGAAAACGGACGATGCTCTATTCATGCAATCCGTCCCGGATTCTGCCGTCTCTTTCCTCTCGGAAGATTTTATGAGGACGGAGGGTTTAAATACATTCTTCAGATACACGAATGCAAAAAGACAAACAGAAGTAAGATAAAGGTTCGTAAATGGATTGATACACCGGATTTGAAGGAATATGAGAAATTTGTAGCAGACTGGCATTATTTTCTTCTGGATGTACAGGAGGTTTTGTACAATTCCGAGGACAGTCAGCTTATCAAGAATCTGAATCTTTATGTGGTTCGTCGTTTTTTTATGCAGCCATACAGTATGGAAGAGGATTTTTATTCACAATTTTATGCAAGGCTGAAAGAGGGGCGTGAGCTTCTGACATTAGAATAGACAGGGAGGATCACTGCAGTCTCTGGTTGTCGAAATTTGACGATGAAAACTTCTTTACAAACAGACAAAAATAACATATGCTGTAACTACAGCGACTCTTTGGGAGCTTCGGCTCCCTTCTTTTTTACCAGTAACTGAGAAGAACAGTTACATCTAACTATCTAATCAGGGCAGTTCGCCCGCTTTATCATTTTAAGAAAGGGAATCATATATGGAGTATCAGGAATTTGTTGAAATGTTCAGAAGGAGTCTTTCGGAAACAGCTGGGATTGACAGTGAGAGGATACAATTTGAGGAAGAAGGCGGCAGATTCGCAGAAAAGGGGGACCGCCTATTGATTGAATTTGCAGATCACGAGGACAGTACCGAGATATGTGCGCTGCATACGGAAGAGCTGTATGATCTTTATCAGAAAGGGAAGACGCCTCAGGAACTGGTACAGGAGGTAGCGCAGGATATCGAAGAAGCCAGGAGCGCTCAGGTTTATCAGCGTGCCAGAGAATTGTCTGAGTATGAGAAGATACGCGGAGAACTGTTTATTCGCCTTATCAATGAAGAAAGAAACCGAAAGAATCTGGAGGATGCCATTTACAGGACGATTGGAGACATTGCCCTTGTTGTCTATGCGCGGATGGCGGAAAGTGAAAGTGGGATTTCCAGTGCTAAGATATCTGAAAGATTTACAGAAATCTGGCAGAAAAGTAAGGACGAAATTTTTACAGAAGCGCTTCTCAATACATATTTTATCAGTCCGCCCCGAATTTACAGATGGGAAGAACTGATTTTTGACCCGGAATATTCTGGGGAGAACTTTATGGATATTGTGAGTGAGCACAGCCTCCTGAAAACTGCGATTGGCAACTGCCTCAGTACATCAAGAAAGATTAACGGGGCTGTGGCGGTCTTTCTTCCGGGAGTGGCAGAACGTATTTATGATCTGCTGAATTCTGATTTTTATATTGTGTTTACCAGTATCCATGAAGCTATGATACATAATGTGGAATCTGTAAAAAAAGAAGACCTTCAGGAAATTCTCAACGATATAACAGATAAGGTTACACCGAAAGAAGAATTTCTTTCTTCCTGTATTTATCGTTACAGCCATGATACAAAGCAGTTCAGTTGTGTTTCCGGCAGTGTGAAATGAGATAAATTCCAATAACAAAAACAGAAGAAAAGAGCGTTCCTGAATCATGGGATGAAATTGTCCTCCAAATGTAGTACAATGGGAAAGACTGACACAGGAGGACATAGAGATGAAAACATTAAAGAAAAAACTGTTAAGTATCATGTTTGTAATGGTTCTTGCAGTGTCCGGGATTATAACTGCCGGATGCAGCATAGCGGCAGCTTCCGGGACGAGTGCGAAGACAGGAGATATGATGGTTCACTTTCTGGATGTGGGACAGGGACTTTCCATTTTCGTACAGTCGAAAGGGCAGACTCTTTTGTATGACGGAGGCGACAGAAACAGCGCAAGTTTTGTAGTCTCTTATCTGAAAGAACAGAAAGTAAAGAGGATTGATTATCTGATATCTTCACATTATGATGAGGATCATATCAGCGGACTGATTGGCTGTCTGAATGCTTTTCCGGTAAGAAGGGTAATCGGAGCGGATTATGTTCATGATTCAGGGCTTTATCGGTCTTTTATGGAGTCTGTAGAAAATCAGGGACTTAAAGTTCTGCATCCTAAAGTGGGAGAAAGATTTTCCTTTGGTACAGGAGAGTTTACAATCCTGTCTCCGGATGAAATCCGGGAGAATGACAGCAATGTAAATTCAGTCGCCGTGAAGCTGACCAATGGAGACAATGCATTTCTGTTTATGGGGGATGCAGAATATAAGAGTGAAGAAAGGATTATCAATTCAGGCATTGAGCTGGAATGTGATGTCCTGAGTGTAGGGCATCACGGTTCTGCGAGCTCTACAAGCTGGGAGTTTTTGGAGAAGGCAGTTCCCCAATATGCAGTGATCAGCTGCGGCGCCGGAAATCAGTACGGTCATCCGGATGCAGATACTATGGAGAAACTGGAAGCAATGGAAATTGAAGTTTACAGAAGTGATAAACAGGGAACAGTAATCTGTAGCTCAGACGGGGAGAAGATTAGCTGGAATGAGGTTCCATGCAATGATTATACACCCGGAAATCCAAATGATACTGGTACCCGCCCCGGAGAACCGGAAGATTCAGAAGAAAAAACTCAGTCAGGACTTGCTTCTATAGGCAAAATGGTCTGGATTCCGGCCTCGGGAGAAAAATATCACAGTATTCCGGACTGCGGAAAGATGAATCCTGATACAGCGGAAAAAATACCGCTTGCAATGGCGAAAATTCTTGGATATAAACCTTGCAAAAAGTGCAATTAAAAAATATAATTTACATATACAACAGATAAAGGAGAATTAAGAAAATGCCGGTATTTGATTTCAGTAATACACCAGCAGAGAACAGGGATGAAAACCCGTGTACATACACAACATTTTTGTCCAATGAGCCGGATGCTTCACCGGAAAAGCCGATTCTTGTATTGGATAATAAGAAGAAACAATGGAAGCATCATTCCTGCGGTTTTTTTACAAATCCCAATAAAGCGACTGCATTCGAATTTAAAGAGGAGGATGGTGCAGTAACAGCGGATATCCTGAAAATGGATGCCCGTTTTGTGAGCCTGATTCGCTGGTTGGGAGAGAATCATATTAATGTGAGACTTTCCGGTGCAAACACAGAAGAAGGATATGCGGTATATAAGATTCGTGAGATGGCGTTTGGAGGAGGAACCAAGCTTTCTGCTGAAGATGGTTTTCTCCAGTTTATGATAGAGAGGCTGTTTGCCAGCAGCGCTCCTGAGGATGAAGAAGACGAGGAAGAGCAGGATGAAACAGGAGACAGCATGAAGCTGACCAGTTTACAGAGTATCACGGATTTCATGAATTGTGCGGGCAAAACGCTTCCGGACAATATCCGTCTCTGGGCGAGAAGGAATCTGGCTGTTGCACGTTCCCATGAGGTTTCACCTGAGGAGAAACGCCATGCGCAGAGAGCGCTTTCCATTATGATGAATATTCAGTGGAAGAGTAATTATTTTGAGGCGATCGATCCTGTAGAGGCAAGGAGAATTCTTGACGAAGAGCTTTATGGAATGGAACGTGTGAAACAGAGAATCATAGAGACCATTATTCAGATTAACAGAACTCACACTCTTCCTGCATATGGAATTCTTTTGGTAGGACCTGCGGGAACAGGTAAATCTCAGATTGCCTACGCCGTTGCCAGAATTTTGAAGCTGCCCTGGACGACTCTTGATATGAGTTCTATTCACGATCCGGAACAGCTTGCCGGAAGTTCCAGAATTTATGCAAACGCGAAGCCGGGAATTATTATGGATGCTTTTGCAATGGCAGGAGAGTCCAATCTGGTATTTATCATCAACGAGCTTGATAAAGCGTCTTCAGGCAAGGGAAACGGAAACTCTGCAGATGTACTCCTGACCCTTCTTGATAACCTTGGATTTACTGATAATTATATGGAGTGTATGGTTCCGACTGTAGGAGTATACCCGATTGCTACAGCGAATGATAAATCACAGATCAGCGCGCCGCTGATGTCCAGATTTGCAGTGATTGATATTCCGGATTATACATTTGATGAAAAGAAGGTCATTTTTTCCCAATTTGTTCTTCCGAAGGTACTGAAACGTATGGGACTGATGGAGAATGAATGTATTGTACAGGAGGATGGACTGGACGAAGTTGTTAAAAATTACAGCGGTGTCAGCGGAATCCGTGATTTGGAACAGACGGCAGAGCACCTTGCTGCCCATGCTCTTTATCAGATTGAGGTAAATCGGGTTTCCTCTGTAGTATACGACGGAGAAATGGTGAGAGGAGTCCTTTGATGATGAATAATAAGAATAAAAATATTGAATTAGCAAAGAGCGCCGTGCTCATGACAGCGGCAGTTGCGGTTATTGCTGTGGCGGTACATTTTTTTCTGGTTCCCAGCCACACTTCAATCAGCAGTATTTCCGGTCTTGGTATCGTACTTTCCAATTTTATTCCTCTTCCTCTTTCTGTAATCACAATGTCTATGAATGTAGTACTTTTGATTATTGGATTTATTACATGCGGGAAGGAGTTTGGTTCAAAGACTGTTTATACCAGCATTATGCTTCCTTTGTTTCTTGGACTCTTTGAGAAGATTTTTCCGAATGTAGAGTCTGTAACAGGAAGTCAGGAACTGGATGTAGTATGCTATATCCTGATTGTAAGTATGGGGCTGAGTATTCTGTTTAATATGAATGCTTCCTCAGGCGGATTGGACATCGTAGCTAAAATCATGAATAAGTATCTGCATATGGAAATAGGAAAAGCTATGTCTCTTTCCGGTATGTGTGTTGCTCTTTCAGCAGCTCTTGTTTATGATAAAAAGACAGTGGTGTTAAGTGTTCTGGGAACATATTTTAATGGTATGGTGCTGGATCATTTCATCTTTGGGCACAATATCAAGCGTCGTGTATGTATTATAACGAAAAAAGAAGAGGAGCTTCGGAAGTTTATAGTGGAAGATCTCCACAGCGGTGCAACAATCTATGAGGCGATTGGTGCGTATAACATGCAGAAGCGAAATGAAATTATTACGATTGTGGATAAAGGCGAATATCAGAAGCTGATGAATTATATAAACAGCGAAGATCCGGAGGCATTTATTACGGTATATACAGTATCTGATATGAGATATCAGCCGAAAATACAGGCATAAAGGAGGATGAAAGCGTGGATGTACATTCTATCAGTACACATTGCACACGTACAGAATTTGTAGGGACAGCAGTACTTGACACAATAGGACTGGTGATTTCCGGGATTGATGAAACTTTGTTAGAACAGATGAAGATTGGGAAAAAATATCGTGCGCTTGGTCTTCTCAGTTCTCGAACAGGAGCAGCAGGACAGATTACTGCCATGGATGATGCAGTAAAGGCAACCAATACGGAGATTCTGTCTATTGAGCTTCCAAGAGATACGAAAGGCTGGGGCGGTCATGGAAATTATATCGTAATTGGAGGAAATGATATATCAGATGTTCGCCATGCTATATCTATGGCACTTGAACTTACTGACAGAAATGCAGGTGAGGTTTATATCAGTCAGTCAGGACATCTGGAATTTGCATTTTCTGCAAGCGCAGGTCCCGCGATTCAGAAAGCATTTGGCGCTGAGGCCGGACAGGCATTTGGATTTATGGCAGGGTCACCTGCGGCAATCGGACTTGTAATGGCGGATACTGCAATGAAGGCAGCTTCTGTAAAGATTATCCGGTATATGACTCCTGATGTTGGGACAAGCCATTCTAATGAAGTGATTCTTGCTATATCCGGAGATGCCAGTGCAGTGAAACAGGCTGTTCTGGAGGCTCGTCAGATTGGACTTGAGCTTTTGATCGCTATGGGAACCTATCCGGAAATTCCGGGAACACCTTATCTTTAAAAAATAAGACATCTGCAGAGATTTTTTGCGGACAGATAAAAATATGACCATCCATGGCGAAAGGAGCTATGGATGGTCATATTTTTTATAAAAGGTGTGTATCGGCGAAGAAGTTCCGGTTTATACCGGGTGTTCGCTGATATATTTTTTGATTGCGCTGAAACTTTCTGCGCTGATATCGTGCTCCATGCGGCAGGCGTCTTCGGACGCTGTTTCCGGATCGACCCCCAGACTCAGGAGCCAGTTACAAAGAACTGTATGGCGATCATAGGTTGATGCTGCGAGGGCAAGCCCTTCTTCTGTGAGAGAAATATATCCCTCCGGTGAAACAGTAACGTATTCTTTGCTTCGAAGATTTTTCATTGCCACGCTGACGCTTGGCTTGGAATAATTCAATTCCGTTGCAACATCAATAGAGCGGACTGCCGGAAGGCGTTTACTCAATATATAAATTGTTTCCAAGTAATCTTCTACAGATTCCTCAGATTTATGACTGACATATCCCATAAAACCCCCCTAATCATTAAAATAGATCCTTGCGGACAAAATGTGTAGAATTTCCGCGCTCTGCTGTTGGCGGATTGATGCCGTTTGCTTTACCTGTCTCAAAACATTTCATCATCCAGGCAAGGTTAAGTGCGAGATTGCGCATAGTCTGCATACCTTCTGCATCGTACTGAGATTCTCCTTCTCTTCTTCCGTGAACGAGATTCCAGTAGGTAGAACCAGCCACAGGCATCTGAGAAATTCCGAAATATTTATTCAGAACATCAAAAGATGCACTTGTGCCACCGCGTCGTGCAACTGCGACTGCAGCTCCCGGTTTATGAGCAAATGCCCGACCGCTGCTGTAGAACACACGGTCAAGGAAGGAAAGAATTCTTCCGCTTGGATGTGCGTAATAAACGGGGGTGCCGAATACAAAGCCGTCGGCTTCTTTTGCTTTGGCGATAAATTCATTTACGCAGTCATCTGTAAAAATGCAGCCTTCCTCTGTACATTTCCCACAGCTGATACAATCGCGGATTGGTGCGCCGCCTAACTGAAAAATTTCATATTCAATTCCCTCTTTTTCAAGAGTTCTGCCAATTTCTTCAAGAGCAGCAAAGGTATTGCCGTTAATACGTGCGCTGCCATTTACCATTAATACTTTCATAGTCGAATCCTCCTGCTGACTAAAAGTCAAAAAATCTCTGTTAAAAAGAATTTTATCACAAAAACACGCCTGTGACCAGAGAGAAATTTAACAGGGAAAACACTTGCAAATTGCGGGAGGAGGCTATATACTTAGGCGGTACAAAAATATAAGACAGTTCGTGACCATCCTGTCTCTAAATAAAACTAGGGATTTCGTTTGCACAGGGAATCTCTCTGTGTTTTTTTATCGGAAAAGTGGTGTAGTTTGTGCTGACGTTCCTGGTAAAAACTCTCCGAAAAAAGAGCGGGACGGACAGCACGGGTCTTTCAAAGGATAAGAGGAACAGAAATGAAAAACAATGAGTTGATTCGTTATAGTGAAATTACATGGAAAAATCCCCGTGAGATTGTACTTCTCAGAGGAAGCGGATGTAAGTGGAAAAAATGCAGCTTTTGTGATTATCATATGGATTATTCTCCGGATGAGGAGGCAAACTTCGTCCTTAACAGAGAAGTTCTTTCCCATGTGACAGGTCGTTATAAAAGTCTGGAGGTAATCAATTCCGGAAGCTTCTGCGATCTGGATGAAAAAACAATGGAAGAAATCCTGCGTGTATGTAAGGAAAAGGATATCAGAGAACTTCGCTTCGAAAGTCACTGGATTCACAGAAAAAAAATAGCCGATGTGCGAAAATTTTTCGGGGCTCACGGAATTACAGTGAGAATAAAAATGGGAGTGGAAACCTTTGACGAGGAGTTTCGTGAAAAAGTCATGGTGAAAGGAATGAAAGGAGCCTCCCCGGAACAGATTGCAGAATATGCAGACGAGGTATGCCTGCTGTTTGGACTTACAGGACAGACATTGGAGAGTATGAAGCATGATATAGAAACAGGGCTTCACTATTTCCAGCGCATCTGTATCAATATTATGAATGAAAATACAACAGAGATACATCCGGATCCGGAGGTGATACGCCTCTTTATGGAAAATCTGTTTTTACAGTACAGAAACCATCCGAGAGCAGATATTCTCATCGAAAATACAGAATTTGGAGTAGGAGGAACAGAAGATGAGAAATGAGATTCTTTTAGTCGTAAGCCTTCTGGTGATTTTCGGGGGCGTCCTTGTTTTTTATAAAATATTTGGCATTACAGGATTGTATTGCTGGACAGTGCTTGCTACGATTGCGGCAAACATTGAAGTAATGCTTGTGGTGGATGCTTTCGGGATGGAACAGACACTGGGAAATATCCTGTTTGCATCAACCTTTCTGGTGACGGATATCATCAGTGAAATAGCGGGAAAAAAGAAAGCGGACAAAGCGGTTACACTGGGAATTGTGACCTCCATTGCATTTATCCTTCTTTCCCAGTCGTGGCTTTTGTATACGCCGTCGCCGAATGACTGGGCAAGAAGCAGTATCGAGGCGATTTTTTCCAATACGCCCCGTGTGATGCTTGCAAGTCTTCTTGTCTATGCAGTTACACAGAGATTCGATGTGTGGGCATATCATAAATGGTGGGCCTTTACCACAAAAAAATGCGGGGACTCCAAAAAGTTCCTGTGGTTAAGGAATAACGGCTCCACATTGATTTCACAGCTTTTAAATACAGTGCTGTTTACCATGGGAGCCTTTTATGGAATGTATAATATGGAAACGCTCATAAGCATTTGCGCATCCAGCTATGTGATTTATGTTGTGACAAGCCTTGCAGATACGCCTTTTGTATATCTGGCTCGGAAAATGACCCAAAAAGATCCCAAGTCTTTTGGAGTCAGCTCATTTTAAACGGCGGGTCAGCCGGATATCCGCCGCGGAGTTTCTGCATTCCGCGCTGAAGAGCGTCCTTGGAATTTTTCCAGTCTGCGTCTTTATTCCGGTAATCAAATTTATCAATCAACCAGGAAACGTCTTCCTTCACGCGGGTGAGATTTTTCTCCATGAGGGCAAACATTTCCGGGTAAAAAGAGGACTTCTGCTTGTCATTAAGATAGCGGTCTGCATATTCCATAAGCAGACCAAAGTGATGAAGGCAGAAGCCTTTTCCATTTATGATCTTATTTCGGAATTCCTCATCTTTGGTATACATGACAAAGAAGGTTTCCATGTAACGCTCGAAGGATTCCTGAAGTCCGTTACAGATATAACAGGAATGATCTTTTGACGCAGCCCATTCTGCCATTGGATTGGAGGCTGCGCTTTTTTTGCGGATTCGGCTGGCAAAAGAAGTTTTTCCGGGAGTGAAATTTTTGACCTGCTCTTTAAATTCCCTGAGAAGAAGTGCGTAATGGGTGTCCAGAATCAGGGAATTGCCAAGAGTATTTCCAAAGTCAAACATCTTCTTCGTATGTTCCCTGCAAAAACCAGCCTTATCTGTCTGATCCCGGATATCGCTCTCCATATAGGAGGACTGGCTTCCGATTACGAAATTAATCATATCCTGCTCCAGTTTCCGCTCAATAAAGCAGAAGGGGCATTCTCCGTCTTCATTTACCGCATCGTTCAGCGGAATGGTGTATAATTTTTCTTTCATCTGAGTCCCTCGCTAAATATTCTATGATGTAATGTTAGCTGTATTTTATCAGATTTTCAGGAAGAAATCCAGAAATGGAAACAAAAAACAGGGAAGCGTGAATCCAAACGCTTCCCTGCTGCGTTATATATAAGTGAAAAGAAATCTACTTCTTTTGGAGATACCGTTTTTCCAGCAGGTTCAGGATTCCATACAGAACCATAGCGATGATGCACAGAATGCAGATGGACATGATAACCGTGTTCAGGCGGAAAGTTTGTGTGCTGTAGATGATCAGGTAGCCGAGCCCTTTCCTTGCGCCGATAAACTCTCCAATGATAACGCCTACCAGACAGAGTCCGATGTTGACCTTCATGGTGGAGAGAAGGAGAGGAACGGAAGCGGGAAGGACAATTTTTGTCAGCTTCGCGCTCTTACCGCCGCCGAGGGTTTCAATCAGCTTCAGTTCGTCGGTGTCCACCTCAAGGAATCCTGCGTACAGGCTTATGACAGTGCCGAAGATGGCAACAGACATTCCCGCAACGATAATGGTCCTCACATTGGCGCCCAGCCACACAATGAGAAGAGGGGCAAGGGCAGATTTGGGCAGACTGTTTAAAACAACGAGATAAGGCTCCAGAATCTTCGAAAGTCTGGGACATGCCCACAAAAGGACTGCCATGGCAAGACCAAGGAGGATAACAAAGAAGAAGCTTATCAGAGTTTCCCCAAGGGTGATTCCAATATGGGAAAAAAGCGATTGATCCCTGCACATGGTATAAAAAACATCTGCAATCTGGGATGGGCTGCTGAAGATGAAGGAATCAATCAGTCCGGTCCGCGCGGAGATTTCCCAGATTCCCAGAAAAAGAAAGAACACCAGAATTCTGGTGACGGTGACAAACTGCCGTTCCTGTTTCTGGTGAAGGAGAAATTGTTTCTGGTAAAAAGATGGTTCAGGCATTGGTGTTCAGCTCCTTCCAGATAAGGTTGAAATAGGTTTTGAACTCCGGCGCATTTCTGGATTCCAGAGGAGTTCTCTCTTTAAGACCAAGGTCGATGGTGACAATTTTTCTGACGGAAGCAGGGCGGGCAGACAGGATGAGAACACGGTCCGCCATGCTGATGGCTTCGGAAATATCGTGAGTAACTAAAATGGCGGTGCGTTTTTCCCTGCGCAGGATGGTGCCGATATCGTCGCTTACCTGAAGCCTTGTCTGGTAATCAAGAGCGGAGAACGGTTCGTCTAAAAGAAGAAGCTCCGGATTTAAGGCAAGGGTGCGTATCAGAGCAGCTCGCTGGCGCATACCGCCTGACAGTTCGGAAGGATGTGCATATTTGAATTTGTCCAATCCATATGCGGTGAGAAGACGGTCAATGTGGGCAAGCCTGTCTGGAGTAAGTTCTTTTCGGATTTCAAGACCGAGAAGAACATTTTTCCAGACAGTTCGCCATTCCAGAAGATAATCCTTCTGAAGCATATAGCCGATTCTGGAATCTCCTGATTCGACAGGGATTCCACCCATGAGGATTTTTCCCTGTTCCGGTTTGAGCAATCCGCTGATAAGATTTAGGAGAGTGGATTTGCCGCAGCCGGAAGGACCTACAACAGCGAGAAATTCTCCAGGCATCAGGTCAAAAGATATATGGGAAAGGGCAGCGATTTCCCCTGACATACTGTGATAGGCAAGGCAGATATCTCTGACTTCCAACAGTGGATTCATAGAAAATACCTCCTTTTTCGTATAATTTATGATATGCCTGGGACGGGAATTATGCTATAATGGGAAAACAAATAGATACAGATGGTTTTGCCGTTCATAAAGAAAAATCTGGAAGACGGCAATGAGTATTTCAGAGAGCACAGAAGATGAGGCAGTATGACAAATAAGAAAAAGGCATTATTGAATGCGGTTTTTTTGATTACCGTATTTTCCCTGACGATGTATCTTGTATTTCGAGGGGAGGATATTCATAAGATAAAAGCAGTCATTCGGGAAGCAGATATGAGTTTTTTGCTTATTGGAATGATTTGTGTGGTTTTCTTTATTCTTGGAGAATCACTGATAATTTTTTATATGATGAGAAGCCTGGGAGCTAAAGTAAAAATGGGGCATTGCGCGCTGTATTCCTTTGTAGGATTCTTTTTTAGCTGCATCACTCCCTCTGCGACAGGCGGGCAGCCCATGCAGATTTATTATATGAAGAAAGACAGGCTTCCAATCCCCGTGACAACTCTTGTGCTGATGATTGTTACCATTACTTATAAGGCGGTTCTGGTGGTCATCGGTGGGGTGATGTGTATATTTGGGCATGGTTTTCTTGTTCGGTATATGGGAGAGCTTATATGGGTATTTTATGTAGGGGTGGCTCTGAACGTCTTTTGCGTGGCGCTTATGCTGGTGCTTGTATTTGCACCGGGACTTGCCAAATGGATTATGGTAAAAGGACTTGCGCTTCTGGAACATTTCCGTTTCCTGCGGCCAAAGAAGACACGCCTTGAGAAATTGGAGGCGTCTATGGATCTTTACCATGAGACAGCAGCGTTCTGGGCAGGGCATAAGGGAATTATCTTTAATGTATTTGTGATAACCTTTGTCCAGAGAGTCATTCTTTTTACAGTAACTTACTGGGTATATCGTGCGCTGGGACTTCGTGGCTGCGATATTTTTACAATCACTGTTCTGCAGGCTGTGATTTCTGTGTCTGTAGATATGCTGCCCCTTCCGGGAGGAATGGGAATCAGTGAAACACTTTACATGGTTATGTTTGTACCTGTTTTTGGCGAGGTGTTGCTTCCCTCCATGCTTTTGAGCCGAGGGATTGCTTATTACGGGCAGCTTCTTCTCAGTGCGGTAATGACCTGCGCTGCCCATCTTATCATTGGCAGGGATAAACTTAGAGGAAAAGAAGGAGATACGTTATGTTAGGATTTTATGATTATACTGTAGTACTGACTTATGTCAGTCTCGGAATATCCATTTTTGGAATTACCAGAGCGCTTCAGGGAGATTTCAAAATTGCGATTTTCTGCCTGGCTCTTTCCGGGTTGTGCGATATGTTTGACGGAAAAATTGCCAGGACAAAGAAAAACCGTACAGAGGATGAGAAGAAGTTTGGGATTCAGATTGATTCCCTTTGCGATGTGGTGTGCTTTGGTATTTTTCCCATTATGATTTGCTACTGTCTTGGTATGAAGGAAACTGTGGGGATTATCGTATTGATTCTTTATGGTGTGGCGTCTGTTATCCGGCTCGCATATTTCAATGTGACGGAGGAAAAACGTCAGCAGGAGTCGGCAGAAGTGAGACAGTATTATCAGGGGCTTCCGATTACGTCTATGGCAATCATCCTGCCGTTCCTTTACCTGATCCGAAGATCCTGGGGAGTACATTTTCTTTTCATGATACATATTGCAGTGGCAGTTGTAGGAGTTCTTTTTATCAGCGATATTAAAGTAAAGAAGCCGCAGAATCCGGCTGTTATGGTAATGATCGCTCTCGTAGCACTGGCGCTGGCAAGAATGTTTCATCTTTTTTGAGGACAAAGAATTCAGTATTTACTGTTGAAATTTGGGAAAGAATGTGTTACTCTGTAAAAAATGAATAATGAAAGCAGTAGGTGCCGATACAAGCTTTTACATAGCATATCGGTTAAAAGGGAAACAGGTGTAAATCCTGTACGATCTCGTCACTGTAAGTCAGGAGTGTGGAAACATGGCATCGCCAGTCACTGGGCAACCGGGAAGGCGTTTCTGCATGAAAATTGACAAGTCAGGAAACCTGCCTTCTGTTGGTACGGAAACATTTGTTTCAGATCACGAGGAATTGGTTGTACCGTTTGTCATCCTATAATGATGTCTGATGATATTCCAATCCTTTTACCATTCGGTAAGAGGATTTTTTTGTCATAGAGTAAGTATATGGCGCTCTGTGTCAAGGGTCTGTTTTTTGGTTTCCTGCCGGAAATTTGTTGGTTCTGATTAAAAGGAGGAAAATCAAATGAAAAACAAAACTGTAAAAGCTCTTATCATGTTACTGGCTGTGACAACTGTGTCTATGACAGGTTCTGTCGTATCCTTTGCTGCAGAAGATACTGCAGTTGAGGCGTCAACAGATGATCAGGCTGCTGCGGATGAAGTGGCTGCTCTTATTGACGCAATCTATGTTCAGGAAAGAACAGAGACAACAGACGCTGACTGTGCCGCAGCAAAGGAGGCATGGGATGCACTGACAGATGCACAGAAAGAGCTCGTAGAGGGAGAAGAGGCAAGCCCGGATTATTTCGGCCTTGATACAGGAGATGCGTCTAAGGATGATCCGCGAAATGCAGATGAAATCGGAGAGAACGAGCTTCTTGTAGTCAGCTTCGGAACTTCCTACAATGACAGCCGTGCGCAGGATATAAAGGGAATTGAAGATGCTCTTGAGAAAGCATATCCGGACTGGGCAGTAAGAAGAGCTTTCACAGCACAGATTATTATTAATCACGTACAGGCAAGAGATAATGAAGTGATTGATAATATGGAACAGGCAATGGAGCGTGCAGTTTCAAACGGAGTGAAAAATCTGATTATTCAGCCGACACATCTGATGCATGGAGCTGAGTACGATGAAATGATGGAAGTTGTAGATGCTTACAGAGATAAATTTGAGTCTGTAGCAGTAGCTGAGCCTATGTTAGGACCTGTAGGAGATGACGCAGCAGTAATCAATGAAGATAAGCAGGCTGTTGCAAAAGCTGTGACAGATGCGGCTCTTGCAGACGCTGGATATGAGACAATGGATGCAGCAGCAGAGGATGGAACTGCATTTGTACTGCTCGGACATGGAACAGCTCATACTGCAAAGGTTACATATAGTCAGATGCAGACACAGATGGGTGAGCTTGGATACAAAAACGTATTTATCGGTACAGTGGAAGGTGAGCCGGAGGATACATCCTGTGAAGCAATTATCGAAGCTCTTAAAGAAGCCGGTTATAAGAAAATCGTTCTTCGTCCGTTGATGGTAGTTGCAGGTGACCACGCAAGCAACGATATGGCAGGTGCAGAGGAAGACTCATGGAAGAGCATGATGGAAGCCAGCGGAAACTTTGACAGTGTGGAAGCTCAGATTGCAGGCCTTGGACGTCTGGAAGCAGTGCAGCAGCTTTATGTTGCACATACACAGGCTGCTATGGACGAAGCTGCAAAATAATTGTTGCGGTTTACAGTAACTCAAATTCATGGATAAAAAAAGGATGCTGTATTACAGCATCCTTTTTAAAGGAAAGAGCAATTCTTAACGGTTTTTCTTTTTGACATAATAATTGAGAATTCCACCGCCCACAATAATAACGAGGGCAATCATAACTACTTTTTTGGCTGCTTCCTGAGGAAGATCATCCTTGGAGCCTATTGTTTCCGAATAATACGTAAAGGTATATTCGATTTCATGGGGAGTACCCATTGCAGTTGTATCTGCAATATGAACAAGAGGCTTGTCAAGGGCGAGAACAGGAATGGTAAAAAGAGAATTTCCTCCATCTGTATTTTCGTTTAAATATTTTACACCGTCTACGATCATGTAATCGTAATTAGGGCTGCTCCACTGCAGTTTGACATAAGCCTTGGCATTTTTCACAATCATTAGTGCAGGGGAAGAAACACCTGCCTTGCCGCTGCCGCCGATACATTCGACCTGAATGGAATATTCACCGTCTGCCAGATCAATGGTCATGGCAGAATCAGAGGCATATATAGTCGAACAGGAAACAAGAAGCAGGAGAAACGCAGAGAAAAGAATTCTGCATATTTTGGTAATTGATTTTTTTTTTGACATGGAAAGTTCCGTCCTTTCATTAATTATAATTTGATTATAATGTGATTCTAATGGAATGTCAATGAAAGGGCGTAAGATAGATAATAATAGAAAAAAAGGAGGAAATCAGTGATGAAAGGGATTTTTATAGGAGTAGGAGTAGGACCGGGAGATCCGGAACTGATGACATTAAAGGCTGTTCGCATGATTCAGGAAAACGAGGTAATTGCAGTACCCGGAAACAATGTAAAGGAAACGGTTGCGTATAAAATCGCAGTACAGGCAGCACCTGAACTTGCAGAGAAAGAGCTTCTTCCTATATATATGCCGATGGTGCTTGACCGCACAGTTATGGAAGAAAACCATAAGAAGGGGGCAGCTCTTGTAGAAGAATATCTGAAAAAAGGCAAAAATGTAGTCTTTCTTACACTTGGGGATCCGACGATTTACTCTACCTTTTCTTACCTTCAGAGAATCGTGGAAGAAGACGGGTATGAGACTGGTCTGGTAAGCGGAATCACATCTTTCTGCGCAACTGCGGCAAGAATAAATAAGCCGCTTGTAGAATGGAATGAGCAGCTTCATGTTATTCCTGCTGTACATAAACTGGATGAGAAGCTTGAGAGAGAGGGCAATTATGTTCTGATGAAATCAGGAAGAAAGATGAATCAGGTAAAGGAAATTCTTGCCCAGAGCAATAAAGACGTTATGATGGTAGAAAACTGCGGAATGGAAAACGAACGCATTTATAACAGCATAGAGGAAATCCCGGACAATGCAGGTTATTATTCTCTGATTATCGCAAAGGAGCCGAAGCGGGCCAATGATTGAGCTGAAAAATCTGACGAAAAAATTTGACGATTTTACGGCGGTGGATTCCATAAATCTGGAAATAGGAAAAGGAGAATTTTTCGGATTATTAGGCGCAAACGGAGCGGGAAAGACAACGACAATCAGTATGCTTTCCACATTGCTGTTGCCTACATCAGGGGAAATCTATATTGACGGTCAGCTTCTTTCAAGGAAGCGTCCGGAACTGAAACGCAAATTAAGCGTTGTTACTCAGGAATATTCCATGAGGCAGGACATGAATATGGATGAAATCATGGAATATCAGGGGAGGCTTTATTTCATGCCGCGCAGGCAGATTCGGGAGAGAACGGAGGAGCTTCTCAGGTTCTGTGATTTGATTGATTACAGGAAGCGCAGTGTGCGCAAGCTGTCCGGAGGAATGAAGAGAAAGCTTATGGTGTGCAGAGCGCTTCTCACAGAACCGGAAATTCTTCTTCTGGATGAGCCGACAGCCGGAATGGACCCGATTTCCAGAAGGCAGATGTGGAATCTTCTGCGCAGACTGAATGAGCAGAATCTGACGATTCTTCTTACAACACATTATATTGAGGAGGCTCAGTCGCTGTGCAGCCGTGTAGCGCTGATGCAAAAAGGTCATTTGCAGGAGGTAAATACTCCGGCAGCATTTATTGAAAGTCTTGGAAACCATGCTGTAGACGTAAGCACATCAAATGGGGTAGAAACCCATTATTTCCATGAACGCAGAGATGCGATTGCCTATCTTTCCGAAATCGGGGAGAAGGCAGCACTTCGTGAAACGACTCTGGAAGATGTATTTGTGGAACGGGTGGGAATCCACCTTACTCAGAAGTGACAGGAGGAGTCGTAATATGGGAATTATTACTATTTTGTGGGAAAAATGGACAGAATTTAAGAGGGATTTCTATAAGATTACTCTGGCAGCAATGGTAGCTCCATTGATGTATCTGATTGTATTTGGAATGGGAATCCAGACTATGTCACATGGAGAGCCATATCTGAATTTCCTGATTCCCGGGGTGATTGCACTGACAACTATGAATGGAAGCTTTAACGCTATTGCGCAGAATCTCAATGTACAGAGACTTTATGAGAAGGCTTTTGATCAGGTTATGATTTCTCCTACGCCGTTGTGGCAGTTTATTGTGGGACAGATTCTGGGCGGAAGCCTTAGAGGACTGTATGCAGGCTGTGTAATTCTTGTCCTTACAGCGCCGATTCGTACAGGACTTGTATTTAATGGCGTTTCATTTCTTGTGATGCTCCTTAACGGAGCCGTATTTTCCGCAATCGGTGTTGTGGTATCGTTTCTGGCAAAAAATCATGCGGATGTGCCGCGTTTTTCCAATTATATCATTATGCCGATGGCATATCTCTGCAATACTTTTTTTGCCATTGACAGTATGCCGGGAAATATACGTCGTGTAGTAGGGATTTTGCCTCTTTCTCAGGCAAGTGCCATGATTCGTACCATATCTGCGGGAGGATCGGCGGATATCCGCGGAATTGTCATTTTAATTGTATACCTTGTGGTATTTACCGGAATTGCATTCTGGTTTATATACAAAAAGAAAAACTTGTAACGAAAGCAGTTTCTCAGAGGAGGAAATAATAATATGAAGAACAGATTTGTAAAAGCATTGGTTTTATCTATGGTGGTCTGTACTGCGATGACAGGAAGTGCTGCGGTGTTTGCAGCGGAAGAAAAAACAGAGACAGTAGAAGTTGCAGAAGAAGGTGTGGAAGAAAATACGGAAGAAAGTGAGCAGGAGCAGACAGGGGATGTGCTGAAGGACGGAGTTTACTCTGCGAAATTTGACACAGACAGCGGAATGTTTCACGTAAACGAGTCTCAGGATGGAAAGGGTGTTCTTACTGTAAAAGACGGAAAAATGACAATTCATGTCAGTCTTGTTTCCAAGAGTATTCTGAATCTTTTTTCCGGACTGGCAGAGGATGCGGAAAAAGAGGGAGCAGAGCTTCTTGAACCTACAACAGATACGGTAACCTACAGTGACGGATATACAGAGGAGGTTTATGGCTTCGATATTCCTGTGCCATATCTTGATAAGGAGTTTGATGTGGCATTAATCGGAAAAAAAGGAAAATGGTACGATCATAAGGTCAGTGTTTCCGAAGCGACGCCTCTGGAGGCAGAGGGGAAATCTGTGGAGGATTTGAAACTTGAGGATGGAAGCTATACGGTTGAGGTAGTCCTTGAGGGAGGTTCAGGCAAAGCGACAGTAGAAAGTCCGGCTGCACTTGAGATTAAGGATGGAAAAGCATCTGCAGTCCTTGTATGGAACAGTCCAAATTATGACTATATGCTGGTTGATGGAGAGAAATACGAAAGAACCAACACAGAAGGAAATTCAACTTTCGAAATCCCGGTTTCAGGCTTTGATTATCAGATGCCGGTTGTCGGAGATACTGTTGCAATGAGTACACCTCATGAAATTGAGTATACATTACAATTCGATTCAGCTTCTCTTAAAGAAGCCGACTGACAGAGGGGGATTCAGTGAAGAGAGGATTACGAAGATTTATTTCTGGTCTTTTTTTTGCCCTTATCTGTACTGTACCTGTGCAGGCAGCAGAAGAAAGAGTGGAAATCCCGGGACATGAATTTTCTCACAGTATGGAGCTTTCCTATGCAGAAGAATTCAGCGTCGATTATTATGAGGATGGCTATAAGCTTATTACAATTGAAGAGGAAGGGAAATTTCTCGTAGTTCCGGAGAAAGGCACTGTACCGGAAGAGCTTGGAAAAGATATTACCATACTGCAGCAGCCTCTGGATCATATTTATCTTGTTGCAACTTCTGCTATGGATCTGTTCCGTGCAGTGGACGGTATAGAGAATATCCGCCTTTCCGGGACAAAGGAAGATGGGTGGTATATTCAGGAGGCAAAAGACGCCCTTGCATCAGGCGATATGGTGTATGCAGGGAAATATAATGCTCCGGATTATGAGCTGATCCTCAGCGAGGGCTGTGACCTTGCAGTGGAATCGACTATGATTCATCATAATCCGGAAGTGAAGGAGAAGCTGGAGCAGTTCGGAATCCCGGTTCTTGTAGAGCGTTCCAGCTATGAATCCCACCCTCTTGGAAGAACCGAATGGATTAAGCTCTACGGAGCGATTTTGAACAGAGAAGAAAATGCAGAAGAGGTATTCCGGGAACAGGCGGAGAAGCTGGAGAGGCTTTCTTCCGAAAAAAATACAGGTAAGACTGTGGCGTTCTTTTACATCAATTCTGTGGGCGCTGTGAATGTCAGAAAAAGCAGCGATTATGTTTCAAAGATGATTGAGCTTGCCGGGGGCAGATATGTGCCTGAGGATACAGGTGCAAATGACAGCGCCATGTCAACTATGAACATGCAGATGGAAGAGTTTTATGCAAAGGCAAAGAATGCAGATTATATTATTTATAACAGCACGATTGACGGTGAGCTTTCCGGTTTTTCGGAGCTTTTTGCAAAGAGCAGTCTTCTGAAGGATTTCAAAGCTGTCAAAGATGGAAACGTGTGGTGTACAGGTAAAAATCTTTTTCAGGAAAGCACAGGACTTGGCACCATGATTGAAGATATTCATGCAATGCTGACAGAGGATTCCGTAGAAGAATTTACTTATATGCATAAAATAAAATAGAGATACACGAGAGAATAAGGAGAGTGCAATATGACGGAAAAAAAACGTGTTGGCAGATATTTTTCTGCGTTTATAATACTGACTGCCCTTCTGGCGGTTTTGTTTGTATGGAACGTGAATTCGGGCAGTATTGACCTCTCCGTTTCTGATATTTTTAATATTATTTTCCGCAGAAAGGGAGAAGAGGTATCTTACAATATTATCTGGGAAATCCGTCTGCCCCGTATTCTGGCGGTTATTATTCTGGGAGGCGCGTTGTCTGTATCCGGATTTCTTCTTCAGACCTTTTTCGGAAATCCCATTGCAGGACCCTTTGTGCTGGGGATTTCATCAGGAGCAAAACTGGTGGTATCTCTTGTGATGATTTTCTTTTTGAGTAAATCAATTATTTTGGGATCAGGTGTGATGATTCTTGCTGCCTTCGCAGGAGCGATGATTTCTATGGGATTTATTCTTTTGATTTCCCGTAAGGTACATAAGATGTCCATGCTCGTTATAAGCGGTGTTATGATAGGATATATCTGTTCGGCGATTACGGATTTTATAGTGACTTTTGCAGACGATTCCAATATTGTGAATCTTCACAACTGGTCAATGGGAAGCTTTTCCGGAATGAACTGGGAAAATGTGGGAGTTATGATTGCTGTGATTTCGGTGACTTTGCTTTTGACATTTTTTATGTCAAAGCCAATCGGCGCTTATCAGTTGGGAGAAGTCTATGCTCAGAATATGGGAGTAAATATTAAAATATTCAGGATTGCGCTGATTCTTTTGTCCAGTATTCTTTCTGCCTGTGTAACAGCTTTTGCTGGACCGATTTCCTTTGTTGGAATTGCAGTTCCTCATATTGCAAAGAGCCTGCTTAAAACAGCGAAACCCATTCTCGTGATTCCGGCATGTTTCCTTGGAGGGGCAGTATTCTGTCTGTTCTGTGATTTGATTGCAAGAACAGTGTTTGCGCCTACAGAATTGAGTATCAGCTCTGTAACGGCAATTTTTGGAGCGCCTGTTGTTATTTATATTATGATACGAAGACAGCAGAGGATTTAGAAGGGCAGGGATGAATATGCGGCCATATTTCTTTTATACGGACAGGCTGACAGTAGGATATGACGGGAAGCCTTTAATTAAAAATATAGAGATAGAGCTTAACAGAGGAGAAATCCTTACCCTGATCGGGCCAAACGGGGCAGGGAAATCCACAATCTTAAAAAGTATTACAAGACAACTTAAAGCAATCAGCGGAACGGTATATCTTGACAACGAAATGCTGAATAAGATGACCTATAAGGAGATTTCCAGAAAACTTTCTGTAGTTTTGACTGAACGTATGCGGCCGGAACTTATGACCTGTGAGGATGTAGTTTCTACAGGGCGTTATCCTTATACAGGAACTCTGGGGATTCTTTCAGCAGAGGACAAGGTAAAGGTGCGCGCTGCAATGGAAATGGTACATGCATGGGATTTAAGAGACAGGGATTTCACTGCGATCAGTGACGGACAGAGGCAGAGGATACTTCTTGCTCGAGCAATCTGTCAGGAACCGGAGATTATCATTTTGGACGAACCGACCTCTTTTCTTGATATCCGTCATAAGCTGGAACTTCTGGCAATTTTGAAAAAAATGGTTCTGGAGCAGAAGGTGGCTGTAATCATGTCGCTCCATGAGCTTGATCTGGCACAGAAAATATCGGATAAAGTAATCTGTGTTCACGGAGAATATATTGAACGGTACGGAACGCCGGAGGAGATTTTTACTTCGGAATATATCAGGGGATTGTACGGAATAACAAAGGGGAGCTACAATGCGGCTTTTGGCTGCATTGAACTGGAGCCGCCGGAAGGAGAGCCTGATGTGTTTGTGATCGGTGGAAATGGTACGGCTGCGCCTCTGTACCGAAAACTTCTCCGACAGGGTGTTCCCTTTGTGACGGGAGTTCTTCACAAAAATGATATTGATTATCAGGTGGCAAAAGATCTTGCCTGTGAAGTGATTGCAGAGGAGGCTTTTGAGCCGGTCAGCGAAAGCTCTTACCAAAAAGCTCTGGACAGAATGAAAAAATGCAAAGAGGTTATCTGCTGTATAGAGGAATTCGGTACAATGAATCGGGGGAATGAGCGTCTTATGCATGAGGCGGAAAAACTGGGGATACTTAAAGCGGCAGCTCTTGCAAAGCCGATTCACATGATGTAAAATAGTTCGTAGCTGTTTCATATTTTTCGGGGAAGACCCGGGAAACGGTTACGAACCTTTTTTTACTTATTTTGTTATAAAGGCGGTGCACAAATGAAGTATATTGACAGAAAAGGAAACATCACCATTGAAGAAAACGGACAGGATAAGCTTTTAAAGCATCTGTACAATGACCGGGGCGGAAGGCTGTGTCTGAAACTTCTTGTCAGACCCTTTGTGTCAAAAGCGGCAGGACTCTTTTTGAATACCGGAATATCTGCGAAGCTGGTGCCGGGTTTTGTGAAACGGAACCATATTGATCTGTCGCTCTATCAGAAGCAGGAATTTACGTCTTATAATGATTTTTTTACAAGGAAGATTAAGCCTCAGGAACGTCCTGTTGCAGAAGAGGATAAGGTTCTTATAAGCCCCTGCGACGGAAAAGCGACTGTATGCAGGATTGCGGATGATTCCCGTTTTTATATTAAAGATACGGAATATACGGTAGAGCAGCTTCTGAGAAATAAAAAACTTGCCCGGAAATATCTCGGCGGTTATGCGCTGATTCTGAGACTCACTGTGGACGATTACCATCGCTACTGCTATGTGGCGGATGGGGAAAAGTCAAAAAATGTGGTGCTTCCGGGCGTATTTCATACAGTTAATCCTGCTGCAAACGATGCATTGCCAATTTATAAAGAAAATGCAAGAGAATATACACTTTTAAAAACAGAAAAATTCGGTACGATTCTGATGATGGAAGTAGGAGCCATGATGGTAGGGAAGATAACCAACCATAAAAAAGGTTCCGGTCCTGTGAAAAAGGGAGAGGAAAAAGGGTATTTCGAATTCGGCGGTTCCACTGTTATAATGCTCCTTCAGCATGGAAAGGTACGGCTGGATTACGATTTGATAGAAAACTCTGAGAACGACTATGAAACAATTGTGAGAATGGGAGAACGTATCGGTGAACAGAAATTATCAAAAAGAACTGGAAAAAATCATAGAAGAGAACCGGAAGCTCAATAAAGTTCCGAGACTCTTTCTCCATAGCTGCTGCGCGCCCTGCAGCAGCTATGTACTGGAATATCTTTCGAATTATTTTTCAATCACGGTATTTTATTATAATCCAAATATATCTCCGAAAGAAGAATATGAGCACAGGGTGGAAGAAATCCGCCGTTTGATAGAGGAGATGGAATTTGCTCATCCTGTGGAATTTGTGGAGGGCAGATACGAGCCGAAGGAATTTTTTGATATGGCAAAAGGGCTGGAGGAGGCGCCGGAAGGCGGAGAGAGATGCTTCCGGTGTTATCGTCTTCGTATGGAGGAAGCGGCAAGGCTTGCAAAAGAAGGCGGCTATGACTATTTTACTACCACTCTGACAATCAGTCCTCTTAAAAATGCAGGGAAATTAAATGAAATCGGAGAAGAGCTGGGAGAGATTTATGAAGTTTCCCATTTGCCGTCCGATTTTAAGAAAAAGAACGGATATAAGCGTTCCATCGAATTATCTCATGAGCATGGGTTGTACAGACAGAATTACTGCGGCTGCGTATTCTCTAAAAGAGAAGCGATGGAGAGAGAAAAAGAATAAAAGATTTGCATTTTGAAATGAAGTGTGGTACTCTATCACTTGAAAGTGCAAAAAGGTTAAAGCGGCAGTAATTTTCGAAAACGGGAATTTTTGTTAAAAATCTGCAGATTAATAAATAAAAGTGAGGAATAAAGATATGGCACAGCTTTGGGGAGGACGTTTCACGAAGGAGACGGACAAACTGGTGTATAATTTTAATGCGTCAATTTCTTTTGATCAGAAATTTTATGAGCAGGATATCCGGGGGAGTAAAGCTCACGTGGCAATGCTTGCGAAGCAGGGGATTCTGACAGAGACAGAAAAAGAAGACATTACGAAGGGACTGGATGGGATTCTTGAGGACGTACGAAGCGGCAAGCTGGAGATTACTTCCGCATATGAAGATATCCACAGCTTTGTTGAGGCAAATCTGATCGACAGAATCGGAGATGCCGGAAAGAAGCTTCACACAGGACGAAGCCGAAACGATCAGGTTGCCCTTGATATGAAGTTGTATGTAAGAGACGAAATTGATGAGACAGATGGTCTGTTGAAGAAGCTTCTGGAAGCTTTGCAGAAGATTATGGAGGAGAATATCCATACTTATATGCCCGGATTTACCCATCTTCAGAAGGCGCAGCCTGTAACGCTGGCACATCACGTAGGAGCATATTTCGAGATGTTTGTCCGTGACAGAAGCAGGCTTGCAGATATCAGAAAGAGAATGAATACCTGTCCTCTGGGAGCAGGCGCGCTTGCAGGAACAACTTATCCTCTTGACAGAGAGTATACGGCGCAGCTTCTGGGCTTTGACGGTCCCACCAGAAACAGTATGGATTCTGTTTCAGACAGAGATTATGTGATTGAGCTTCTGTCTGCATTTGCAACGATTATGATGCATATGAGCCGTTTTTCCGAGGAGATTATCCTGTGGAATTCCAATGAGTACCGTTTCGTGGAGATTGACGATGCGTACAGCACAGGAAGCAGTATTATGCCTCAGAAGAAGAATCCTGATATCGCAGAGCTGGTAAGGGGAAAAACAGGCAGGGTATACGGTGCGCTGACTTCTATTCTCACGACAATGAAGGGAATTCCGCTTGCCTATAACAAAGATATGCAGGAAGATAAGGAGCTTACCTTTGACGCTATCGACACAGTGAAGGGCTGTCTTGCTCTTTTTACAGGGATGGTTTCCACTATGCAGTTCCACAAAAAGAATATGGAAGCAAGTGCGAAAAACGGTTTTACAAATGCGACAGATGCGGCGGATTATCTTGTAAACCACGGCGTACCTTTCCGTGACGCCCACGGTATTGTAGGAAGACTGGTTCTTACCTGTATTGACAAAGGAATTTCTCTTGATGAGCTTTCTCTGGAAGAGTATAAAGAAATCAGTCCTGTATTTGAAGAGGATATTTACGATGCCATCAGTATGCAGACCTGTGTGGAGAAGCGTATGACAATCGGCGCGCCCGGACCGGAAGTAATGGAACAGGTAATCGCACAGAACCGCAGATATCTGGAAGAAAATTAAAAAAATTAAGATAATGAGGAGACATTTATTATGAGTGAAAAACTGAGAGTTGGTATTTTAGGCGCTACCGGTATGGTAGGACAGAGATTTATTTCCCTTCTTGAAAATCATCCGTGGTTTGAGGTTGTGACACTTGCAGCCAGCCCAAGAAGCGCAGGCAAGACATACGAAGAAGCAGTAGGCGGCCGTTGGAAAATGGATACTCCAATGCCTGAAGCAGTGAAAAATATCGTTGTTATGAACGTAAATGAGGTTGAAAAAGTAGCGTCTACTGTAGACTTTGTTTTTTCAGCAGTAGATATGTCCAAGGATGAGATTAAAGCTATTGAGGAAGAATATGCAAAGACAGAGACACCTGTTGTTTCCAATAACAGCGCGCACAGATGGACGCCGGACGTTCCGATGGTTGTGCCGGAAATCAATCCTGAGCATTTCGATGTCATCGAGTTCCAGAAGAAGAGACTTGGCACGACACGCGGATTTATCGCAGTAAAACCAAACTGCTCTATTCAGAGTTATGCGCCTGTTCTCACAGCATGGAAAGAATTTGAACCGTATGAAGTAGTTGCAACTACATATCAGGCAATCTCCGGCGCAGGCAAGACCTTTAAGGACTGGCCGGAAATGGAACATAATATCATTCCGTATATCGGCGGTGAGGAAGAAAAGAGTGAGAAAGAGCCTTTAAGAATCTGGGGAAAGATTGAGGACGGAGTTATCGTGCCTGCGGAATCACCGGTTATTACCTGCCAGTGTATCCGTGTTCCTGTATTAAACGGACACACAGCGGCTGTATTTGTTAAATTCCGCAAGAAACCAACAAAAGAACAGCTTATTCAGGCGCTGAAAGATTTCAGAGGGCTTCCGCAGGAGCTGGAGCTTCCAAGTGCGCCGAAGCAGTTTATCCAGTATCTTGAGGAGGATAACCGTCCGCAGGTAACAGAGGATGTAAATTATGAGAACGGAATGGGTGTTTCCGTAGGACGTATCCGCGAAGATCACGTATATGACTGGAAATTCGTAGGGCTTTCCCACAATACAGTCAGAGGCGCTGCAGGCGGCGCGGTTCTCTGCGCAGAGACACTGAAAGCAAAGGGATATATTACAAAGAAATAAGACAGTCTGACTTTTATGGGGGCACGAAAAAGGAGGCAGCGGCGATGAGTGAAAATGAAAAAATCCGTCTTACGCAATATGCGAAGACTGCGGGATGAGCGGCGAAGATAGGTCCTGGGACCCTTGCCCAAGTTTTGGGTAAGCTGCCGAAATTTTTTGATCCTGATTTATTAGTAGGAACCGATACGTCCGATGATGCGGCTGTTTATAAAGTATCAGAGGAGCTTGCCCTGATACAGACTGTAGATTTCTTTACCCCGATTGCAGATGACCCTTATACCTTTGGACAGATTGCAGCGGCAAATGCATTGAGTGATGTGTATGCTATGGGAGGGGAGCCGAAGATTGCTTTAAATATCGCGGCTTTTCCGGGCTGTCTTTCTGTGGATATTCTGGGGGAGATTCTTGCAGGAGGCGCAGATAAGGTTTTGGAGGCGGGAGCAGTCCTTGCCGGAGGACACAGCATACAGGACGATGAGCCGAAATACGGTTTATGTGTGACCGGTTTTGTAAATCCGCAGAAAATGTGGAGAAACGATGGAGCAAGAGAAGGGGATGTGCTGATTCTCACCAAGCCTTTGGGAAGCGGGATTATCAATACTGCCGTGAAAGCGGAGCTTGCATCTGCGGAGGAAGAACAGGAAGCGGTAGAGGTGATGCGTTGCCTGAATAAATATGCCTGTGAGGCAGTGAAGCATCTTGATGTTCATGGCTGTACAGACATTACCGGATTTGGGCTGATCGGTCATGCTATGGAGATGGCAGAGGGAAGCAATCTGACTTTTTATATTCATACGGGACAGATTCCGGTGATCAGAGGAGCGTTGGACTATGCTTCTATGGGGCTGGTTCCCGGAGGAGCTTATAAGAACCGTGAATATACACAGGGACGCGTTTTTTCTGAAATTCCGGATATGCCGATGGAGGATGTTCTCTATGATCCTCAGACTTCAGGCGGGCTTTTAATTTCCATAGGGAAAGAGGATGCAGAAGAAGCCATGAAGGCTCTGGAAAAGATGCCTTTCTCCTGTGCGGTGATTGGTGAAGTAAAGAAAAGAGAGGATTATCTGATTCGTCTGCAAAAAGAGACTGAGCGATAAAAAACAAGGTCATAAAAAATCAAAACAAAAGTGTCTGGATTTCATAGGATCTCAAAGAGAGGTGTTATGAAAAAACAGACACTTTTTTATTTTATTGAAGTATACAATCTCCGACTGAGAGAAACTTCTCCGGCGGGGATGTCAGAAAAATAAAAAACTCGAAATTCGTCGGAATTTCGAGTTTCAAACAGCCAGTACGGGAATCGAACCCGTGTTTCCGCCGTGAGAGGGCGGCGTCTTAACCCCTTGACCAACTGGCCATAGCTGTATGTCTATATATATTATTGTCGATAAAAAGCAGCCAGTACGGGAATCGAACCCGTGTTTCCGCCGTGAGAGGGCGGCGTCTTAACCCCTTGACCAACTGGCCTTGTCAACCGACTTGCTTAGTATATAACAGCTTCCGGAAAAATGCAAGCCTTTTTTTGAAAAAAAATAAAAAAATTAAAAAAACTTTGAACAAATAAAGTTAAGACCTGAATCATAGGAAATTAAAAAAGAACACTTGTTTGTTTCTGCAAAGTGTGCTATCATAAAAATCACGTAATTATACTTGAAAAAACAGTGGGAGTTTGGTAGTCTTAAAATATTGTGCCCCTGCAAAAAGATGCAGGTGGATTTGAAGAATAGAATTTTAGAGAAAGGAAAGAGTAACAGTCATGGCAAAGAAAGACACATATGACGCAGGGAGTATCTCTGTTCTGGAAGGACTGGAAGCGGTAAGGAAGCGTCCGGGTATGTATATCGGAAGTGTATCAAGAAAAGGTCTGAACCATCTGATTTACGAAATTGTAGACAACGCAGTGGATGAACACCTTGCCGGATACTGCAGCCTGATCCATGTGATTCTGGAGAAGGATGGGTCCTGTACAGTTACAGATAACGGAAGAGGAATTCCTGTAGATATGCACGAAAAAGGAGTATCTGCAGAGAGACTTGTATTTACCACCCTTCACGCAGGGGGAAAGTTTGACAATTCTGCATATAAAACAAGCGGTGGTCTTCACGGCGTTGGCTCCTCTGTTGTAAACGCCCTGTCTACCCATCTGGATATAAAAATCAGTCGTGACGGTTACGTTCACCACGATTATTATGAGAGAGGAATTCCGGCTCTTGAGCTTGAGGATGGACTTCTTCCGAAAATAAAGAGAACAAGAGAAACAGGAACCTGTATCAATTTCCTTCCGGATCCTGAGATTTTTGAGAAGACCAGATTTTCTGCCACAGAGGTTAAAAGCCGTCTCCATGAGACAGCTTACCTGAATCCGGAGCTGTCTATCCGTTTCGAGGACAGGAGAGGGGAGATCGTGGAGGATATCACCTACCATGAACCGGAGGGAATCATAGGCTTTCTCAAGGACTTAAATCACAATACAGAGGTTCTCCATGAGCCTGTGTATATAAAAGGAGAGTCTGAAGGCATTCAGGTAGAAATTGCCTTTCAGTTTACAAATGAATTCAGGGAAAACGTCCTGGGATTCTGCAATAACATTTACAATTCAGAAGGCGGAACTCATCTCACCGGATTTAAGACCACCTTTACTACAGTTATGAATACTTATGCCCGTGAAATCGGTGTTCTGAAAGAGAAGGACGCCAACTTCACAGGAGCAGATATCCGAAACGGAATGACGGCAGTTGTCTCCATTAAACATCCGGCTCCAAGATTTGAGGGGCAGACCAAGACCAAGCTTGACAATCAGGACGCGTCTCGCGCTACAGGCAAGGTTCTCGGAGAACAGATGGTGCTTTTCTTTGACAGGAATCTGGAAACCTTAAAGGCAATTCTTTCCTGTGCGGAAAAAGCAGCCAAAATCCGTAAAACCGAAGAGAGGGCAAAAACAAATCTTCTCACCAAGCAGAAATATTCCTTCGACTCCAACGGCAAGCTTGCAAACTGTGAGAAAAAAGACCCGTCTCTTTGCGAAATCTTTATTGTAGAGGGAGATTCAGCCGGAGGCTCGGCGAAAACTGCCAGAGACCGCAACTATCAGGCGATTCTTCCCATTCGAGGCAAAATTCTCAATGTAGAGAAAGCAACCATTGATAAGGTTCTTGCAAATGCAGAGATAAAAACAATGATTAATGCCTTTGGCTGCGGCTTTTCGGAAGGATATGGCAATGACTTTGATATCAGCAAGCTTAGATATGACAAGATTGTGATTATGGCAGATGCCGATGTGGACGGTGCTCATATATCAACCCTTCTTCTGACCCTGTTTTACCGCTTTATGCCGGAACTGATTTATGAAGGACACGTTTACATTGCAATGCCGCCTCTCTATAAGGTAATGCCGAAAAAAGGAGAGGAAGAGTATCTGTACGACGACAAGGCTCTGGAGAAATACAGACGTACCCATAAGCCGGGCTCCTTTACCCTGCAAAGATATAAAGGTCTTGGAGAGATGGATGCCGACCAGCTGTGGGAGACTACTCTGAATCCGGAAACAAGAATGATGAAAAGGGTGGAAATCGAGGATGCCCGTCTTGCCTCCAGCGTGACAGAGATTCTTATGGGAAGCGACGTACCGCCCCGTAAGGCGTTTATTTATGAACATGCGGAAGATGCGGAACTGGATATCTAAGGGAGAGAATAAGAAATGAATACGAAACAGGATCATATCATACCTACCGATTATGCGGAGGTTATGCAGAAATCTTATATAGACTACGCCATGAGCGTAATTGTTTCCAGAGCTTTGCCGGATGTGCGGGATGGACTGAAGCCGGTACAGAGACGAACGCTTTACGATATGTATGAGCTGGGAATCCGGTACGACCGCCCCTATCGTAAATGTGCCCGTATTGTGGGCGATACAATGGGTAAATATCATCCTCATGGAGACAGCTCCATTTATGAGGCGCTTGTTGTCATGGCGCAGTACTTCAAAAAAGGCAAAACACTGGTGGACGGACACGGAAACTTCGGCTCTATTGAAGGCGACGGAGCAGCAGCTATGCGATATACGGAAGCAAGGCTTGAGAAACTGACTCAGGATGTTTTTCTGGAGGATCTGGACAAAAATGTGGTAGACTTCATGCCGAACTTTGACGAGACAGAGAAAGAGCCTGTAGTTCTTCCTGTAAGGATTCCGAATCTGCTCATTAACGGTGCAGAAGGAATTGCCGTGGGAATGGCGACCAGCATCCCGCCCCACAATCTGGGCGAAGTGGTAGATGCGGTAAAAGCCTATATGAAAAATAACGATATCAGCGTAAAAGGTCTGATGCGTTATCTGAAAGGACCGGATTTTCCTACAGGAGGTCTTGTGGTCAACAAAGACGATCTCCAGAAAATTTACGAGACAGGAAGCGGGAAACTCCGCCTCAGGGGAAAAGTGGAGGTAGAGAAATTAAAAGGCGGCAGGCAGCAGCTTGTGATTACAGAAATTCCCTACACCATGCTGGGTGCAAATATCGGCAAGTTTTTAAACGATGTGGCAGCGCTGGTGGAGAATAAAAAAACTACGGATATTGTAGATATTTCAAACCAGTCTTCGAAAGAGGGAATCCGAATCGTCCTTGACCTGAAGCGGGATGCAGATGTGGAAAACCTTACAAATATGTTGTATAAGAAGACCCGTCTGGAGGATACCTTCGGCGTCAATATGCTGGCTGTGGCAGACGGCAGACCGGAAACTCTGAGTCTCAAAAAAATCATTGAACATCATGTGGATTTCGTTTTTGATATTACAACAAGGAAATATTCAACCCTTCTTGCAAAAGAACAGGAAAAGAAAGAAATCCAGGAGGGGCTTATCAAGGCATGTGATGTAATTGACCTGATTATTGAAATCCTTCGGGGCAGTAAGAACCGGGAACAGGTAAAGAAATGTCTTGTAGAAGGTGCAACAGAAGGAATTAAATTTAAAACAAAAGCAAGTGAAAAGGCAGCGAAGAATCTGAAATTTTCAGAGAGGCAGGCGACTGCGATTCTGGAGATGCGTCTCTATAAGCTGATTGGTCTTGAAATTGAGGCTCTTCAGGCAGAATATGCCCAGACTATGAAGAATATTGCACTTTATGAGAATATTCTCAACAATTATGACTCTATGGCAGATGTGATTATGAAAGATCTGGACGCCATCAAGAAAGAATTCGGAACCAAACGCCGCACTGTAATTGAGAATGCAGAAGAAGCAGTGTATGAAGAAAAGAAAATGGAAGAAACCGAAGTTGTCTTTCTCATGGATCGCTTCGGCTATATGAAGATTATTGATAAAACTGCCTATGAGCGAAATAAAGAAGCGGCTCATGGAGAAAATAAATATGTTTTTACCTGTATGAACACGGACAAAATCTGTATTTTTACAGATACAGGAAAGATGCATACAGTAAAAGTGGCAGACATTCCGCTGGGACGGTTCCGCGACAAGGGAACTCCTGTAGATAATCTCTGCAATTACAACAGCACAGAGGAGCAGATGCTCTATGTGGCGCCTATGGCACAGGTGAACAGCAGTACATTGCTGTTCGTTACAGAATCCTCCATGTGTAAGCTTGTGGCAGGCTCTGAATTTGATGTGACGAAGAGAACAATCGCCTCTACGAAGCTGGCAGAGGGAGATAAGCTGATTTTTGTGGGAGCTTCGGATGAAATGGAGCAGGTAGTTCTGCAAAGCACAGGAGGCTGCTTCCTGCGCTTTATGAAACAGGAGGTTTCCTCATTGAAAAAAACTTCCATCGGTGTTCGCGGAATGAAGCTGACAGGAGAAGATAAACTGGAACACGCCTACCTTCTGGCAGGACATCAGGAATATTCCATAGAGTACCATGAGAAACCTTACCTATTAAATAAGGTAAAACTTGCGAAACGCGATACCAAAGGCGTAAAACCAAGGATATAAAATAAGGATAGAAATTTAAAGGCAATCACACAAAAAGGTGATTGCCTTTTTAAAATATAAGGTGATTTCTGTTTGTGAAAAATTGATATTGACGTAGAATAAAAGGTCGTTTCCGGACAGAAAAAAGATACTTTTATCTGGAAAATAAAATATTTGCAGAGAAAGCGTAACCTGAATGAAAAAAATACGATGTTTATGATGATGAATATATTTATCAGGCATTGATGCCATGGGAAAAGCAGACAAAAAGAA
>JAUNOY010000036.1 GCA_030536995.1 Eubacteriales bacterium
TTATGACAATGCCAGGACTTCCTAAAGTACCGGCTGCAGAAAAAATCGACGTAGACGAAACAGGAAAGATTACAGGATTATTCTAATAGAAACAGAGAGTTTTGCAATCTGAAATAAAAAATAACGATTCTGCCATTGGGCAGAGTCGTTATTTTTTTTGTACGCAGGAATACGAAGGTGAAATACCGGATTTTATAGAAATTTAAGAACTAAACTGGTTGCCATCCCGCAGAAGTATGATAAAATATAAAAACAAAGCAATATTTTAAACGCAGTTTTATCAAAATGGAGAACAGTATGGACAGAATCGAATTTATTCAAATCCTGCGTAACCAGCTGTCCGGGCAGATGCAGGAGGGGAGGGCTGCAGCCCATATTCGCTATTATGAAGATTATATTCAGTCGCAGGTTCGCAGCGGACGCACAGAAGAAGAGGTTCTTGCAGAACTGGGGGATCCCCGTCTGATTGCGAAAACACTGATAGATACGAACACAGATGACGGAACAGAGGTATATGACGATTATCAGGAATCTTACTACGAAGGTTATTCGGATACGGAGAGTAAACCTCAGCCCAGAGTGAAGACTCACAGAATTGATTTTTCCACATGGTATGGAAAGGCTTTTGTGATTTTGTGCGCAGTGCTGGCAGTGATTGCTCTGCTTGCCATAATTGGAACAGTGTTACCATTCTTTATTGTCTTTGCACTTATTTTGTCTTTTCTTTCATGGTGGAAGAAGCGGCATTAGAACAAACAAATTTTTAATGTGATCAAAATCTCCCGGCGTGGACGCGCCGGGACAGTCGAAAAATTCATAAATAAATTCATTATTTCAATCATTAAATTCTTATTTTAATCCCATTATTCATTAATTCCTGTCAGGAACATTCGAAATTTTAGCAATGAAAGGAGAAGAAATTTACGTGAAACAGAATAGGAAAGAAAGACTGGAGGCATTGTTGCTTGCAGTGTTGTTTTTAGCGCAGGCAATTTTGGGAATTTTACCTGCGCGCAGGGTAATGGCAGATGCGTCTGTCATTGAAAGATGGGATGAAAATACAGTCATGGATTACGGCTACAGATTTAATGTGAAATATCAGCCGGGAATTACGAAAGTGGAAACCTACGGATGCGATAATTTGGATAAAATCGCTTTTACCAACCACGGGAGAAGCGAAAGAAATGCAGACACAGTGAGGATGACCGGAAATTATAAAGCAGAAAGCGCGGGAGTCCGCTACTATAACGTAGGGCGTGATGGAGAAGGAAACATCATAGATTTCAAGATGAGTCTTGTCAGTGTGGAGAATCCGGAACCCCGCTATGATATGCAGACTGCAGTTTTTAAACACAATGAGGCGGAAGGGCAGGGAACATCTGACGGAGCATATGATTTTCCAGATAATATTGCCCAGCCGCTGGTAGGGTTTTCTCTGGAAGGAATCGGTATGTATATCTATTGCGTAGATTCTGCGAGAGTACATATGCAGTTCCTGAAAAACGGTACAGATGAGCCAATCGCCATAAGCGGTCATGGTACAGTCAGAGACCTTGATGCAAGACAGGGAATCTTTATTCCGCCGCAGAGCAGAATTGACAGCGCTTATATTCTCAGTGACAATACTTTTCTGGAGGTAGATGGGATGAAGGTTACTGCCGGGAACGACAGTCTTGTTTCCGGTGATAAAAAAGGCTGGGTGAATTTTCTTTATAATACAGACAGCATGTATTTTGATTTCGTACACGAAGCGCAGCTTGACCGATGGGATTCTGACAGGGAAAAGGGCATAAAAAAGTACGGAAGTCAGGAAGCATGGGCTGCCAGAATGAAAAAGAACCGGACAGATACCAATGGAGTGTGCCATTGCCCGGATTTTGACGGCGGTAAATTTATGCGCGGACACGCATATTTTGATTTTACAGCATATTGCTTCGGTGGAATTGCTATGGACAAGGCACCGGAGAAAAGAGTAGGCGCTTTGGGATGTACATGGGAACAGGGAGTTGCTTCAGGTAAAGAGGAACCGTTTCTTATAAATGATTTTGACGAATTTCAATATATGGTACAGACAGAAGTCACGCCCAATCAGTTTAACAAGTTTGTGGTGGAGGATGTTCTGGAAGACTGTCTGACAATTCAGGATGAATCTAAAGTTCTTATTCTGGACGATACAGGACAGAATGTGACAGAAAGATTTGATATTGCTGTTCAGGGACAGAAGATAACATGCAATGGGAAACAGGAAGCAATGGCGCAGGAGTCTTTTTCCAATAACCAGAATTATACCTTTATTTTTACAGTACACAGGAAACCTGATGCGGACGTTTCACATTATGCTGCACCTGACGGCTATTCGATACTTGTTCCAAACAGCGCCTCTATGAGTTATGAAAGAACGAATGGAACGGGAGATACGATGCAGGCAAATACGATCTGGGTGCGGGGGGTGATTACACCGGAACTGGAGCTTCACAAGAATGTATCGAAATATGAGTGGGCAGCAGGAGATGTGATTGACTACAATGTGACTGTCACGCAGACAAAGGAAAATACAAGAGCGGCAGAGCTGGTCATGGAGGATGCAGTACCGCCGGGACTTGAGCTGTTGGAAGAGGAATGCCGGATAGAAGCGCCGGGAGTAGCAGATTGTTCGCTTGTCTGTGACGGGCAGAACGGATGGCGTGTTTCGTGCCCGTCTCTTGGATATGGACAGACGATTACGGTCTGGTTTAAGTGTAGGGCGCTGGAAGAGTCTAATGGGCAGGAGTGCGGAAATGTTGTTTCTGTTACAGCAAAAAATCTGATTAACAAAGAAACGAATGAGCAGGAAACAATAAAGGACATTGCAGAAGTATGGGTGAATTCCCCGCAGCTTACGATAGATAAAACGGCGGATAAATATGAATGGTCTGTGGGCGATGCAGTATCCTACAGGATTGTTGTGAATAATCCTGTGCCTGGTACAATTGCCAGAGATGTCAGGATATCAGATATTGGACTTCCGGAAGGGCTGATACTGGCAGGGGGGCTTCAGAGCGTAGAGATTTTGGATGTCCTGCAGGAAGCAGATTATCCGGTTCCGGACAAAAAGACTGGACAGATGTTTGAAAAAGTTCCGGTGGAGAGTCATCTGGAAGGGGATGAAGGAGGATTTGCCTTCTACTGTTCTCATATTCCATTTAACCGCCCTGTTACAATACTCTTCCGCTGTATGGCGACAGAGAATGCCAATGGAAGGGAAAGTGTCAATGAGGCATCTGTACAGGCTGGGAATGCGCCGGAGCTATCGGACGATGCGGAGGTTTATATTAATTCCGGAGAATTTTGGATTGAAAAGACTGCGGATCATTATGAGTGGCAGGTGGGAGAACAGGTTGCTTATACAGTTGTTGTAGAGAACCGAAGAGAAGGGACAATAGCCAGAAATGTAACGATATGGGATACTTCCATGCCTTCAGGGCTGGCTCTTTCTTCTCCGGACAGTGTAACAGTAAGCGGAATTCCTTCAAGTGTGACGCAGCCTGTTCCGGGGACGGCAGATATTCCCGGAATGTTGAATCCGGAGGCGTATAATGAGACTGCGGAAAAGACGGTTTCCTATGAGTTTGTACCGGAAGGGACAGGGTGGAGACTGAATATCACAGATCTTCCCTTCGGAGTTCCGATAACGGTAACTTTCCTTTGTACAGTTACAGAAGAGGTAAATGGAATGGAAAGTATTAATACGGCAAATGTGCAGGCTGAAAATACGCCTCCTCAGGCAGATGATACAGAAATTTATGTGAATAGCGCAGTTTTGTCTGTTGAGAAATCTGTTCAGAATCCGTATCTGGCAGTAGGAGACGGAAGAGAAGCAAATGAATTCCGGGTGGGAGAACAGGTGAATTATCAGGTGGTTGTGGATAATCTCCAGAAAGGTTCTATTGCAAAAAATGTAGTGATTAGCGATCTGACTCTTCCGGAGGGGCTGACTCTTGATGAAGATGAAGAAGCTCTGATGGTGTACGGGATTCCTCAGACTATTCTTTATCCTGTAGCTGGAACAGATGATGCAGGAAATGCGCTGAATCCGGAAAACTATAACGAAGTTGTGGAAAAACATGTTGAATACCAGATTTTGAGACAGGGAACAGGGTGGATATTGACAATTTCAGATCTCCCCTATCATACTCCGGTCACTGTGAATTTCCGGTGTACTGTGCAGGAAAGTATAAACGGACTGGAAATAGCCAATACAGCCAGTGCACGGGCAGAAAATGCGGCAGAGGTGAAAGGCAGTTCGAAGGTATGGATTAATTCGCCTGTTCTCAGAGTGGAGAAAAAGGCAGACAAGCCATCATATAAATACGGCGATATTATCACATATCGGGTTACACTTACCCAGGAACAGACAGGCTGTGTGGCCAGAAATGTGATTTTGAAGGATATGATTGAGACGCCAGGAGTACGGCTTCTGAAGGATTCCATCGTGCTTTTGGATGAGCAGGGCAAGACAATTAGTGCAGCTTCTGTAGAAGCAAATGATGAAAATGCTTTCTTTGTGCAGACAGGCAGAAATCTTGTGAAGGATGCTCATTATTCTATTTTTGACAGAATGCAGGGGGGAATAATGGAGCAGGTACTTCTGAATCCTCTTGAACTGTGGGGAGAAAAACAGATGACAATAGAGTATTGTGCAGCAGTCATTGATGAGAAGCTGGCAGGGCAGAGCGTACATAATATTTCTACGGCAAACAGTCAGGAAAACATTTCTCAGACAGGAGAGGAAACAGTAGAGATTCACAGTCCGATTTTAGAGGTGGTGAAGGAATCTGACAAAAAAGAATATAAAGTTGGTGAAAAAGGGTATTTCACAATTGTCATCAGGCAGCTTCGGGAAGATGTGACAGCAGAAAATATTGTAGTAGAGGATACGCTTGCTTCGTCCGGAGCAATAATAAAAAAAGACAGTATTCTGCTTAAAAAGAACGGAGAAATAATAAAAGCAGCAGCCATCGAAGCAACTGATTCAGGATTTAGAATCACAACAGGAGCGACACTCAGCGACAGAGATAAACTTGAAGTTTGTTACGAGGTTCTTTTCCAGAAGCTTCCTCAGAATGGTTCTGTGGTAAATACAGCACGGGCATGGGCTGACGGTACGCCGGAAACAGAAGATGGAAATGAGGTATGTGTGACAGAAAAGACAGAACCTGTGCCGTCTGTGACACCGACGCCTCGACCGACTGTATCTCCGATACCTACACCGACCTTGAAGCCGACGGGAACACCGATACCAACAGCTCCTTCCTGTCCGAAGCTGACCCCGGCGCCAACCGGATATCCGGGAATCACCCATAATAATTCCGGCGGAAACGGAACTTCATCCGGAAATAACTACCCTGGAGGCGGTAATTCCTTTGGGAATTATCAGACTGGCGGTGCAAAGACAGGGGATGAAAGACCTTTTGCCCAGATGGCAAGACTTGGGCTTCTGGGGGCTCTTCTGATACCGACTGGCATTGTTATTTACAGAAAGGCAAGAAAAAAGAAGGTGAAATGAGAAAGATATGGAATGGTCTGGCTGTCAGTTTTATCGGTGCAGGAGCAGGGCTTATGCTGTACTGTGGAAGTTTTTATCTGAAAAGCTGTCAGGAGAACCGGCAGATGAGAAATAAGTACGAGTACATCCGTGAAAGTTGTCTTGATACAGAGGAAGATGAGATAAAAGAGATGAAGGCAGATGAAAAGGAGATAGCAGAACCAAAAGTAATAGAGAAGTCTTTTGGGATTTCCTGGAAGGAACTGAGAAGCATTAATCCTGAAATCCGGGGGTGGATTACAGTCCCTGGAGCGAATATTTCGTATCCCATAGTACAGGGGAAAGATGATGAGTTTTATCTTACACATTCTGTTGAAGGGACAAAGAGTCCCTTCGGAAGTATCTTTCTGGGGTGTGGACATAACGGAGATTTCAGTGATACGCACAGCCTTGTTTATGGACACAATATGGAGGGACATATGATGTTCGCCAATCTTAACTGCTATGAGAGGAGGGAATTTTTTGAGGAGTGTCCTGAATTTATCATTACAACTCCGGAAAGGCATCTGGTTTATGAGATTTTTTCTGTAGAACAGGCGCAGGAAGGGGGAACGGCGTTTGGATATGGATATGAAATCGGGAGCGAGGAGTATGAGGAGCAACTGAAAGATTTGAGAAGAAATTCCATGTATGAAACAGGAATTTTACCAAATGGACAGCAAAAAATGGTGACACTGGTCACCTGTAATTCCAATCTGGAAGAGAATGTCCGGATGGCAGTTCACGGAATCTGTAAAAAGATTCTGACAGAAACGGAAAGATGAAAGCAAGCTGTTTCTTGATGTTTTCGCAGAGGGATATTATAATATAGATATCATTTTACGAAAAAACAGGAGGACGGAAATTTGAAGATATACAACCAGAAATATATTTCGGAATATCCTCTGGAAGTTCACCCGAAAGCGGAAATTAACGGATATCCTGTAAGTCCGGGAATGTTTGAGGTAAATGGAGCGACGGCCTTGCAAAGCGGTGTAAATTTTACAATTCATACCAGACATGGAAAAAGCTGTGAACTGCTTCTTTTCGAGAGGGGGGCAGAAGAACCGTTTGCTGTACTGCCTTTTCCGGAGGCGTACAGAATCGGTGATGTATACTCGATGATTGTATTCGGACTGAACATTAAGGAGTTTGAATATGCATACAGAATTGACGGAAGATATGATCCTGAAGCGGGCTGGCTTTTTGACAAAAATAATATTCTGCTCGATCCGTATGCGAAAGCTGTTGCAGGTCAGAGAGTATGGGGGGAGAAACAGACGGGAACATACCGTGCCAGAGTGGTGCAGGATGTTTTTGACTGGGGCGATATGCCTCAGTCTACGAGAGAGATGAGTGATCTGGTAATTTACGAACTTCATGTAAGGGGATTTACCATTCATCCATCTTCCGGAGTAAAAAACCGAGGAACTTTTTCCGGCTTAAGGGAGAAAATCCCGTATTTAAAGGAACTGGGGATTAATGCAGTAGAACTTATGCCCATTTTTGAGTTTGATGAAAATATGAATGCCAGAGAAGTTGATGGAAAGAAACTGTTGGATTACTGGGGATATAATACAGTCAGCTTTTTCTCTCCCAATACGGGATATGCTGCTTCTGATGAATACAATCAGGAAGGAATGGAGCTGAAAGAGTTGATTCGTGACCTCCATGCCAATGGAATTGAAGTTATTCTGGACGTTGTATTTAATCACACGGCAGAGGGAAATGAGCAGGGACCAATCTTTTCTTTTAAGGGGATTGATAACAAGATTTATTATATGCTGACTCCGGATGGAAATTATTATAATTTCAGCGGGTGCGGAAATACGTTAAACTGTAATCATCCAATCGTACGCCAGATGATACTGGAATGTCTCCGTTACTGGACGGTCAGCTATCGTGTAGATGGATTTCGGTTCGACCTTGCCAGTATTCTGGGGAGAAATGAGGATGGTTCTCCGATGAACAGACCTCCGCTTCTGGAGATGCTGGCGTATGATCCGATACTCAGTCATGTGAAGCTTATTGCGGAGGCGTGGGATGCAGGGGGGATGTACCAGGTTGGAAGCTTTCCTGCAAGTAAGCGTTGGGCAGAATGGAATGGAAGATACAGAGATTCTTTGAGGGGATATCTGAAGGGAGACTGCTGGGAGGCTTGGACTGCAGCGTGGAGTATTGCCGGTTCCGGAGATATGTATGGTGGAATGGGGCATGAGGGAAAAGGTAGCTATGCAGGATATAATTCTTGTGTTAATTTTCTCACCTGTCATGATGGGTTTACATTGCACGATCTGTATTCTTATAATGAAAAGCACAACGAAGAAAATGGATGGAACAATACAGACGGAGCAAATGATAACAGAAGCTGGAACTGCGGGGCAGAGGGAGAAACCAGTGATCCGGAGGTTTTGAAGCTTCGTTATCGGATGATTCGTAATGCGTGTGCAGTTCTGATGTGCAGCAGAGGGACGCCAATGTTTCTGGCAGGAGATGAATTTGGGAATACGCAGTACGGAAATAATAACGGATATTGTCAGGATAATGAAATCTCATGGTTGGACTGGAGTTATCTGGAGAAGAACAGGGAATTGTTTGAGTTTTTTAAGTTTATGATTCATTATCGTCGAAAACATCCAATCATTCGTAAGAAGCTTCCAAATGCAGTCTGCGGTATGGAAGCGCTTCATGCCCATTCAGCGGATGCGTCGAAGCTGACGATTGACAGGGATGCAAAAACTTTTGCAACCAGTTTTGCCGGATACGACAGAGAAAAGGGACAGGACGATCTGGTTTATATTGTTGTAAATACATATTGGGAGGATGTGAAAATCACACTTCCAGGCCTGAAAAACAGAGAGTTCTGGTATCTCAGCGTCAATACCTATGGGGATGGCAGTGGAAGATATTTTTACCAGGAAGGAGAAGAGCCGCGGATTGACGGATGCTTTGTGATGCGTCCCAGATCTGTGGCAGTATTTACAGGAAGAAGGATGTAATGGGGAATAAGGAAATACGAAAATCCGCCAGACCATACCGGCAGTCTCAGAAGATATCGTTTGGCGAATGGGAAAAGAAGAATAAAAATAAAAAACATAATAATCTGCTGATTGCAGGAGGGCTTCTCGGTGTTTTCCTTTTAGGTATACTTCTCGGAGGAGCATCTGTGGGATTTGGCAGACAGAATAAAGAAAAAGAAACTTCAGGACAGGCAGATTTGGTGGAAATGAAAGAGTCTGAAGAATGTCGCATTATTTTTGAACCCCATTGTACTGCAGATACGGAACCTTCAAATCTGATTGCGCAGACAGGGATCAGTATTAATGATACAGAGCTCACAGATGAAAAGGCCTATGTGCCGCAGCAACAGATATCTTTTGAACAAGGTAGTGACTACAGTGTATTGGAGGGGGTAATTTCTTTTCGCGGAAATAATTTTCGCGATGACCCGACTTATGGTACTGCGGAAATGTCCAAGAACATACTGACACCAGTCTGGTCTGCAGATACGGGGGCTCTTTCTTATGAGGGTGCTTATTGGAGCGGGAGCGGATGGACTGGACAGCCGTTGCTTGTGAAGTGGCCGCAAGAGTCTAAGGCAAAGATGAACATGTATGACTGGGCAAAGAAAGATGAGAATCTGGTGGAGGTCATTTATGCCTGCATGGATGGAAACGTCTACTTTCTTGACTTGAAGACTGGGAAAGCCACCCGTGACGTTCTGGAGCTTGGGTTTACTTTTAAGGGTGCAGGAGCTCTTGATCCGAGAGGATATCCGATTTTGTATGTAGGTGCAGGATATGATAGCTACAATGGGACTGCTCATGTATTTGTAGTAAATCTTCTTGACTGCAGTGTAATGTATGAATTTGGTGCGAATGATGCTTATTCGCTTCGGGGGGCTCTGAGTTATTTTGATTCTTCTGCTTTGGTAGATGCGGAGACGGATACGCTTATTTATCCTGGAGAAAACGGGATTCTCTATCTGATTAAGTTAAATACCAATTACAATCAGGAATCAGGAACATTGTCTATCAGCCCGGATCCGGTGGTGAAATGGCATTATTACGGAACCAGATCAAGCGTAGAATCTTTCTGGGTGGGTATGGAAGACAGCGCTGCTGTTTACAAAGGATACCTTTTTATTGCGGACAATGGAGGGAATCTGATGTGCATCGATCTGAATACTCTGCAGCTTGTGTGGGTGCAGGATATTCTGGATGATTCTAATTCCACACCTGTTTTAAGTGTTGAAGAGGGAAAACTCTATATTTATATCAGCACTTCGTTCAGGCTTGGGTGGAGAAGTTCTTCTTCTGCCACGGTTCCTGTCTGGAAGATTGACGCAGAGACAGGAGGGATTGTCTGGCAGAAGGATTATGAGTGCTATAGTGACGAGGGGGTTTCCGGTGGTGTGCAGTCTACAATAGCGTTGGGAAAGAATGGGCTGTCTGACTATGTTTACGTTACTGTGTCTAAAACAGGAGACTCTTATGGAGACGGAGTTCTTGTCTGCCTGAATAAAAAAACAGGAGCTGTAGAATGGGAACATAAATCTGCGTACGCATGGTCGTCTCCGGTCTGTGTTTACAATACAGATGGAAGCGGTCGCGTGATCTATGCAAACAGTACCGGACACATGTACCTTCTTGATGGCAAAACAGGTCAGGAATTAAATAAAATTACCCTGGATGACAGCAATATTGAAGCATCTCCTGCTGTTTATGACAATATGCTGATTGTAGGAACGAGAGGCAGCAGGATTAAAGGGATTAAGCTGGAATAAATAAGATTTTGACAGTGGTAAATGTTTATAATGTTTTGAAAAGGGGCGCTTATGAAAATATTAAATTTTGGCTCGCTAAATCTTGATTATGTGTATCAGGTAGAGCATATTTTAATTCCCGGAGAGACGCTGTCCTCGTCAGACCGGACAATATTTTGCGGAGGTAAGGGACTGAATCAATCTATTGCACTTGCAAAGGCAGGAATCACAGTTTACCATGCCGGGATGGTCGGAGAAGGCGGAGAGATTCTTCTGGAAACATGCAGAGAGAATGGTGTAGATACCAGATTTGTACGAAAAATTGATGGTCCTTGCGGACATACGGTAATTCAGGTAGACAAGGATGCTCAGAATTGTATTCTGCTTTTTGGAGGTGCGAACCGCAGTATTACCAGGGAGTTTGTAGATGAGGTGCTTGCGTTTTTTGAGAAGGGAGATGTAATTCTTCTTCAGAACGAAATAAATGAATTGGGTTACATTATAGACAAAGCCAGTGAAAAAGGGATGATGATTATCTTGAATCCATCTCCTTACGATAATGCTCTTGACAGATGCAATCTGTCGAAAGTGAGTTTGTTCCTTGTAAATGAGATTGAGGGATATCAGATCACAGGAGAGAAGGAGCCGGAAGCAATTCTTGCTAAAGTCAGGAGCATTTACCCGAAGGCAAAGATTGTTTTGACTCTGGGAAGTGAGGGTTCTGTCTATCAGGACGAAAATCAGATCTATCGTCAGGGAATCTACAAAGTAAAGGCAATCGATACCACGGCTGCAGGAGATACTTTTACCGGGTATTTTATTGCGTCCATTCTGGAAAATATGTCGGTGGAAGAGGGGCTTAAGCTTGCGGCGAAAGCATCTGCAATTGCTGTTTCAAGACCGGGAGCGACGGCGTCCATTCCGTTGCGGGAAGAAGTGCAGGCTTTCGGATTGTGATGGAGATGCTCCGAAATACAAGATAAAAATGAGAGACTGGAAAAGAAGATGAAACCCTTATAAATTCAATGTGAAAACCCCGCCAGGGGAGCTGACGGGGCTTTCGAGGGGAGTATAAATAATTAAATAAGGGGTTTATGTAAAAAAAATTTTTGAAGGGTAAATTCTTTTTACAAATACGATTATAATATAGATTGGAAGAAAATGCAATATCCTTTGATGAATATTCCTGCAAGTTTTTGGGACAATAGTTACTGTTCACTTTGTTCGAAGCGGCAATGTGACAACTATCTAATTGTTTAACAGGAGGAATCTTAAAATGGCAAAAAACTATGAATCTGAAAGTAAAACAAACAAAAACAGCATCGGTACTTCCGGTAAGAGTTGCAAAAATTCTTATGGAAATGAAATGAAATACGGAAACGAGAATAAATCTGTAAATGAAAAAGCTTCTGAAAATGAAGCGGGCAGTGACACTTACAGCAGAAATGCACGAAACAAATCTCAGAACAAGACGTCTCAGTCTTACAATTCTGAGGGAGCTTCCTCCAGATATTAAAGCACAGGAATCGGAGAGATATCTCCGGTAAAACTTACAGAGATAAGGCTATGGTTAATAAACGAAAGAGATAAGAATGAGAATCCCTCCTGCGTGGCGTAGGCTCCGCAGGAGATTCTTTTTCGAAAAAATAACATATAATAGTAGTAAAAGAACAAGGGGTTTGTTATGTTTCCGGTGGAGACGATATCAGCAAAAATGCTGGATTATTATGTTGGGCGTTCAGACGCTTTACTTATAGATCTGCGCAGCCGGGAAGAGTTCAGACGAGGACATGTAAAGGGAGCTGTAAATATACCTTATATGGAAGCGGAATACCGTCTGACAGACTTTCCCGGGGAGAAAACTCTGGTTTTATATTGCAGCCGGGGAGGGGCAAGTTTAAAATTGGCAAAACAGCTGGCAAAGCTTGGATATAAGACCCGCTCAGTAATTGGCGGATTTAACGCTTATCGCGGAAGAAATCTTGTAATTTCTTTGTAAGCGTGATAATGTAGAAGAGAAAAACAAGTAATGATTTATTATGAGGAGAAAACATATGAAATACATGTTTGCATCAGACATTCACGGTTCTGCATATTTTTGCAGAAAAATGCTGGAAGCATACAGCAATGAAAAGGCAGAGCGCCTGGTGCTTCTGGGCGATCTGCTTTACCATGGCCCAAGAAATGACCTGCCGAAGGAGTATGCTCCAAAGGAAGTTATTCCTATGCTTAACAATATGAAAAGAGAAATCTATGCAGTCCGCGGCAATTGTGAGGCGGAGGTAGACCAGATGGTGCTGGAATTTCCGGTAATGGCAGATTACTGCATCTTAAATATTAATGGAAAAACCATGTATGCAACCCATGGACATATCTATAATCAGAATAATCTGCCTCCGCTGATGGAGGGGGATATTCTTATCCACGGTCATACCCATGTGCTGAAGGCAGAGCAGATGGACGGTTATATCTTGTTAAATCCAGGCTCTGTGTCTATTCCGAAGGAAGGGAATCCTCCTACATATGCAGTGCTGGAGAATGGAATCTTCACTATTAAAGACTTTGAAGGAAATACAGTGAAAAGTATTACACTCTGAGAAAAGGAAAAAATATATGGAAAAATTTGAACTGATTGCGCCCTGCCATTTTGGAATGGAGGCAGTGCTGAAGCGCGAAATACTGGATCTGGGATACGAAATCAGCAAGGTAGAAGATGGAAAAGTTACTTTCTTCGCAGACGCACAGGGGATTGCGGATGCGAATGTATTTCTCCGCACAACGGAAAGAATTCTTTTGAAAGTAGCAGATGTAAAAGCAGAGACTTTTGACGAGCTTTTTGAAAAAACAAAAGCACTCCCATGGGAAAAATTTATTCCGAAAGACGGCAAATTCTGGGTTGCAAAGGCGAATTCTGTCAAGAGTAAGCTTTTCAGCCCGTCAGATATCCAGTCTATTATGAAAAAAGCGATTGTAGAGCGATTAAAGGGGATATACAACATATCCTGGTTCGAGGAGGATGGCGCAAGCTTTCCGATTCGAGTGGCATTTATGAAAGATGTGGCTACCATTGGAATTGATACATCAGGTGTTTCTCTTCATAAGAGAGGATATCGTCAGATGACGGTGAAAGCGCCGATTACAGAAACACTGGCATCTGCTCTTATCATGCTTACTCCTTGGAACAGAGACCGGATTTTGGTGGATCCTTTTTGCGGAAGCGGTACATTTCCTATTGAAGCAGCTCTTATGGCGGCAGATATTGCGCCTGGAATGAATCGGTCGTTCCTTGCAGAGGACTGGAAACATCTTGTTCCCCGCAAATGCTGGTATAATGCATCTGAGGAGGCTCACGACAGAATAAATTTAAATATTGATACAGACATTCAGGGATATGATATTGATCCGGATGCGTTAAAAGCAGCCAGAGCTAATGCAAAACTTGCAGGAGTGGAAAATCTCATTCATTTCCAACAAAGGGCGGTGAAAGATTTGCGTCACCCGAAACCTTACGGATTTATTATCACGAATCCGCCGTACGGCGAGCGCCTTGAAGAGAAATCTGCACTTCCGCAGCTTTATCGTGAAATTGGCGAGAGTTTCGAAAGGCTGGATAAATGGTCGATGTATCTTATTACATCTTATGACAAAACGGAAAACGACATAGGCAGAAAGGCAGACAAAAACAGGAAAATCTATAATGGTATGCTGAAAACATACTATTATCAGTTCCTCGGGCCTCGTCCGCCTAAGAAAAATACAGGGAAATAAATAATCTGCAGAAAGAGGAATAACGAAAGAAGGTTTTGGCAATGAAGAAAATAATTTTTGCTACAGGAAATGAAGGGAAAATGAAAGAAATTCGTGATATTCTCTCAGATTTGGATGTGAAAGTGCTTTCTATGAAAGAGGCCGGCATCAATGTGGATATTGTGGAGGATGGAACTACTTTTGAGGAAAATGCTATAATTAAGGCAAAAACGATTTGTGAGCTGTGCGGGGAAATCACTCTTGCAGACGACTCGGGTTTGGAAATTGATTATCTCAACAAGGAGCCGGGGGTTTATTCCGCCCGCTATATGGGAGAGGATACTTCTTATCGCATCAAAAACGCCAACCTGATTGAAAGACTGGAAGGGGTGCCGGATGAGAAGCGTACTGCTAGATTCGTGTGTGCAGTTGCTGCAGCATTTCCGGGTGGAAGTGTGAAGACTGTCAGGGAGACTATGGAAGGCTGTATTGGTTATGAAGAGAAAGGTGAAAATGGTTTCGGTTATGATCCGATCTTTTTCCTTCCGGAGTATGGCTGTACTTCTGCGGAGCTTTCCATGGAAGAAAAAAATAAAATCAGCCACAGAGGTAAGGCTCTGCGTGCCATAAAGGATGAATTAAAATGAAAGTACTGATCGTCAGTGACACACATGGAAGGGATTCTAAGTTGGAAGAAGCGGTTCTGCGGGAGGCACCGTTTGATTATCTGATTCATTGTGGGGACGTGGAAGGTCGTGAATTTTTTATCGAAGCCTTTGCAGAGAGTCCTTGTTGTATTGTGGCCGGAAATAACGATTTTTTCAGTGATTTGCCAAAGGAAGAAGAAATTATTCTTGAAGGGAAAAAAATTCTGGTCACACATGGACATTATTATGGCGTATCTATGGATGTCTACGGACTGGTGGATGAAGCGCGTGACAGGAAATGTGATGCGGTGATTTATGGTCATACCCATAAACCATATGTGGCAAATATTGATAAAATTCTGGTGGTCAATCCAGGAAGTCTTGCCTATCCCAGACAGGATGGAAGGGTTCCGAGTTATGCAGTGATGGATGTGGAAGAAGGAAAAGATTTTTCAGTAGAAATCCGATATTTATAAAAAAACGGGTAGATTCCGACACAGACACAACAAAAAATCAAAAGGGAGAAAAAACCCGGAAACCCGCATAAAATCAAGGGTTTTCGGGTTCCTGAAAGTGATTGAAACACATACAAAAAATATAAAATAAAAAAAAATAAAAAAATTTGAAAAAAAGTGTTGACATTTGGATGAGCTTAACATATAATATGTCTTGCGTCGGACAACGAAGCACAAATAAATAAAGAAAAAGAAACAGCGGGGTGTGGCTCAGCTTGGCTAGAGCGCCTGGTTTGGGACCAGGAGGCCGCAGGTTCGAATCCTGTCACC
>JAUNOY010000018.1 GCA_030536995.1 Eubacteriales bacterium
CTGTGACAGCTCGTTTATTTTATCACTTCGTTTTCATCTTGTCAAGTACTTTTTTAACTTTTTTCAAAATGTTTTTTGAAGTGTTTTGTGTTGTTGTTTTCAGCAACTCTGACATCTTATCATGTCTTCTGTTGTTTGTCAACACCTTTTTTCAATTTTTTTATTTCGCTTTCGCTCTTTAAAAATTGAAAAGCGGAGAAGGAGGGATTTGAACCCTCGCGCCGCGTTAGCGACCTATACCCTTAGCAGGGGCACCTCTTCGGCCTCTTGAGTACTTCTCCGAACTCCGAACTGATAATTTCTTATTCAATTTGAAGTGAGCTTCTAACTTGAAGCGCATTACAGATTATATAAAAAAAAACCTGTCTTGTCAACAGGTTTTTTTATTTTTTTTAAATATTTTTTTGAATGGTAGCTTCAATACGCCTTTTTACCTCTGTCGCTATCTCTGTAGTCTTCATATCTTTATATTCATCATACAAAATCGGCTCCAGAAAATGCACCTGTACAACCAGCTTATCAATGGATCCCGTATCAAACGCTTTATATGAATCTATCAATGCCACCGGTACTATCGGACATTTTGTCTTCGTTGCCACTTTAAAGCTTCCGCCCTTAAACTCCTGGGGTTTATTTCCCTGTTTGCTTCTTGTTCCTTCCGCAAAAATCAGATAATTACGTCCAGCTTTTACTTCTTTGATAACATTGACAATAACTTCCATTGACTGTTTCAGATCATCACGATCAATACAGAATGCTTTCATGCAGGCAAATACCTGTTTCAGGAAAGGCACCTTCTCCACTTCTTTTTTTGCAACAACAGAAAATGGTGTCGGACATACATGAGCAATTGCAAGTACATCGAACAAGCCCTGATGATTCGGATAAAACATAAAACCGTTTTCCTTTGGTATATTGTCTACTCCATGAGCATCAATCTGGATATTTCCGCCTTTTATCGCTCTTCTGTCGATATATTTGATAAGCTTCCATCTCTGCTCCTCTGTATAATTCTCCACATGGCTGGCATACCAGTTCAGTTTTATCCAGCCATATGGTACAAAAAGCAGGTTTCTAAACACCATCAATAAAATTCTCTTCATTTTATCCCCTTATTCCCCGTAACACAGCTTATTTTGTGAGCAGCTTACCTGTTATCTTCTCTTCATATCCCGGATTTTTTTTGATAAATGTATCATAATCCTTAGTATACTGCTTATAAGTATCTGTGGTCATAAATTTCACATAATCCGACGCTGCCTGCGTACGCATATCATCTGTGATTTTTGAAGGAGGAAGAATATTGTAGTCTTTTTCCTTCTTCCCTACCATATATGTTCCCACGCATGGATATTTCTGTTCATTTTCCAGCTCAAGATCATATGTAATGTAAACATAGGTATAATCTTTATTCTCAGAAAGTGTATCACACTCTCTGATTTCCAGTTTTTTTACATTATGCGCCTTGAAATAGGCAATTGTCGCATCAATCTCTGCCTTAAGACTGGATTCTGTATCTTTCTTCTGCCCGTAACAGTCTTTGACCTTCTTTTCTTTTCCGTCCACATATGCCTCTATCAAGGATTCCGTCACACTCTCCGGGGATTTGTGACTGACACCGCAGCCAGTCACCCCCAGCATAAGAGCCACCGTCACAAATGCTGCTGCACAATTTTTCCATTTCGTCATGGCTACTTAATTTCCCCTTCTGCTTCTTCCTCTTCTGCAATTGTTTCAGTTTCTTCTGTTTCTTCACCTGATGCCTTGTTTTCTTCCTTTTTCTCTCGTACCTTGGCAAAGCTTGCTACAGTTACGCCATCATCCAGATTAATCAGCTTCACACCTGATGTAATTCTTCCAAGCGTTGTAATATCAGAACACAACAGACGGATAATGATCCCCTCCGTTGTAATCATCATAACTTCATTATCTTCGTTGACAGCCTTAGCCCCTACAACACAACCGGTTTTTTCAGTAATCTTGTAACATTTAACACCTTTTCCACCACGATTCTGACAGGTAAACTCACCAATGGAAGTACGTTTACCCATACCATTAGCAGAGACGATCAGAAGACAGTCTCCCTGTGAATTGAGCTGCATTGCCACAACTTCGTCATCATCTGCAAGATTCATCCCGCGTACTCCCATGGACACTCGCCCTGTACTTCTTACATCTGTCTCATTAAAGCGAATGCACTGGCCATATTTTGTCACAAGGATAATATCTTTCTTATCATTGGTTGATTTAACTTCAATAAGCTCATCGTCATCACGAAGCAAAATAGCAGCGAGCCCTGTTTTACGGACATTTGCATATTCCAAAATCGGGGTCTTTTTCACAAGTCCCTTCTTGGTTGCCATCATAAGATAACTACCTTTTTCAAACTGATTAATTGGAATTATCGCTGTAATACGTTCATCCGGCATAAGCTGCAAAAGATTTACGATTGCAGTTCCTCTTGCTGTACGGCTTGCTTCCGGTATCTCGTAGACTTTCAATCTGTATACACGCCCTGTATTCGTAAAGAACATCAGATAATGATGCGTCGTCGTCATAAGGAGTTCTTCAATGTAATCATCCTCTATCGTCTGCATACCCTTAATTCCACGTCCGCCACGGTTCTGACTCCTGAAATTATCCACAGTCATTCTCTTTATATAACCCAGTTTCGTCATTGTAATCACTGTGTTTTCATTCGGAATCAGATCTTCTGTTGAAATATCATATACATCATAGCCAATAGATGTTCTTCTGTCATCTCCGTATTTTTCAGAAACGCAGAGAATTTCTTCGCGTATTACACGCAGAAGTAAATTTCTGTCAGCAAGAATTGCTTCATATTTGCGAATTTTTTCCATTAATTCAGCATATTCCGCTTCCAGTTTCTCTCTTTCCAGACCTGTCAGGGCGCGGAGACGCATATCTACGATAGCCTGCGCCTGTACCTCTGTCAATTCAAAACGCTCAATCAAATTCTGTTTTGCAGTCTGTACATTCTGGGCAGCACGGATAATTCTGATAACTTCGTCAATATTATCCAGCGCCTTTAACAGCCCCTCCAAAATATGTGCACGTTCTCTTGCCTTATTCAGATCGTATTTTGTTCTTCTTGTTACAACTTCTTCCTGATGGGCCAGATAATATTCCAACATTTCCTTCAGATTCAGGACTTTCGGCTCCAAACTTCCGTTACGCGGAACAAGGGAAAGCATAATAACGCCAAAAGTATCCTGAAGCTGTGTATGTTTATAAAGCTGATTGAGAATGACGTTTGCATTGGCATCTTTACGAAGATCAATACAGATACGCATTCCTTCACGGCTAGAATGATCGTTTAAATCCGTAATTCCGTCTATCTTTTTATCTCTTACCAATTCAGCAATCTTTGCAATAAGGCGGGCCTTGTTTACCAGATACGGCAACTCTGTTACAATGATTCTGGATTTTCCGTTAGGAAGTGTCTCTATATTTGTCACAGCACGTACACGGATTTTTCCCCTTCCGGTGCGGTAGGCTTCCTCGATTCCTCTTTTTCCAAGAATCGTCGCGCCTGTCGGGAAATCCGGTCCTTTTACAATTTCAAGAAGTTCTTCCATATCTGTATCACGGTCTTCTTCTATAATGTTGTCGATAATTTTTACGACAGCAGAAATAACCTCACGAAGATTGTGAGGCGGAATATTTGTAGCCATACCCACTGCAATACCTGAGGTTCCGTTCACCAGAAGGTTCGGATAACGTGCCGGAAGCACAGACGGCTCTCTCTCGGTTTCATCAAAGTTCGGTGTGAAATCTACAGTATCTTTATTGATATCCGCAAGCATTTCCATTGAAATCTTACTAAGGCGGGCCTCTGTATATCGCATGGCAGCCGCGCCGTCACCATCCACAGAACCGAAGTTTCCGTGGCCGTCTACGAGAGGATATCTGGTAGACCATTCCTGTGCCATATTAACCAGCGCGCCATAGATAGAGCTGTCTCCATGCGGATGGTATTTACCCATTGTATCACCGACAATACGCGCACATTTACGATGTGGCTTGTCAGGCCCGTTATTCAGCTCGATCATGGAATACAGAACACGGCGCTGTACCGGTTTCAGACCATCTCTTACATCTGGCAGCGCCCTGGACGCAATAACGCTCATGGCATAGTCAATGTAAGATTCTTTCATGGTCTTTTCCAAATCCACCTCGTGGACTTTGTCAAAAATATTATCTTCCATTTTCTATTCTCCTAAATATCCAGATTCTTAACAAATCTTGCATTTTCTTCGATAAATTCACGTCTTGGCTCTACCTTGTCTCCCATAAGAGTTGTAAAAGTCAGATCAATCTCAGATGTTGCCGCTTCATCCATAGTTACACGGAGAAGAACCCTTTTTTCCGGATCCATGGTAGTTTCCCAAAGCTGATCTGCATCCATCTCTCCCAGACCTTTATAACGCTGGATTTTATTATTTCCGTCACGTCCGATTTCCGTGAGTATCTGATCCAGCTCTCCATCGTCATATGCATACCAGACTTTTTTATTTTTTTCCACTTTATAAAGAGGAGGCTGTGCCAGATAAACGTATCCCTCTTTGATCAAATCCGGCATAAAGCGATACAGGAATGTTAAAAGAAGCGTCGCAATATGTGCCCCGTCAACGTCGGCATCCGTCATAATAATAATCTTATGATAGCGGAGTTTTGTGATATCAAAATCCTCATGAATACCTGTTCCAAACGCGGTGATCATAGCCTTGATTTCTGCATTTGAATAAATTTTATCCAGACGGGCTTTTTCCACATTCAGAATCTTTCCGCGAAGGGGAAGAATTGCCTGTGTCGCACGGTTTCTTGCAGTTTTTGCGGAGCCGCCGGCAGAATCTCCCTCTACAATATAGATTTCGCAGTTTTTAGGATCCTTATCTGAACAATCTGCAAGCTTACCCGGAAGTGCCATACTGTCAAGTGCAGATTTACGACGTGTCAGATCACGTGCCTTACGTGCTGCTTCACGCGCTCTCTGCGCAAGAACTGACTTCTCTACAATTGTTTTCGCAACTGTCGGATTCTGCTCCAGGAAAAGCTCCAGCTGTTTGCTTACAATACCATCAACAGCGCCTCTCGCCTCACTGTTTCCAAGTTTCTGTTTTGTCTGTCCTTCGAACTGTGGATTTCCAATTTTTACACTTACAATAGCGGTCAGACCCTCTCGGATGTCATCACCGCTCAGATTATTTTCATTTTCTTTTAAAAGCTTATTCTTTCGTGCATAATCATTAAATGTATTTGTAATAGCATTTCGGAAACCTGTAATATGGGTTCCGCCCTCAGGCGTATTAATATTATTTACAAAACCATAGCTGTTTTCTGTATAGGAATCGTTATGCTGCATGGCAACCTCTACTACCACGCCGTTCATTTCTCCCTCGCAATAAATGATTTCCGGATAAAGCGCCTCCTTGCTTCTGTTAAGGTAACTTACGAATTCACGTATTCCTCCCTCATAATGGAACGTTTTTTCTCTTTCCATATCTGCTCTGGTATCTTTCAGGACAATCTTTAATCCCTTGGTAAGAAATGCCATTTCCCTGAGACGCTGTTTCAGAACATCATAATCATATACGGTTTCTTCAAATATTTCTTTATCCGGAAGGAAATCAACGGTTGTTCCCGATTTCTCAGGTTCACACTCCCCTACTACTTTCAACGGATACATTGTCTTTCCGCGCTCATATCTTTGCTTATATACTTTCCCTTCCTTGTAGATTGTTACCTCAAGCCAGGTAGAAAGAGCATTTACAACAGACGCTCCTACTCCGTGGAGACCGCCTGATACCTTATATCCTCCTCCACCAAATTTGCCGCCTGCGTGAAGAATTGTAAATACTACCTCTACTGCAGGAATTCCTGCTTTATGATTAATACCTACCGGAATACCACGTCCGTTATCGATAACTGTAATTGAATTATCAGGATTGATAATCACCTGAATTTCTGTACAAAAGCCCGCCAGAGCTTCATCAACTGCATTGTCTACAATCTCATATACAAGATGATGAAGACCTCTGCTGGATGTACTTCCAATGTACATACCCGGTCTTTTTCTTACGGCTTCCAGTCCCTCCAGAATCTGGATCTGATCGGCGCCGTATTCTGTATTCTCTCCGCCCATGTTATTCCTCCTGCTTCTATTTTTTATATTTGATAACAGCCTTACGGCCTGTAAAAAGACGCACTAATACCACTCTATTATAACACAAAAGACTGTCTCCCGACAGTCTTTTTTTGCAAGTATTCAATTATTCCCTGTTAATCAAATATTGATAAATATCTCTTTTCGTAACGCCTCTGTCCTTTGCAACAAGCTTCATTGCCTCTTTATGAGACACTCCTTTACTTTCATAGATTTCCATATGTTCTTCAACAGATATCTTTTCCCACGAAGCCTGCTCTTCCTCCGCTATTTCCTGCCGACTTCGTCCTTCAATCACAAGAACACATTCCCCAAGAGGTTTTTCTGACGTGTAATAAGTAATCAAATCCTGTATTGTTGTACGAAAAGCAGTCTCATGTTTCTTGGTAAGCTCTCTGCAAAGTGTCATTCTGCGATTTCCCAGAGTCTCCAGTAAATCCTCCAGCGTGCGCACCAGCTTATGAGGGGCTTCATAGAGAATAATCGTTCTCGTCTCATTGACCAGCTCCTCAAGAACCGCTCTGCGCTCTTTTTTATCCATAGGCAAAAAAGCCTCAAAAGCAAATCTTCTGGTAGGAAGTCCGGATAATGTCAAAGCCGTGATACAGGCAGCAGGTCCGGGAAGAGATGTCACTTCAATCCCTGCATCATAACACATGGCCGCCAGCTCTTCTCCCGGGTCTGAGATTCCCGGTGTACCAGCATCGGTAATAAGAGCAATATTCTGTCCCTCCTGCATTTTTCTGATCAATACATAGGCCTTATCTATTTTGTTATATTCGTGATAGCTGGTCATAGGTGTCTTTATGTCAAAGTGGTTCAATAACTTAATGCTGTTTCTGGTATCCTCCGCAGCAATCAGATCCACCTCCTTCAAGGTTCTCAGAACCCTGAAGGTAATATCCTCCAGATTACCTATGGGCGTTGCACATAAATATAATTTTCCGCTCATATCTGACTCCTTCTCAGACCATTCCGTAAATATCCAGAATGTTCTTCGTATAAACTCCCGGTTTCTCATAGACAATCAGAGGAGGCTCCACCGTAATTCTGGAATTTCCACCTTTCAGCGCCTCAATAAGAACCATATTCGGCTCTCTGTCTATGTATGGGTAAACAAGCTGCATCCTTTTGGGCTCCAGATGGTATTTCGTCAACACATTCATAATTTCTGCCAGCCTGAAGGGTCTGTGTACCATATAAAATCTTCCTCTGTCAATCAGCACTTTCGAAGCCTGTCTCACTACATCTTCCAGTGTACAAAGTACCTCATGACGGGCAATCGCCTTTGGCATATGCGGATTTGTGAGTCCATGCTGCCCTATCATATAAGGCGGATTACACGTAACAACATGAAAAGAAGCCGCTCCAAAAATTCCAGCCGCCTCTTTAATATCTCCCTGTACAATGCTGACATCTTCTTCCATGTGATTATATCTCACACTTCTTTCAGCCATCTGCGCACATTCTTCCTGAATTTCCAGACCGGTGAAATGTTTTCCCGCAGTCTTCGCCTTCAGAAGAATCGGAATAATTCCCGTACCTGTCCCCATATCCAGTACATTTTCATTCTTTTTGATTTTTGCAAAGCCCGACAGCAGAACAGCATCCATACCGAAACAGAATTTCTCCGGATCCTGTATGATAAAACAGCCATTCTGCAAATCGTCCAGGCGTTCCTGCTCCTTAATCAGATTCTCAGTCATCTAATTTGGAATCTCCTCTTTTATCCTCAAGACCTTCCAGTTCTTTTAATTCCTTCTCAGAAATCTTAACCTTCTTTTTCTTTGGACGGAATTTCAGTTCATCCACAAGAAATTCCTGAATTTCCTTTTCATCGTTAATCTCCACGATAACCTTTACTCTCTGGCGCAATACGTTCACACTGTGAACTGTTCCCTGTAATCCGTCCGGTGTTGTCACCGTATCCCCGATACCCGGAAGTTTCTTGTTCAGTTCTTCATATGTTTCCTGCTCATTCTTAAGACAACACATCAATCGTCCGCATACACCTGAAATCTTCGTCTGATTCAGGGAAAGATTCTGTTCTTTCGCCATCTTAATAGATACAGGTGCAAATTCAGAAAGATACGTGTGACAACAGAGACATCTTCCACAGATTCCAATTCCTCCAAGAATCTTCGTCTCATCCCTTACACCTATCTGACGAAGCTCAATCCTTGTCTTAAAAATTGCTGCCAGATCCTTTACAAGCTGACGGAAATCAATTCTCCCGTCCGCCGTAAAATAAAATAAAACCTTATTATTATCAAACGTGTATTCTGCATCAATAAGTTTCATATCAAGACCGTGTTCCCGAATCTTCTTCTGACAGATTTTAAATGCTTCTCTCTCTTTTACACGGTTCTGCTTTTCTCTCTCATCATCTTCTTCGTCTGCTACGCGGAGAACTTCCTTCAAGGGATGTACAACATCCTCATCCTCTACTTCTCTCGGTGCAAGCACCACTTTTCCGTATTCCACGCCACGGGCAGTTTCCACGATTACATGGTCGCCAGCCTTAATTTCGTATTCTTTAGGACTGAAATAATAAATCTTTCCTACATTGCGAAATCTTACGCCTACTACTTTCGTCATGTTTCTATTTCTCCCTGATTGTCAGGAACAGAAGCTCCAGTGCAAGTTCGAAGTTTACGTTTGCTCTCAAACGTACCTTTGTTTTTTGCAGCGCATCGAGAATCTTCTCGATATTCTCATATGAGCGCTGGTTCGCCTGCTCCCTGATATAATTTATTTCCTGTTTAAATACCAGATTATCAATCTCCTTCGTCGCCTTAAACATCAGCACATCTCTGAACCAGAACTGGAACAGATCCAGATAGTCGTTGATATTCTGTTTCTCTCCGGAAAGACTCTTGATTGCGTCTGCCAATTCATAGACTTCCATAGTATTGGCATATTTCAAAATCTTCAGCGCATTTCCGGTCATTTCCGCAAATTCCTCTGATGTCGCAGCTCTTTGCGCTTTGCCGATGCTTCCCTGGGCAAAAGATGTATCAATCTCTGCCTGATAGTCCGGAACATGAAGCCTCTCCATCAGATATTTTTTTACAAGACCGTCGTCAACTACCTTTAAATCCAGTCTCACACATCTGGAACGGATTGTCGGAAGAAGACCGTCGATATTGTTTGTCAAAAGCATGATCACCGCATACTCCGGCGGCTCCTCTATTGTCTTTAAAAGCGCATTCTGTGCCTGCGGATTCATCATATCCGCATCCGGAATCACATAAATCTTATGAGGGCTGCAATATGGCTTGATCGCCACATCGTGGATTACCTGCTCACGGATTTCATCAATCGAAATGATTCCCGGCTTCTCATGGGTCACAAAAATGATATCCGGATGATTCTTTCCTGCTGCCTTCTTACAGGAATCACATTTCTGGCAAGGTTCTGTGCCGCCCTTCTCGCATTGGAGCGTAGCCGCAAAAGTCCCCGCAAGGAGCTTTTTCCCGGATCCCTGTTCTCCTGTAAAAATATAGGAATGGGATACCTTTCCCGTGGAAATTGCATTTTTTAAGTGTCTGATAATTTCCTCATGTCCAATAATGTTGTTAAACCCCATCATAAGAATCACCCCGCTTTTTTGTTTTCCTGTTGATTATACCATAAACAGGTTTTATTGCATAGTATAACCCGCATTCATTTTCGTACTTCTTCAATGTAGCTGACAATTTCAGAAACACAGGTATCCAGATCATCATTCACAAACCGCTTCCAGATTCCTGCTTTCGCCACATTCTCTTCTGAAAAATCAAGCTGATCCGCCAAAAATCTCCGGCACATTTCTTCATATTTCGGATTTTCCTGTTCCCGTTCTCTCTTCAATGCCCTGGAAAGACGTTCTCCATCTTCCACTTGAATATAAATCGGACAAACTGCATCGCTGCCATAATATTTACACATTTTAATAAAAGATTCCAGAGTTCCGATTCCCAGATAATCCGCTCTGTTCAGATCCACCTGGCCGTCATCTGCTGTGAAATAAGTCCAGATTCCATGAACCGTATTATAATTTCTAGCCTCAATAAGGCATCCCTTTCGTCGAAACTCCTTTAACTTCTTTTCGTCTGTAAAAAAATAATTCTTTCCGTCTTCCTCTCCCGCTCTAATCGGGCGGGTTGTGTATAAAATAAGCCTCTTTAAGCCAAGCGTCTCATTCGCTCCCAGAATTGAATAAATCTTATCCTTTCCTGATGCGCTCTTTCCCATAATGTAAAATATTTTTCCCATTTATTTTTATCCACCTATCGGGCAACAACACAGATTGTCTGATTTGTGCTGTCGCTTAATCCCTGCAGTTCAAAGCCCTGCTCAAGGTATCTTCTCACATTTCTCACAAAATGTCCAGTAATCTGTTCTCCCGGCACAAGGATCGGAGTTCCCGGAGGATAAAGATAAGCGAATTCCCCGGAAACACGCCCAATACTTTCATCAAGATGGCAACGCTCCTGTGCTGCATCCATAGCCTGAGAAATACTGGTCATCTGCACCATTTTGGCATATGCACATGCCTCTTTTTCCTCTTCTTCTCTTCTCTCTTTCAGATCTTCTCTTCTGTCTATTTCTTCAATAGCAGATACAAGGCGCTCCATCCCTTCTTTTGTATCACAGACAGAAGCAATTCCAAGAACATAATTCTCTGATTCCATTTCCATCTCAATATGAAATTCCTCTCTCAGAATTTCATGGAGTGTCTTTCCTGTTAAAGAAGTTCCGACTGTAGAAAAAAGAAATTTCGAACGGTCAAAATCATAAACTCCGGTACATTTAAGAGTTTCCGGTCGCAGATCAGGATTGATAAGAACAATGTGCTTACACTCGCACAGCCTGCGTCTTACTGCCTCCAGATTCTTCGTAAACTCTTCAAACATCCTGCTGCCGTCGCGGCTTAATTTATCTATACAGGCATCAATACTTGCCATAAGAATATACGAAGGACTGCTGGTCTGATAAATATCCATGAATCTTTTTATTTTCTCCATGTCCGTCCGGCTGCTGCACACGTGAAGAACCGCAGTCTGCGTCATGGACGGCAACGTCTTATGAAAACTCTGTACCACAATATCTGCCCCAAGCTCTACTGCTGAATCCGGAAAATAATCAGAAAACCTCAAATGCGCTCCGTGCGCCTCATCTACAATCAAAGGAATTCCGAATTTATGCGCTGCATGCGCAATGTTCTTCACATCAGAAACTACCCCATCATAAGTAGGCGATGTAATAAGGACTGCTTCCACATCCTGATTCTCCTCCAGATATCTTTCCACACGGGTCGGTGAAATTCCGCCGTTTATCCCCAGTTTGGGATCCGACTGTGGATAAATATAAACCGGCTGTATATCCCGCAGATACAATGTATGATAAACTGCCTTATGACAGTTTCTTGCCATAAGAATTTTCCCGCCTTTTTGTACACAGGCACTGATAGCCGCCTGAAGCGCAGCTGTGCTTCCATTTACACTAAACAGGCACTTCTTTGTTCCGTACAGACAGGCAGCAGCTTCCTGTGCTTCTTTGATGATTCCTTCCGGATGATGTAGATTATCAAATCCACTGATTTCCGTAATATCCCTTTCAAATGGGAATACTCCATCTACAAATTCCGGATTCCGTTTATGCCCAGGCATGTGAAACGGATAAAAATCACTTTTTCCATAAGCTTCTAATTCCTTATAAAGTCTTTCCATAAGACATCCTTTCAACCAATTTATACAATCAGAATCACACCTTGAATCGGTAGCCTACGCCCCAGATTGTCTCAATGTACTGAGGCTTCGCTGTATTTACTTCTATTTTTTCACGAAGTTTTTTGATATGCACGGTAACTGTCGCAATATCTCCCACAGACTCCATATCCCAAATCTCCCGGAACAGCTCTTCTTTCGTAAACACTCTGTTGGGATTCTCAGCAAGAAAGGTCAAAAGATCATACTCTTTGGATGTAAAAGTAGTTTCCTCTCCATTTACCCATACCCTTCGAGCTGTCTTGTCAATTTTGATTCCGCGAATCTCCACAATATCATTCTTCTGTGCCTGGGAACCGATAAGACGATTATATCTCTCCATATGAGCTTTTACTCTTGCCACAAGTTCGCTGGGACTGAACGGCTTCGTCATATAATCATCCGCCCCAAGACCAAGTCCTCTGATTTTATCAATATCATCTCTCTTGGCAGATACCATGATAATCGGTGTATTTTTCTCCTGACGCACCTGTCTGCATATTTCAAAACCGTCTACTTCAGGAAGCATCAGATCAAGGATGATCAGATCAAATTCCTCACTTAATGCCCGCTCCAGTCCTGTATCTCCACGGTTACAGATTTCCACCTCAAAGCCAGACAGCTCCAGATAATCCTTTTCCAGATCTGCAATTGCCTCTTCGTCTTCTATAATTAAAATCCTGCTCATTCCGCCGGTACCTCCTGATATTTTCTAAGTACAAAATACATAATCGTTCCAATTCCGAGCCTGCTTGTGGCCCACACCTTCCCACCGTGGTCTTCGATAATTTTTTTCACAATGGAAAGTCCGATTCCGCTTCCTCCCTTTGATGAATTTCTGGATACATCCGTTCGATAAAAACGGTCAAATACATGTGTCAGATCCTTGGAAGCAATTCCCTTTCCGTTATCCTCAACCTCAACCTGGATAAAATCACCTACATCCTTTACACGAATCTGGATAATCTTCCTGTCCTTTTCCATATATTTAATGGCATTGCTGATAATATTGTGTATTACACGGCGTATCTGTTCTCCGTCCGCTATCACAAGAACGTCTTGCTCCACATAATTTGCATAGACAAGCTCTATGTTTCTTGTTTCCAGTTCAAGCCCCACTTCCTCTGCACAGTCTCCAAAATAATCCTCCACATTCAACTTACTGAAAGTATAAGGAATCCTATTTGTGTCAATTTTGGAATAAAAAGTCAGTTCGTTGATAAGGTGATCCATCTCATTTGTCTTATTGTAAATTGTTTTAATATAGCGTTCCATCTTTTCCGGGGTGTCGGCTACTCCATCCATGATGCCCTCCACATATCCCTTTACCGCTGTAATCGGAGTCTTTAAATCATGGGAAATATTACTGATCAGTTCTTTATTTTCTCTGTCAAGCAATACCTTTTCTTCGGCAGACTCCTTCAGTCGGCGACGCATTTCCTCAAAATCCTGACAAAGTTCCGAAAATTCATCATTTCCCTCCACTTCCAACTCGAAGTCAAGATTTCCTTCTTTGATATTATGAGTAGCTTTTTTCAGATTTAAAAGAGGGGCCGCTATACTTCTGTAAATCCATAACCCTACAGACAGAGCTGTAAACAGCAAAATAACCAATGCCGTAAACAGCAAATCTTTCGTCATTACTCTTACCTGCATCTGACTATTGTTTATTTCCGTAATGATATCGTATACGATTTCCTGTGAATCGCCGCTTCTTTCCTCCAGAATCTGTTTCGCCTGAGACTGACTGAAGCCATACAGAGTCGCGGAAAAAAGCAGAAGCGGAACCAGAATAATCATCACAAAGCCGACAATAATCCTTGTTTTCATTTTCATAAAAAAATGCTCCGTTCTTTCTTAGAATTTCTGATTTAATGTCAAAATAATCACGTACAACATTATTTCGTTCTGTAAAGCTATTATATCATAAAGCCTCCGGACCATCTCTAAATTTTTTATAAAAAGAAAAGCCCTCCGCAATCTCAGTCTGAAAATTACGAAGGGCTCTGTATGTTTTTATTTTTTTATAATTTCGAAAAAATTATAAGTATTTCTTTAAATCTTCAACTTTGTCCAGTTTTTCCCATGGAAGCTCTACGTCAGTTCTTCCGAAATGTCCATATGCCGCTGTCTGTTTGTAGATTGGACGGCGAAGGTCAAGCATCTTGATGATTCCTGCCGGACGAAGGTCGAAATTCTCACGGATAATCTCTACCAGCTTTGTATCGGATAATTTACCTGTTCCAAATGTCTGAACATTAATGGATGTAGGCTGTGCTACACCGATTGCATAGGAAAGCTGGATTTCACATTTATCTGCAAGTCCTGCTGCTACAATATTCTTTGCAACATAGCGGGCTGCATATGCTGCAGAACGGTCAACTTTTGTACAGTCCTTTCCTGAGAAAGCACCGCCGCCATGACGTCCCATTCCACCATAAGTATCTACGATAATCTTTCTTCCTGTAAGACCACTGTCTCCGTGAGGTCCGCCGATTACGAAACGTCCTGTCGGATTAATGAAATATTTTGTATTTTCATCAACCATATCTGCAGGGATAATGGCATCAAATACATATTTTTTAATATCTTCATGAATCTGCTCCTGAGTTATCTCCGGATCATGCTGCGTGGAGCATACAACTGCATCAAGACGGAATGGTTTACCTTCTTCATTATACTCTACTGTAACCTGAGTCTTTCCATCGGGTCTCAAGTAACTTAATGTACCGTCTTTACGAACCTTTGTAAGCTGATAAGCAAGCTTATGTGCCAGATTGATTGCATATGGCATATACTCCTCTGTCTCATTGGTAGCATAACCAAACATCATACCCTGATCACCTGCTCCGATTGCGTCAATCTCATCCTCGCCCATTTTTGCTTCGAGAGCTTTATCTACGCCCAGCGCGATGTCAGCAGACTGCTCGTCGATAGCGGTGATAACACCGCAGGTGTCCGCATCAAAACCAAATTTACCACGTGTATAACCGATTTCACGAACAGTATCTCTTACGATTTTCTGAATATCTACATATGCGTTTGTTGTAATTTCACCCATAACAAGTACAAGACCTGTTGTTGTAGCAGTCTCACATGCGACACGACTCATAGGATCCTGCTCCATAAGAGCGTCAAGAATAGCGTCCGAAATAGCGTCGCACATTTTATCCGGATGACCTTCTGTTACAGATTCAGATGTAAATAAAATTTTCTCCATTGTATTCTCCTTTATTTTTTCAGAATAAGTAAAAACAGCCCGAACTAATCGGACTGTTCTATCTCATAAACAATCCTCTTATTGTTCGATTACTCGCTCAGGTTGGCACCTTCCTGTCATCAGGGGTTGCCGTGGCTTCACAGATCCTTTGTATCTCCACCACTCTGAATAAAAGGCTATTTTTATCTTTTATTGATTGCTGCAACCCATACAATATACTCATTGCTTCGGATTGTCAACATTTTTTTCATTTTTTATCAAATATTTATAAACACCCAAAACAGGATCAACCTACGCGAAGACGGAATTTCTGGATTTCCTTCTCACTGGAAACCTTTTCAATCTGCGCACCAAGAGCACGAAGCTTTTCTTCAAAACGCTCATATCCTCTCTGGATATAAACAATATCGTCAACAATAGTCACGCCCTCTGCAGCAAGACCTGCAATAACAAGGGCAGCTCCGGCACGAAGGTCAGGTGCGCTGACTCTGGCTCCTGTAAGCTTCTTCACACCGTCAATGATCGCAGAATTGCCTTCCACTTTGATATGAGCACCCATACGTGCAAGCTCGTCTGCATATTTAAAACGATTTTCAAAAATACTCTCTGTAACAATGCTTGTACCCTCTGCCAAAGCAAGAGTTACTCCGATCTGAGGCTGCATATCTGTAGGATATCCAGGATACGGAAGTGTTTTTACATGAGTACGGCGAAGCTTTCCTGTTGCACGAACACGAACAGCATCGTCAAATTCCTGTACTTCACATCCGATTTCCTCCAATTTCGCAGTAGTAGCCTCCAAATGCTTCGGAATTACATTTTTTACAGTAATATCTCCGCCTGTTGCTGCTGCCGCAAACATAAAAGTACCTGCTTCAATCTGATCCGGAATAATGGAATATTCTGTGCGGTGAAGCTTCTCCACACCTTTGATACGAATCACATCTGTACCTGCGCCTTTAATATTAGCTCCCATACTGTTCAGGAAATTGGCTACATCAACTACATGAGGCTCTCTCGCCGCATTCTCGATAATAGTACGTCCCGGCGCCATAGCTGCCGCCATCATAATATTAATCGTCGCCCCAACTGATACCACATCAAGGAAAATATGGCTTCCGTGAAGATTCTTGGCCTTCGCCACAATCGCCCCGTGAAGAATATCCACATCTGCACCAAGTGCACGAAATCCCTTCAGATGCTGATCAATCGGACGGCTTCCGATGTTGCATCCGCCCGGAAGCGGAACTTCTGCATGTTTGTATTTGCCAAGCAGTGCTCCCAGAAGATAGTAAGAAGCACGAATTTTTTTGATATATTCATAATCTACACTAACATCGCCAATAGTTGAACCGTTAATCTTTACTGTAGAATGATTGATTCTTTCTACCTGCGCGCCGATACCGGCAATTGCTTCAAGCAGTACATTGATGTCTTTTACATCCGGCAGATTTTCAATTAAAATAGTTTCATCTGTCATAATCGCTGCTGCCAAAATTGCCAATGCCGCATTCTTCGCGCCACCAATCTCAACTTCACCGACTAAAGGGTTGCCACCTTTTATAACATACTGTTCCATAATACACCTCTATGATTATTTACACTCCACGAGCGAAAACGAAATTCTTAAAAAGTTCTCATGCTGTAAACCACACATTGTAACACAATATTTTCCCTGCGCAGTTTCCACGAAATCAGTTGTATATTATAACATAGTTTCGCCATTTGTAAATAAAAATTATTTTTTTCGCCAAAACTCGTCCAGGCTATTCCTGTGTCAATAGACACTTTTCACTATTCAGTATCTTCAAAACTGCCTGCAGACTTGCTTCCAAATTTTTCCCTTCTTCATCTACCACAACATCCGCATATTTTTCATATAACGGAGTTCTTTCTTCATATAACTCTTTTAAGGTCTGACCATCCTTTAACACAACGCCCCTGTCTTTCAGATTACCGAGCCGTCTGGAAACTGCATTTAGAGATAACTTCAGATATACAACCGTTCCAATCGACTTCAGGTGCTGCATTGCTTCGTCACAATATACCACACTTCCACCGGTTGCGATCACTGTATTTTCTGCCTCTATAGACGCATTAACCCGATTCTCCACAGCCCTAAAACCCTCTGTTCCTTTTTCTTCAATAATGCGGGAAAGACGCTTTTTTTCCTGTTTCTGAATCAGAAGATCAGAATCCAGAAACTCGTATCCAAGTATCTTGGCAAGAACAACGCCGAGAGTGCTTTTTCCGGCTCCTGGCATACCGATCAATGTCACATTGTTCATCCCTGTGTCCTTTCATTTTAGCATAATTTCAATTGCTTCTTCAAGCTTTTCTGCGAGCTTTCTTTTTCTTTTTCACACTATATCCAAAAGTTCCCAGCTTCTTCCCTGTTCCAAGATATTCTCCATGAGAATATACCAGCGGTCGTGCTTTATTCAGGTGGAATTTCTCTTTTTCATCCATATACGCATCATCTGCATGAACGGCAAGAACCTCTGCAAGAAACATATGATGAGATCCTAATTCCTTTACCTCTTTCACCCTGCACTCAATCGAAACCGGAGACTCTTTAATAAGGGGTACTTTAACATACTCCGCCTTTTCTTTTGTAAGCTTCATTTCTGCAAACTTATCTACGTCTCTTCCTGAACGCACACCGCAATAATCTGTAGCATATGCCAGTTCCTCTGTTGTAAGATTGATTACAAATTCTCCCGTATCTTTTATCATCTGGTAGGAATACCGGGATGGTCTCACAGAAATAGATACCATCGGCGGATTGGTACAGACAGTTCCAGCCCATGCCACAGTAATGATGTTATCCTTTCCTTTCCCGTCAGATACGCTTACCATAACTGCCGGAAGCGGATAGAGCATATTTCCGGCTTTCCATATTTTCTTTGACATTTTTTACCGTCCTTAATTATAATCGTTCTGGTTCATAACCGCAGCTTCCATCAAAGCAGGAATTAACTGTTTCTTTCTGGAAACAATTCCTTTCAGATAGAATGCCTCATTTTCAGGCTTAATATTAAAGGCAGTTTTCGCCATTTCTTCACTTCCCTCGCCATAATAGAGAAGTTCCGTTGATTCTTCTATGATGTTTGTAAGCATAAAGTAAACTCTTGTAACTCCGTGGCGTCCGCATTCACTTACCATAAACGGAAGCAGACGTTCTTTAATGTCCAGAAGTTCTGAGCTATCCATAGAGCTGATCTGTCCGACTCCAAATGTTACATCACCTTCTGCAATAAATTTCTTGTAATCCTGATAAAAAATTTCTTCCGGTGATTTGTCTTTCAGGTTGCTTCCTGCCTTAAACATTTCTCTTGCAAACTGCTCAATATTGATGTCTGCAATAAGCGCAAGTGCTCCTGCTGCCATTTTATCCGCAAGTGTACAGGTCGGTGATCGGAACATAAGTGTATCCGAAATAATCGCAGCACAGAGAAGACCTGCAATTGTAGGGGAAATCTCTATCCTCTGCTCTCCGTACATCTGATACAGAATTGTAGCAGTACAGCCCACAGGCTGATTGCGGAAAGAAATCGGCTTCATCGTCTCAAGAGACCCCAGCTTATGGTGATCGATAATCTCTACAATCTCTGCTTTTTCAATATTGTCAACAGCCTGCGTCCTCTCATTATGGTCTACAAGCGCAACCTTTTTTTTCGAAATATCCAGAAAATTTCGTCTGGAAATCGTCCCCACACATCTTCCCTTTTTATTAATGACAGGGAATGCACGATGACGGTGTTTAATCATAATTTCCTGAATATCATCTGTGAAATCCTCCGTGCTGAAGGTGATCAGATTTTCCGTCTGCATAATATATTTCACAGGAATGCTCTGATTAATCAGTCTCGCAATGGTAAAAGTATCATGAGGAGACATAATAATCACAATATCTTTTTCATGAGCAAGCTTGATTACCTTTTCAGAAACTTCCACTCCCATACTGACAATGATACAGCTTACATTCTGTTCAATTGCCTCAAGATGATCCTCCTCACGGTCTCCCATGATAATAAGGTCATCTTCTTCGATATATGCCTTCATCATTTCCGGATTAGCAGTTCCTACAAGAACCTTTCCCTTTACGAAATATCCATGCTCATTTCCCTCTATTACAATTCCTTCCAGAGTCTCTGCAATTCGCTTATACTGGGTTCTCGCATTAGACAGAAGATAACTGTCAGTTGTATCCATATACGTCTGAGCAATATCCCCCACAGTAATCATTCCTTCCAATATGCCGTCTTTATCGCGGATTGGGAGTGAAACAATACTTTTTTCCTGCATAAGATCCCATGCATTCTTCAGAGACATACTCTTATCCGCCTCCGGACTGATACGGATATCCATATCTTTTACCTGCGTTCCGATATTGGAAAGGTATCCGGGAGGACGAACTCCGAATCTACTGAGAACATACTCTGTTTCCTCATTGAGCTGTCCCGCGCGCTTCGGAATATACCTGGTACTGCTCTGCCCTGTTCTGTTTTTTATATCTGCATATGCGATAGCCGAACAAATGGAATCCGTATCCGGATTCTTATGTCCAAGCACGTATATTTTTTCCTGATTTTTCATGAAAACATTTCCTTTTTCACTTTATTTTAATTCAATTTTATTCCTGCAAATAAAGAGCCGAGGGAAGTTGTTGCCTCCTCTCCCGCATCCGGAAGCTCAATTGTTTCTTCTTCTATTTCTTTTGCCATAACGTCAGAAGCTTCTTTTATACTGAGACTGATTTTCCCATCCTTTACAGCAGTCACTTTTACTTTTACCTTATCTCCGACAGCAAGAACTTCTGATGGTTTCTTTATTCTTTTTTCACAAATCTGGGAAATGTGAACAAGACCGGAAAGTCCGTTTCCGAGATTTACGAAAGCTCCATATGTCTGAAGACTTTCTACTGTTCCCTCTGTTACAAGACCAACCTCCAGATTGGACACCTTGTTCTTTCTCTCCTCTTCTGCTTTTTCTCTTAAAATCTCTTTTGCAGAAAGGATCAGTCTGCCGCTCTCCTTGTCTACGTCAAATACCTGTACCTGAATATGTCTGTTCAGATATTCATTTGTATCCTCAACATAATTAAGTGCCAGCTTCGAAGCCGGAATAAAACCGCGGACGTCTTCTACATATACGATTACACCGCCATTTACAATTCCTTTTACCACTACATCAAGCACTTCCCCAGACTCTTTTAATTCTTTTAATCTGTCCCATGCCAGCACATCGTTAGCCTCTGTTCTGGATAAAAGGATATTTCCGTGTCCGTCATCTTTTCTTACGACAGTCGCAGAAACTTCATCGCCTACGTGTACTTCCTCTTTTACATTAAATCCAGGTTCTCTGCTGTAATCCTCCACCGGAATAATTCCCTCTGCATAATATTTCAGATCAAGTACCACTTCTTTTTCATCTACACTGATTACAGTTCCTGTAAGAATATCGCCTTCTTCAATCTTCTTAAAAGACGCCTCAAGTTCTGCTTCGAAATCTTTCATTGTTTCAGCCATAATTCTTTCTCCTTTTGCTTATCCTCTATATCTATCTTTTCACACTTATTTTTCCAAAATTATCGTAGTATTTTTTTCATTATAGCACACCCTCCGAAGAATGGAAATAAAAAAAGCCCCTGAAAAAGGCCTGTATACGAGGAGTGCCCCGGCAGTGGTTTACCGGGGCAATTATTATGAAAAAATATATGTGTAATGCTAACATTACAACGTCTTGTGTACGTTCTTTCGAACTGATTATATAATAGCAATCATTTATGAACAGAATATGAATAATATATGAAACCATAATTAACTTTCGTTTATTTGCACAATTTTATTTTTATATTTATCATTTTTTTATAAATTTATCACACACATTCGAACTGCTATCTGCTCTATGAATGTATATTTTTAGGCAAAATTTTTCTTCTGTTTTTTTCCATCCAACCTTTCATCCACTTCCGAATAGCATCAATCCTTCCCTGTCTTATTCCTATGCTCTGACACATTCACAATTCTTTCGACATTTGTTCAAAATTTTTTCATAACTTAAACATGATTCTCTCATATATATCCTATATACTGTAACCATAAAAATAATACAGCCAACATTATTTTTATAAAATTTCTTTTTCATATGTTGATTACTCCCCAAAGTAATCAACTCTCCTTCCTTTTAAAAAATAAATTCGAGATGTAACATGCAAAAAGCATCCGTCTAGCCATCGGATGCTTTTTGTTTTGTCTTTTTATTCGTTTTTTAAATCATAAAATGAATTTGCCAATTCTGCAAACTTCTCCAGAGTCAGCGCCTCTCCTCTGATATTCAAAGATAACCCGCAGTTTGTAAGTGCTTTTTCAATTTCTTCTTTGGAAAAGCTTAATTCCTGAGAATTTTTCAGTCCATTGACCAGAGTTTTTCTCCTCTGATTAAACGAAGCACGAATAATCCTGAACATCAACTTTTCATCTTTTACCTGTACAGGAGGTTCTTCATATTTTTCCAGACGAATAACGGCACTTCCAACCTTCGGTCTCGGCATAAAACAGTTTGGCGGAACATTCGCGACAATCTGAGGCTTTGCGTAATACTGCACAGCCAGAGACAGTGCGCCATAATCTTTAGTTCCCGGCCCCACCTGCATTCTGTCTGCAACCTCTTTTTGAACCATGATTGTAATGGAATCAATCGGCACTTTATTTTCAAAAAGCCCCATAATAATCGGCGTTGTAATGTAATAAGGCAGATTCGCTACCACCTTAATTGGTCGTCCGCCATTTTTTTCAAGAGCAAGCTGCCTTAAATCAACTTTAAGAACATCGTTATTAATCACAGTTACATTATTCCAGTCCTTAAGAGTATCTGCAAGAATCGGAATCAGCGTATTATCAATTTCTACTGCAGCCACTTCCCTTGCAGCCTCTGCAAGATACTGTGTCATCGTCCCTATTCCGGGCCCGATTTCCAGAACAAAATCATCCTTCGTAATATTTGCAGAAGCAATAATCTTTTCCAGAACATGAGTGTCGATCAGAAAGTTCTGACCAAATCGTTTCTGGAAAGCGAAATTATACTTCTGAAGCACCTCTATGGTATATTTGGGATTTCCCAGATAAGGTTTGGCCATAATCATTACTTCCTTTTCATTTTATTTATTTCTAAACCGGAATCTTCTCCGACTTAGACAAAGTCTTTCTCATAGAGAACGATAAATCCGTCATTATCTGTACGTTTCTTGGAAATATTTCGTTTAAACTTGCGAATGCCGCCCTGAGATTTCATAATTGCAGCATCAATCAATTCCTTCACAGCGCCAACACTCATAGGCTCATCTTCCTTCTGGTTGGTACTGATCAGATTATAAAGAGCCAGCATCCCCATCTGATCAATGGTATATCCATTCTCTTTCGTATAAACTCTTGCAAAGTTTACAAGCTCATCGTTTGTAAAAACAGGAATATTAATCATGGACGTAAACTTTTTCGCAAATTTCGGAAATCTCGCAATCAGTTTACGCATACCAATCTTCTCATCCTCAATAATCACGATCATGCCTTCCGTATCTGCTTCCATTGCCTTATCAAGCATATCCACTGTCTGCTGATTTAACTGATTGGCATTTTCAATAACAAGAAATCCGCCGGAAAGTTTCTTCACGATTGCAGGAATGTCCTTATCATTAATCTGATCTGCAAAAACATAGGCAACCTTGGATGCTTCTATGTTAAGTTCCTTGCAGATTGCAGGAATCAACCCTGAAATCAGTCTTGTCTTTCCGCATTCTCTTCCACCCATGATGATGATATTTCCCGTTTTGGAAGTTGTATCCGCAGCTGCAAGCTGCACATCGCATAATGTATCAATCAGCTGTTCTTCCAGTCCCGGAACTTTAACAAAGTATGTAAAAATCTTTTTCTCCTCATCACGAAGTTCTCTTTCACGAGGAACAATATCAAGAGGATCTGTCTCCTCTCCTGTCTGGAAAGAAGCAATTAACTGCTCAAGCTCTTCCTCTTCTGTAAGAGCTCTTTTCTCCAACTGAGGTTCATCTGAAACCGGTTCATCTTTCACAAGCGTATCTGCCGGTTCTTTCAGAAGCTCTCCAAGAAAATCCTCTTCCTCACTGTCCGGAAGATTAAATTCCGGGGTTCGGGAAGTCGGTCCATTCAGAAATTCTTCCTCTGCGCTCTGCAGATCTTCTTCTGTCAGGAACTCTTCCTCCTCCAGTCTTGGAACCTTCTGCGGTTCTTCTTCTCCACCTACAGTTTCTTCCTCCATCATCTCGGCAGTCTCATCTGCCTCCGGTTCTTTCGGAATCTCGATTCCCTGCGCAGAAGCAGCTGCCAGAATAGTATCCTCCAGATTAAAGTCAAAATCAAAGTTTTTCTTTTCTTCCGCAATTTCTTCCGGTGTGATATCCGGTGCTGAAATAGACGGGGCCTGAGGAATATCTATTTTTTTCATAGAATCAGGAATCTTGAGCTCCGGCATTTTTATAGTATTGGAAAAATCAGGCTTCACACCCGGAGTTTCCGGCTCAAGAGCAGGCACATTCTCCGGTTCGGAAACAGAATTTCCTGTTTTTATAAGTTCTTCCGGAATAGATTTCTCAACCTCTGCTTCATCGCTCTGGTTTTCTTCCAAGTCGTCTTCTTTCTTTTTACCGTTAAAAATATCGCGTATACCTTTGGATATCTTTTCCTGAAGGCTCTCCACACTGTTGAGATCCCTTTCATCAAGACGAATGCTTTCAATTCGCTTATTCTCTGGTTTTTCTGAAGCTTCTGCTGCCTCTTCCTGGCCATTCTTTGAAGCATCTTCCTCCATTGCTTTCTTCTCTTCCGGTGTGATCAGCTTCGGAATAAACTGTTGTTCAAATTTCTCACGCTCAGCTCCTGTAAGCTCTCCCATACGCATCTTAAGGTCCAGAGTCTTTGTTACATATTTGCCCTCGCTGAACCACAGAATAATCTCATTACACAAATCAAGACATCTTTCTTTATCCCCGGCTTTATAGTAAAGGGTTGCCAGTTCATAAGACCATTTTTCTGTAAACTCTCTGTCCTTGTACTCTTCCAGAATCTTAATCTGCTCATTTAAAGATGCATTCTTTGCTCTGGCAATCTTATATTCCAGAATATACTGCGTGTTATCATTTGACGCCACCTGTTTATATTCATCAAAAAATTCTACAGCATCTTCAATATCATTCATCTTCAATGAAATTTCAATCAGACGGTACAGAATATTTTTTCCGATAGATGCCCGGTTATAAGCCAGGAGAAAAATTTCCTTACTATCTTCGTACCGCTTGTTTGCAGCATAAATTTCACCTACGACACACAGTGTGCGAACATTTTTTACACGACGCCAGTCAATACTGTCCACAATACTCATAGCGCCTTTATAGTCCTTAAGCTGAACCAGTTTGTTAATTTCTTCAAGTTTTATCCGAAATTCTTCTTTGTCCAATACATTCACCAACTTTCCCGGAGATAATATCTCCAAACTCATCATTACACAGTCTTAGTCCCAGTTTATCATAAGCAGTCACTCTTTGTCAAAAACTACTTCTGATACGGTTCATAAACCTGTCCCTTCACAACATGAAAAACCTTATTTATTTCAAAACGGTGACTGATAAAATCATCCAGACCCGTACAGGTTATCATCGTCTGAATATCATGGATACTCTCCAGAAGGTACGTCTGTCTGCTGCTGTCAAGCTCAGATAATACATCGTCAAGAAGAAGAACCGGCGTATCCTTTATTTTACGCTTCACAATATAAATTTCAGACAGTTTCAGAGAAAGAGCAGCCGTACGCTGCTGTCCCTGAGAGCCAAATCTTCGGATATCGATTCCGTTTGCCTTTACGCAGAGATCGTCTCTGTGGGGACCTACTGAAGTTAGCTTCATACGCATATCCCGTTCTCTGTTTTTTATAAGCTCCTTCTCGAAATTCTCCTCACTGACACTTGGCTCATAAAGAACCTCCAGCTCTTCCGCTCCTCCTGTGAGATTGCTGTGGATTCCATGAATTATCTCATTTAATTCCTTTACAAACTCCTTCCGCTTTCGTATAATCTGCTGTCCGTAATTTGTAATCTGCATATCCCAGATATCAAGCGTATCCTTAAGTCCCGGATTCACATAAAGATCCTTAAGAAGTTTGTTTCTCTGGTTTAGAATATGATTATAATTTGCCAGATCCGTAAGATATATTTTATCAAGCTGACAAAGTTCCAGATCAAGAAATCTTCTTCTTTCTCCCGGTCCGTTTTTGATAATATTCAGATCTTCCGGTGAGAAAAAAACCATATTTACAACTCCAAAAAGCTCACTGGCCTTCCTGATAGGAAGACCATTGATTGCTGCGCCTTTTGCCTTATTTTTCTTCAAATGCATATCAATCTTATACGGCGCCCCATCCTTTTTCACAATCATGCGTATATGTGATTCCTCTTCATCGAAGCGGATCATTTCCCTGTCCTTACTTCCTTTGTGTGATTTTGTTGTGCCGCACAGATAAACAGATTCCAAAATATTTGTTTTTCCCTGAGCATTGTCTCCATAAAAAATATTCGTCCCTTTATCCAGAGTAAGCTCCAGAGAATCATAATTTCTGAAATTTTTTAATTGAACGGATTCAATATACATTCACTCACCTGATTACTTTAATTTCATTACCGTCATAAGAAATTACGTCGCCCTCATAAACTTTCCGTCCACGGCGGACATCCACTTCACCATTGACCTTTACCAGTCCATCCGCAATTACGTATTTTGCCTCTACTCCGTCCTCCACAACGCCTGCAAGTTTCAGCGCCTGACCCAGTTTAATGAATTCATCTCTTATACAAATTTCCTGCATAATTATACACCCCTTATCTTTATCTCGCCTGATTCTGATTTATATTAACCGGAAGAATTAAATATGTGTAGTTTTCTTCGTCATCCCTGATAAAGCATGGTGCTTTCGGGTTTACAAGGTAGATATTTATCATTTCATCATCAATCACCTTCAGAGCATCAATTAAAAACTTGGGATTAAATCCAATCAGAATATCTTTGCCCTCTTTATCAATATCAATATCCTCATTCATGGATCCCATAGCAGAATCAATCTTCAGTTCCATAGAATTATCTGTAATACTGATGATAATCGGTTTCTTATCTCCCTCTCTTACAAGAAGAGTTGCTCTGTCAATACAGTCAAGAAATTCTTTTTTGTTAATGGTAAGTTTCGTCTCATAATCACTGGAAAGCATCTGGTCAATTCTGAAATATTCTCCCTCAATAAGTCTGGAAACTACCATGGTCTGATCAAATTCAAATAAAATATGATTTTTGGTAAAGAAAATGCTGACCTGATCATCCACTTCGCCGGAAAGAATCTTGCTGATTTCATTTAAAGTTTTTCCTGGTACAACTACTTTACGATCTGAATAGCTGTTTTTCAGATCCATTTTTCGAATGGAGATTCTGTGTCCATCCAGTGAAACTATTTTCAGGCAATTATCTTTAATTTCAAACAGTTCCCCCGTCATTAAACGATTATTTTCATTTACAGCAATGGAGAAAATAGTCTGACGAATCATCTCTTTTAAAGTATATTGTGAGATAGTCAGAGATTCATCTCTTTCTATGATTGGGAGATAGGCAAAATCTTCCCCTGATTTTCCAGGAATATTAAATTTCGCTTTTTCACATGTAATGGTGGCAGTAAATTTATCATCCGTTTTAATTGTTACATCATTATCCGGAAGACGTCTGATGATTTCATAAAAAATTTTTGCATCAAGAGCAATAATACCCTTTTCTACAATAGTACCTTCTACAATTGTTTCAATACCAAGTTCCATATCGTTGGTTGTAAATTTAATCTGGTTTGTAGTTGCATCAATTAAAATACAGCCAAGAATTGGCATTGTCGTTTTTGATGGTACTGCTTTTAGAGATATGTTTACGCTTTTGAGTAAATTGTTTTTGTTACATATAATTTTCATTGTGTGTATAACTCCCTTTCTGGATAAAGTGGTTTGTTTATAGAAAATATTTAAGAAAAAATCCGCCGTAACCGCCGTAGGGGGTGTGAATATGTGAAAAACTCCATTGGAGGTAGTAAATACAAGGGGTTCGAGTATGGATAACTTCGTGTAAAGTTGTGGTTAAAGTATGTGAATAACTTGTGTACAACTGGAAGGTGTCATTTTCCCTAAAAAGTTATACACACTTATACACATTCTATCAACATTCTTTACACCCCGTTTATGGAAACTTATCCACATAGTTCTTTATAAGGAAGTTTAAGCCTGTGGATTAATTTTTTTCTTTAAGGTTTCAATGGTATTTTTCAGGTTTTCGTCACTTGCGATTTCTTTTTCTATTTTTTCGATACCATGCATAATGGTTGTGTGGTCACGGTTACCCAGACTTTTTCCGATGGATTTCAGCGGAGTGGAGATAATTTCTCTGCAAAGATACATAGCAACCTGTCGTGGAACTACAATTTTTGCATTTCGTTTGTTTCCCAGAAGGTCAGAAACACTTACGTCGAAATGTTCTGCAACCATGGAAATCACATACTCCGGAGTAATAACCTTCTTTTCATCAGGAGAAATGATATCTTTCAAAGCCTGTTCTGCAAGTTCAAGAGTAACTTCCTTTTGTTCCAGTTTGGCGAAAGCCATAACCTTATTAAAAGCGCCCTCCAGTTCACGGATATTTGATTTTATGTTATTTGCAATATATTTGATAACATCTTCGCTGATATTATAGCCGTCCATTTCTTCTTTTTTATGAAGGATTGCCATTCTTGTTTCATAATCAGGAAGAGTGATATCTGCAATCAGCCCCCATTCGAATCTTGAACGGAAGCGTTCTTCCAGAATTTCCATGTCCTTTGGAGGTTTATCTGAGGATATGATGATTTGTTTTTTCGCGCTGTGAAGGCTGTTGAATGTATGGAAAAATTCTTCCTGTGTAGATTCCTTTCCTATAACAAACTGGATATCATCGACCAGAAGAACATCAATATTTCTGTACTTTTCACGGAATTTGGTCATTGCTGTATTATTTCCGTTTCGAATGGCTTCAATCAGCTCGTTGGTAAATTCTTCACTTGTTACATAAAGCACTCTGCTATCTTTATCATGGTCAATGATAAAATGTGCGATGGAATGCATAAGGTGTGTTTTTCCAAGACCTGCGCCGCCGTAAATAAAAAGCGGATTGTAGGCATCTCCCGGGGATTCGGCAACTGCAAGGGCAGCAGCCTGAGCAAATTTATTATTGCTTCCTACAATAAAAGTATCGAAGGTATATTTTGGATTCAGATGGGCTTCTTCGCAGCGGGCATCCTGGGAAAGCCCTTTTGATACGGGAATTTCTTTTTTGGGAACATCTTCAGGAAGAATAAAAACCACTTCACAGGAATCCATTCCTGTGACTTCACTGATAGTAACCTGCAGAGGAAGCTTGTATTTTTTACTGATGTAGTTCAGTCCTACCTGTTCGGAGGGAACAATGATCGTAACCACGTTTCCTTTTACCTCATATACTTTAAGAGGCTGCAGCCAGGTAGTAAAAGAAACCTCAGATAAATCATGTTCTGTTTTGACGATCTGTAAAATTTCGTCCCATTTTTCCACAACTTTATTCATTTTTGGTTCTCCTGGTTCATTTAACTTCAATTTAATAAGTAAAAATAAGTAAAAATGCATCGGAAAAAGACCGGCATGGTCATTTTCCGGATGCAATAGGCACGTATTCTTAAAAAAGACATAAATATCCTTTTATATATTATAATAAATAGCCTTTTTTATCAATGGAAATTTAGAACTATTCGACACAGAAAAAATTTTTTTTGAAAAAGTTATCAACATTTTCTATGTGGATTAGTGTGGATAACGGTGGATAGTACTTTTTTGGTTACCATAAAACAGAATTATGCACCAGATTTCAGGAAAAATATGTGTATAAGTTTATGCACTGTCGAAAATGGTGGAATTATAGGTTTTTTTGATATTTATGTGTAAAAACGGGGGATAGAAAGTGGATATATTTGCAGATATTCCACAAGTTATCCACAAGTTATCCACAAATTGTGGATAATCTTACGTAAACCATCAGAACTGTCCACAATTCCCCGTAAATCTGCGCAGAATCTGCAAAATTTTTTACTTGACGAATCAGGGGTTTATGAATATAATTGAAATGATGTTCTAACCAGATAATTTTTATCATGTAAAATAGATGAAGGAGGTGCTTTACCTATGAAAATGACATTTCAGCCGAAAAAAAGATCTAGAGCAAAAGTTCACGGTTTCAGAGCTCGTATGAGTACAGCCGGCGGACGTAAAGTATTAGCTGCAAGAAGATTAAAAGGAAGAAAGCAGTTATCAGCCTAAGATTAAGACCGCAGTTATGTGGTCTTTTCTTCTATGTAAAAAAGTTTCATTTAAGTGAAAAAGGAGGATTCTATGTATAAAACAGAGTCCTTAAAGAAAAATCACGATTTTCAAAAAGTATATAGGAACGGAACATCAAAAGGAAATCGGTATCTGGTGATGTATGTACTGGGAAATCAGTACACGAAGAATCGTCTGGGAATATCTGTAAGTAAAAAAGTAGGGAATAGTGTGGTGCGCCACAGAGTCACCAGATTGATCAGAGAAAGTTATCGGTTAAATGAAATGAAATTTGGAAACAATCTCGATATCGTAGTTGTTGCACGGCCGGCAGCGAAGGATAAGAGCTTTCAGGAAATAGAGAGCGCTTTGCTTCATCTTGCCAGTATGCATCATATAACGGAGAAAAAAGATGATGAAAAAATTTCTAATTAAGATAATTAGGCTCTATCAAATTTATATATCGCCGATGAAGAGAACGAAATGTCCTTATATTCCCACATGTTCTCAATATGGTTTAGAAGCAATTGAAAAATATGGTGCGATAAAGGGCAGCCTTCTGGCTGCGTGGAGAATACTCCGGTGTAATCCATTTTCCCATGGAGGCTATGACCCTGTACCATAAAAAAGACAGGATGAAATTCCTGAAACTTAACGAAATAAGGAACCCTCCTGTCATTTAAGATTCTAGGAGGAAAGAGATTTGGAAATGATTTTAGCAACAAAGAGCGGAACTCCGATTATTGGACAGGTCGCTTCAGTAATGGGCTGGATCATGGATGGTATTTACCGGATTCTTGATGCAATCGGTATTCATAATCTTGGTTTATGTATCATTATTTTCAGTATTATTATTTACGCTCTTATGACACCGCTGCAGATTAAACAGCAGAAATTCTCCAAGCTGAGTTCAATTATGCAGCCGGAGCTTCAGAAAATTCAGAAAAAGTATCAGGGAAAAAGAGATCAGGTTTCCATGCAGAAAATGCAGGAAGAAACACAGGCTGTTTATCAGAAATACGGTGTTTCTCCGACAGGTAGCTGTGTGCAGCTTGCAATTCAGTTTCCTATTTTGATGGCATTGTGGCAGGTAATCCAGAACATTCCGGCATATGTAGGAAGCGTTCGTGATATTTTTTCTGCAGCAGTTACCAACATCGTTGGTGTAGAAGGTTACACCAATATTCTTCAGAATTTTATTGACGCCAATAAAATGACTCGTGTACGTCTGTTTCTTGAAGGAGAACAGGCTACAAGCAACTCTGTAATCGACTTTTTATATGCATTATCCCCTTCTCAGTGGAAGGATCTTGCAGCAATGGAACAGTTCTCCGGATTTTCGGATGTTCTGAATAATACAGCAGGTGAGATTTCCCATCTGCAGAATTTCTTCGGACTTAATATTGCGGATATGCCATGGAACTATATTAAAGCAGCTTTCGCAGGCGGAGCAATCCTTCTTGCTGTAGTGGCTGTACTGATTCCGTTCCTTGCATGGCTGACACAGGTGCTCAACCTTAAGCTTATGCCTCAGGCAGAATCACAGAATGGAGAGCAGAATGCAATGATGAACTCCATGAAGACTATGAACACGGTTATGCCGATCATGTCTGCAATTTTCTGTTTTACATTCCCGGTAGGTCTTGGTATTTACTGGATTGCCAGTGCGGTTGTTCGAAGCGTACAGCAGGTAATTATCAACCGTCATATGGATAAGATTAAAATTGATGATCTGATTAATGAGAATATGAAGAAGATGGAGAAGAAACGTGAAAAAGCGGGACTTCCACCTCAGAAAATTACGACTCAGGCTCATCAGAATGTGAAAAGCATCAACAAGGTTGAAAAGGGCAGCAGCAATAAAGACGCAGAAACAAGAGCGAAGAAGGTAGAAGAATCTTACAAAAATGCAGCAAATGCGAAGCCGGGAAGTATTACAGCCAGGGCAAATATGGTAAGAGACTTTGAGGAACGTAATAAGAAGAAGTAATCCTGAACGGAGGGGTTGATAATGGAGGAATATATCCAGTTTTCAGCGAAAACAAAAAGTGAGGCAATCACTAAAGCATGTATCGAACTCGGAGTATCCAGTGACCAGCTGGATATCCAGGTGATAAGCGAAGGAAGCAATGGATTCTTTGGAATCGGAAGCAAGCCTGCTATCATAAAAGTTTGCAAGATAGAAACAGTTTCTGCAGAAGACGAAATGAAAGATATCGTTGAAACTGTGAAACTGGATTCTTTCAAAGATGAGAAAAAATCGGAAGAACCTAAGGCTGAACCTGTAAATGTAAATAAAGAGGTAAGAGAGCCTAAGGCAGCGAAAGAAAAACAGGCTAGACCGGTGAAACAGTTAAAAGAGAAACCGGTAAAAGAAAAATCGGTTAAAGAAAAAATGCCGAGAGAAGTAAAAGAAGCAGCGAAAGAAAAACCTGTAAAGGTAAGCAAAGCTGTTGAAATTATCACAGATCCGGCAGAAATTAAAGAAATCGAAGAAAGAGCAGTTGTATTTCTTCGCGATGTGTTCGCTTCTATGAAACTTGGAGAAGTGGAGATTACATCAAAATACAACACAAATGACGGAAGTCTTGAAGTAGATTTCGAAGGCGAGGATATGGGAATTCTCATTGGTAAAAGAGGACAAACTCTTGATTCTCTTCAGTATCTGACAAGCCTTGTGGTAAATAAGGGAAAAGCAAATTACATTCGTGTAAAGCTTGACACAGAAGATTACCGCAGACGCCGCAAAGAGACACTGGAGAATCTTGCCCGCGGCATCGCATACAAGGTAAAGAAAACAAGAAAGCCTGTTGTACTGGAACCAATGAATCCATACGAGAGAAGAATCATCCATTCTGCACTCCAGGGAAATAAATTCGTGGAGACAGTCAGTGAAGGTGAAGAACCATATCGTCATGTAGTGGTGAAGCTGAAAAGATATTAAATTTAAATATTTTTGCCGGAATTAAGGCTTGAATAAATTCGAAAAAATGTTATTCTATGGTGAAAGCGAGGATAACACGTGACTGTAGCGTGCCCGTTTTCTCTGGAATAACATTTTTTATTTTGATAAAAGAAGATTAAAAATAAATTACAGCAGGAAACCATGGGTATTCCTGAAAATAAAAAAGGAGGACGAAATGGAGACAACGATTGCTGCGATTTCAACGGCTATGAGTGCATCGGGAATCGGAATTATCCGTATCAGCGGAGAAAATGCCATGGATGTCATATCCCGGATTTACCGTTCGAAAGGCGGAAAGAAGCAGATTAAAGAACAGCCTACCCATACGATTCATTATGGATATATTTATGACGGAGAAGAACTGATCGATGAAGTTCTTGTTATGCTGATGCGGGCTCCGCGAACCTTTACAGGTGAAGATACAGTGGAAATTGACTGTCATGGCGGTGTATTTGCTATGAAACGGGTGTTGGAAACAGTGTTGAAAAACGGTGCTGAAATTGCTGCGCCGGGAGAATTTACCAAACGTGCGTTTCTCAACGGACGGCTTGACCTCTCTCAGGCAGAGGCGGTCATGGATGTGATTCAGGCAAAAAATGAGTATGCTTTGAGAAGTTCCATGGACCAGCTTCGAGGTTCCGTTTACCGTGCAATTAAGGAAATCCGGGAAAAATTGATTTATCATATCGCATATATCGAATCCGCGTTGGATGATCCGGAACATATCAGTCTTGACGGGTATCCACAGGAACTGCTTGAAGTTGTGGATAAAGAGCAGAAAAAAGTTAAGGAGCTGTTGAAAAGTTCGTCTGACGGAAAAATGATCCAGGAGGGCATCCAGACCGTAATTCTCGGCAAGCCAAATGCCGGGAAATCGTCTCTGCTGAATCTTTTAATCGGGGAAAATAAAGCGATTGTAACAGATATCGCAGGAACGACCCGAGATATTCTGGAAGAATATATTACCCTTCATGGTATTACTTTAAAGATTATTGATACTGCCGGAATTCGCGAGACAGAAGATGTGGTGGAAAAAATTGGTGTGAGCCGTGCCAGAGAAATGGGGCAGAAGGCAGATTTGATTCTTTATGTAGTAGACTCTTCCGCACCCCTTGATGAAAATGATGAAGAAATCATAGGAATGTTGAGTGACAAAAAGGCGATTGTCCTATATAATAAGACAGATTTAACACCTGTGGTAGACATGCAGGATTTGAAAAAGCGTACAGGACATCCGGTTATTCCGATTTCTGCGAAAGAAGAAACTGGTGTTTTTGAACTGGAAGAAGAAATTAAATCCATGTTTTTCAGCGGAAATTTAAGTTTCAATGACGAGGTATATATTACAAATGCCCGCCATAAAGCAGCGCTTGAGGAGGCGGATCGAAGTCTGGAGCTTGTGAGAAATAGTATTGAGATTGGGATGCCGGAGGATTTCTTTTCCATAGACCTTATGAATGCATATGAGAGTTTGGGAACGATTGTCGGAGAGGCAGTGGGAGAGGACTTGGTAAACGAAATTTTCAGTAAATTCTGTACAGGAAAATAAGAAGAATGCTGCGGCAGCAGCTATGAAAATATAGGAGATTTAGGATGAAAAAATTAGTGGAGGATTACGATATTGTCGTCGTTGGGGCAGGACATGCAGGCTGTGAAGCTGCGCTGGCAGGTGCCCGCCTTGGGCTTAAAACGATTATGTTTACAGTAAGTGTAGACAGCATTGCCCTGATGCCGTGTAACCCGAATATCGGCGGCAGTTCCAAAGGGCATCTGGTTAGAGAAATCGACGCCCTTGGAGGGGAAATGGGCAAAAATATTGATAAGACTTTTATTCAGTCAAAAATGCTCAATTGTTCCAAAGGTCCTGCTGTTCATTCTTTGCGTGCACAGGCTGACAAGCAGGCATACAGCAATGAAATGAGAAAAACCCTGGAAAATCAGGAAAATCTGACTATTAAACAGGGAGAGATCACAAAGCTTCTGGTGGAAAACGGAAAAATTACGGGAGTAGAAACCTATTCCGGCGCAGTATATAACTGTAAGGCAGTTGTTCTTTGTACGGGAACCTACTTAAAAGCGAGATGTATTTACGGAGATGTGAGCAGTTATACAGGACCTAACGGACTTCAGGCTGCCAATTATCTCACAGATGCTCTGAAAGAGCTGGGAATTGAAATGTTCCGTTTCAAAACAGGAACCCCGGCAAGACTTGCGGGCAATACTCTGGATTATTCAAAGATGGAGGAGCAGTTTGGAGATAAGAGAGTAGTACCGTTTTCCTTTTCAACAAATCCGGAGGACGTTCAGATTGAACAGAAGTCCTGCTGGCTGACTTATACAAATGAAAAAACACATGAGATCATCCGTGAGAACCTTGATCGTTCTCCGTTATATTCCGGTATGATTGAAGGAACCGGTCCTCGTTACTGTCCGTCTATTGAAGACAAAGTGGTAAGGTTTGCAGATAAGAATCGTCATCAGGTATTTATTGAACCTGAAGGACTTTATACTAATGAAGTTTATGTAGGAGGGATGTCAAGTTCTCTTCCCGAGGATGTGCAGGAAGAGATGTATCATTCTGTTCCGGGACTGGAAAACGCAAAAATTGTTAAAAACGCATATGCGATTGAATATGATTGTATCAATCCGAGACAGCTTTATCCTACACTGGAATTTAAAGAAATAAAAGGACTTTTCAGCGCCGGACAGTTTAACGGAAGCTCCGGTTATGAGGAGGCTGCAGCTCAGGGGCTGATAGCCGGAATCAATGCAGCGATGGAAATAAAGGGAAAGGAGCAGATGATTCTTGACCGTTCAGAGGCGTATATCGGTGTTCTGATAGATGACCTTGTAACAAAGGAAAATCATGAGCCTTACCGGATGATGACCAGTCGTGCAGAATACAGACTGCTTCTTCGTCAGGATAATGCGGATCTGCGTCTGAGAAAAAGAGGATACGAGGCAGGTCTTATCACGGAAGAGGAGTATCAGGCTCTTCTTACAAAAGAAAAGAGAATTGATGAGGAAATCTGTCGTGTGGAGCACACTAATATCGGGGCGACGGCAGAAGTTCAGACATTGCTGGAATCTTTCGGAAGCACGCCTCTGAAATCAGGAACCACTCTTGCAGAACTTATCCGCCGTCCTGAGCTTTCCTATGAAGCAGTGGCTCCAATAGATAAGGAGCGTCCGCAACTTCCCTGGGATGTGAAGGAACAGGTTGATATAAACATTAAATATGACGGATATATCCGCAGACAGTTAAAGCAGGTAGAACAGTTTAAAAAGCTGGAAATGAAGAAGATTCCGGAGGAACTGGACTATGAACAGGTGGGAAGTCTCAGACTGGAAGCGCGTCAGAAGCTGGAGCAGTTCCGTCCCGTATCCATAGGACAGGCATCCCGTATTTCAGGTGTGTCTCCGGCAGACATTTCCGTACTTTTGGTTTACCTTGAGCAGTATAATAAAAGGAGAAACAGTTAATGGCATATGATTTAACCATTTTGGAAAAAGGCTGCGAAGAACTTGGGATAGAATTAAGTGAGAGACAGAAAGAGCAGTATATTACTTTTTATGAGTATCTTGTTGAAAAAAACAAGGTGATGAATCTTACAGGAATTACAGAATTTGAAGAAGTGCTTACCAAGCACTTTCTTGACAGCCTTGCCTGTGTGAAGGCGATAGATATAAAAAACATTAATAATGTTATGGATATAGGGACAGGGGCAGGATTTCCTGGAGTTCCCCTGAAGATAGCATTCCCTCATCTGGAGGCGTGTCTTCTGGATTCACTGAAGAAAAGAGTGAATTTTCTGGAAGAATCTTTTCGACTTCTTCAGTTTGAAAATATATCCGCCATACACGGACGTGCTGAAGAGTTTGCCAAAAATAAAACATACAGAGAAAAGTATGACCTATGCGTATCAAGGGCAGTATCCAATCTTGCAACACTTTCCGAATACTGTCTGCCTTACGTAAAAACAGGCGGTTGCTTTATCTCCTACAAATCCGGAAAGGTACAGGAAGAGGCAGAGCAGGCAGGAAAAGCAATAAAAATTCTCGGAGGACGGGTGAAGGATATTGTATACTTTAACCTTCCGGATTCCGAGATAGAACGTTCTCTTGTAGTAATTGAAAAAATAAAACCAACTCCCGGTCGTTATCCAAGAAAGGCCGGTACCCCGTTAAAGGAACCTCTTGCATAGAGGTTCTTTTTTTGTGGCAATTGTGTCCGTGTTTTCACAGTCTTCTCACGAAATTAACACATTTCTTACGCAATTTAAACACAATTTATTCATACACTTTTTATGTAAGGATGTTCTCGCGCTTTTCCCCCGATTATTACCATAGTTCGAGAACAGCCTTACTTTCATTTGAGTACAGATTAAGGAGACAGGAGGAAAGCAATGTGATTGAAGTAAAGGATCTGGTCAAGCGCTACGGGAGTCATACGGCAGTAGATCATCTTTCTTTTACCATTGAAAAGGGTAAAATTTATGGATTTCTTGGCCCGAACGGTGCTGGAAAATCTACAACAATGAATATGATAACAGGATATATTGCTTCTACAGAGGGAACAGTCAAGATTGACGGACATGACATTTTAGAAGAACCGGAGGAAGCAAAAAAATGCATCGGCTATTTGCCGGAACAGCCGCCTCTTTATTTCGATATGACAGTTCTGGAATATATGAGATTTGTGGCTGATCTGAAAAAAATTCCCAAAAAAGAAAAAGAGTCCATGATTGAAGAGGTTATAGAGATGGTCAAAATTTCAGACATGAAGAACCGTCTGATTAAAAATCTGTCTAAAGGTTATAAGCAGAGAGTAGGGCTTGCACAGGCTATTCTTGGGTACCCGGAAGTGATTATTCTGGATGAACCTACCGTGGGGCTTGACCCGAAGCAGATTATCGAGATCCGAAATCTGATTCGGGATCTTAAGAAAAAACATACGGTTATTTTAAGTTCACATATCTTGTCAGAGGTAAGCGCAATTTGCGATTATGTGTTGATTATTTCTCATGGAAAATTAGTTGCCAGTGATACCCCGGAAAATCTCAGCAAACTGGCAGAAGGTGCCAATACGCTGGAAATGCTAATAAAGGGTGAAAAAGATACTGTCTGTAAAGCGCTGAAGGAAATCCCGGGAGTGAAGGAAACTGAGGCAGAAAAAAGTAAAGAACAGGGTATATGGGCAATAAAAGTTACTGCAGATGAAAAAGATGATATAAGAGAACAGGTATTTTATAAAATGGCGCAGATGAATACGCCTATTCTGGAAATGAAATCAAAAAAGGTATCGCTGGAGGAAATCTTCCTGGAACTTACGGAAAGTGAAAAAAATTCGGAAAGAGCTTCAGAGATCATAAATGATGCTGAGAAGGATAGTGCAGATTATTCAGAGACAGACGATTCATCAGAAAATGTAAAGGGGGAAGAAAGCAATGATGGCGATTTATAAGAGGGAGCTGAGAAACTATCTCACATCTATGATTGGATATTTATTTATATTTTTTATTCTTGTGATTACCGGTGTATATTTTTCAGCGTATCAGCTTACGGCTGCGTATCCCAAATTTGAATATACACTTAATGCAATCACGTTTGTGTTCCTGATCGGAATACCGATTCTGACAATGCGTGTACTTGCAGAAGAGAGAAAACAGAAAACAGATCAGCTTCTTTTGACTTCTCCGGTCTCTGTAAGCGGAATTGTTATAGGAAAATATCTGGCGTTGGTGACGGTTTTTGCTGCTCCTATGGCGATTATGTGCACCTATCCTCTGATTATGTCTAAATTTGGGACAATATCTTATGGAGAAACATATACGGCAATCCTTGGATTCTTTCTTCTCGGCTGTGCAAATCTGGCTATTGGTGTCTTTATGTCAGCGCTCACGGAGAGTCAGATAATAGCGGCTGTGCTAACATTTGTGTTACTGTTTGCTTTTTATGTAATGAATGGGATTTCTTCTTTCTTTTCACAGACATCCATGTCAACCTGTGTTGCCTTTGGATTTTTGATTCTTGCAGCTACAATTATCATATATACAATGATAAAAAATGTGCTTGTTACATTGATTGTTGGAATTGTAGGGGAAGGGTTCTTGATTGTTATGTATGTTATAAATTCTAGTTTATTCGCGGGAGGAATACAAAAGTTTTTAAACATATTTAATATCAGCGGACATTTTGAGAATTTTGCGAATAGTATTTTTGACATAAAAGGGATTGTTTATTTTCTGTCTGTGATTGCAGTTTGTATATTCCTTACAATACAGATGGTTGTGAAGAGAAGATGGGATTAAGAAGGGAGGGGATTACATTGAAAAACAAGGTAAAGAAAAATGACAAGAAAGAAAAATATAACAAAATCAATTTTAGAGATGAGTTTTTAAATTCCAGCAAGAAACATATAAAAAATGGAACGTACAGTGTAATAATGACGGCTTTGTTTATTTCTGTTGTTATTGTTATAAATATGATTGTGGGAGAATTGCCGGCAAAATATACAGAACTGGATGTCAGCAGTCAAAAGTTATACAGTATTGGGGATGAAACGAAAGAGATGCTGGCAGGGCTGGAAAAAGATGTGACAATATATCAAATAGCCCAGAACGGAGCAGAGGATGAAGTGATAACCAATCTTTTGAAAAAGTATGAAGATGAGTCAGAGCATATAAAAGTGGAACAGAAAGATCCTGTTGTAAATCCGAAATTTGTATCAGAGTATACAGGCGATAATTTGAGTATAAACAGTCTGATTATCGCTTGCGGAGAAAGAAGTAAGGTTGTGGATTACAACAATATGTATGAAAGTGATATAGATTATCAGACATACAACTATCAGACAACAGGATTTGACGGAGAAGGGCAGATTACAAGCGCGATTGCTTATGTGACAAGTGAGAACCTTCCGGTTTTATATACACTGACAGGACATGGGGAAAAAGAGATTGATTCAACTCTCAAAGAGGGGATCGAGAAAGCCAATATGGAAATAAAAAGTCTTAATCTTGTGTCTGAAGGGGTGATTCCGGAGGATGCAGACTGTCTGTTTATAGGATCGCCGTCAACAGACATCTCCTCAGATGAGAAGAATGCCATTTTGAAATATCTGGAAAAAGGAGGAAAAGCATTAATATTCTCTGATTATACAGAGGAGAATATGGAAAATTTTAATGAAATTCTTGCGAATTACGGGCTGAAAAGAACGGACGGAATTGTGCTTGAGGGTGATTCACAACATTATGCAATGCAGATGCCCTATTATATTTTGCCGGATATAGGAGCTGCGGAAGCTGTATCTGATATGGCTTCTGATGGGTATATGGTTCTTGCGCCGTTTGCGCAGGGGATTGTTAGGTCAGATGATGTGAGAAGTACTGTTACGTTAAATAGCCTTCTTTCTACTTCGGAACAGGCATTTTCCAAGAGTGATGTAAGCAGTGGCTCTCTCGACAAAGAGGATGGAGATATAGATGGACCGTTTGACGTAGGTGTGAGTGTTATAGAAAATATAGATGATAAAGAGACGAAACTGGTATATTATTCTACTTCATCCCTTATTGATGGTCAGGTAAACCAGATGGTGTCAGGGGGGAATGAGAAGCTTGTAATGGAATCTCTTAAATGGATGGTGGATACAGAGGGAACAGAGGTCGTATCTATACCGTCTAAGAACCTTCAGGTATCAAGCTTGACAATCTCTGCTTATGATGCGAGTTTCTGGAAAATATGTGTGATGGGGCTGATCCCCGGATTCTTCCTAGTTATGGGATTTGTAGTCTGGTATAAGAGGAGAAGAGCTTAGATGAAAAATAAAACAATAAAATTGATGCTTGCTGTAGGTGTTCTTGTTGTATGTTGCGGCGTTTACATGGGAGTGAAAAACTACGTAAGCAGTCAGGAAGGGCAGGAGACACAAAATAGTGAGAAAGAAAATCCTGGAGAAATAGTGTTTAAGGTATTGGCTGGCGATATAAAAGAGATTAGCTTTATGATTGAAAAAAACGAGGTTACATTTGAAAAGAAAGGAGATATCTGGAGGAAGAAAGATGAAGAAGCGTTTCCTGTGAATCAGACAATCCTGGAAGAGGTGGTGTCTTCTCTGACAGATATTGAAAGCGACAGGGTTTTGGAAGATGCGGAAAATCTTGAGCAGTATGGACTTGATGAGCCTTCGAATACGATTAAAATCAAGGTAGAGCCTTCGAAATTAAAAGGTGATTCCGAAGAAACTGTAGACAAGGATAATGTAAAAGAGGTAGATGAGAATGAAACAACGCTCAGAATTGGCGATTTAAACGAAGCTTCCAATCAGTATTATGTGAGTAAGGGGGAAGACAGAAATACCGTTTATTTGGTGGATTCCGGTGTTATAGAGCCTTTTTCGAAGTCTCTTTATGAATATGCCGAGGGAGAAGATTTTCCGGCGATTGCGGATACATCGGAAATTAAAAAAATAACAGTGACCGGAGCGGAGGAATTATCTTATGTACTGGAAAAAGAAGAGGGGACAGGGTTCTGGTATCTGGGAGAAGATGAAAAGGCAGATTCAGCTAAAGCTAGCTCTCTTGCGGCGCCATTTGGAAGCATGGCGTACGACAGCTTTGTGGATTATGACTGTGAGGATCTGAGCGAATACGGACTGGATAAACCCTATGCGCTGATTGAGGTTGATTATCTGGAAGAAGAGCCCGAGGAGGAAACGGAAGAAACTGAGGGAAAAACAGAAGAGCCTGAGATGATAGAAAAACACCTTAAAATAGCAGTGGGGAATGAGACGGGAGATGGAGATAGATATGTCTGCGTGAACGACAGTAATCAGATTTACACATTATCCTCAGATGCTTTAGCATCCTATCTTGATAAAACAGAGGCGGATTTCTGGGATATGGCAGTGAAAAGCGTTGCTATGACAGATGTGGAAAAACTCGGTATTGAATATAAGGGTGAGAAACATGAGGTAAATGTTTCACGTGAAACATTAGAAAGCGAAGATGGTGAAACAGAAGAAAAAAGCACATATTTAATGGATGGGGATGAAGTCGACGAAACAGATTTTACGACTTTTTACAACAAGCTGAACAACATGATAGCGGAACGCAGGCTCACTGAAAAGCTTGAAAGTGAAGGAACGCCGGAAATGGTCATCACATATGTGACAGATGAGGGTGAAAGCAAAGTGGAATATTATGCGTATGATACAAATTATTATGCGGTTCAGGTGGAGCGAAAAACATATCTGGTAAATAAAATGACAATAAAATCTATGTTTGAAGCCTGTGAAACTTTGTTTGGAATGGAAGAAGAATAAAAAAGTTTTGTTTTGAAAATATTGTATAAAATTAGTTTGCCCCAAGCTTCCTTATCAGGGAGCTTGGGGCAAACTATATCAAGTTCCAATATTACCTACCCCGATTACACTTTCTTTTTGGTAGGATATCGCCGCAGACAATCATGTTAGATACGATGTTTCTGATGGAGCAAAGGAAACCGTACGATTAAAACGAGAATTATGAGATGAATCTTGAAGTTGCGGAGATGGCAGAAGCTGCCCATAAGGCAAAATACCGGGCTTTTGTATTCGGAATGTTGGTGCCTCTAAAATTGCCAAGGAGATATGTGACTTCGGCATCGAATTAAAAAATATCCTTGATGGATAGTTTGATCCAAAACGTCCAAATGCTGTTTGGTGTTCGGATATTGATTATATCTGGACGATAGACGGATTTGTTTGACCAGTATTATGGACTTATATTCCAGAAAAAAGATTTCCTGATTAAGAGAGAATGAGTGAATCGATTTAAGGTTGATCAAAAGTATTTCAGAAGAGGCTTCTACTTCTAATGCAATGGGGCGTTGAATGATAAAAATATTAACAATACATTGCTGCTGTTTGAAAAAAGTGTATATTGTTATATATTAGATGGGAAATAAGGCATAAAAATGCAAAAAAAGTCAAATAATGAAAAGTCACGAAAAAAATATGTGATTAAAAGTCAAGGCGTGCGAGGTGGCAGTTGTATATAGCAAAATCTCTTTTGAATGAGAAAACGAGCTGCAAATGCGATTGATAATTGGGGATGTTAAAATGCCAAATATGAAAAATATGTTATAAATATAGCGAAAAAACATTTATAATTAATATAAAATATCAATATTCTTATATAAATGCATAAGCGATTAGCTGCAAAAATAAAAAACACGAAATCTTCCCTGGCGGGAAGTTTCGCGTTTTTGAAGAGTTGATGTTTTGCGAATAAGAATGTCTATAAAAGTTCTATTAATATAACATATTTGATGAAAATGACTGCTATCAAAAGAAAATACCCACCTGCTCAAGAAAGTCTTCAGGGTTTTCAAGGTGAGGAAGGTGCTTGGATTCTTTAATAACTGCGGTTTCGATAGCCGGATTTACTTTCTGGTATTCATCTATGATGGCGGATTCGTTTGGTTCTGCAGTACCTTGTACAACATAAATGCAATTATCCAGAGACTTTAAGGCGTGACTGATACTGATGTTCATATATTTGCATACAACACTGGCATAGAAAAATTTTGCACAAAACCCACCTTTGTGTGCTGCTTCATAATAAGCATCTGTGACGTTTTCGTCTACATGGAATGGATTGTAATACATTTTTTCAATAAAAAGAGTATTGACGCTTTCGCGAGAAACAACCATGTGATAAATCAGGGTTCCGAAAATCGGGATTTCCAGGAAACGTTTCAATAATTTGTTCCTTTTGGTGGGCATCTGATTCAGTCTGCTTAAACTCGGAGGATTAACCAGCATGATTTTATTAAAGAGTTCTTTTTCATTATGACAGGCCATAGTGACGAAGGAGCCTGAGAAACCGCTGGCGATGACATCGGTTTTTTCGCCTATAACTTTTTTGATAAAATCACAGATCATCTGAACGTATACAAAATTAGTATAGGTGATTCCCGGCTTTTCTGAACGACCGCAGCCGAGGAGGTCAATAGTGTAAACAGTATGTTCCATGGCTAATTCTTTTTCTACGTGTGACCATTCATAGCCGGAAGCTCCGGGAAGTGTATCATGAACTAAAAGAAGAGGGGAACCGGTTCCTTTTTTTGTATAGTAAATATCACCGAAACGCCAGTGAAAGTAATTTCTGCTGGATGTATCAAGCATTTCTTTTAACTGCGCTGTTGCAGAGACTACTTTGTTCATGAAATGAACGATAACAGTTGCAGAGGCAAAGATAGCTGTAAAAGTAAGTAATTTGTGCTTCTGTTTTTTCATAGAAAACCTCCTTTTATGGTGATAATTGCCAGCCAATAAGTGGATACGAGGGCAATTGTTTTGTGTGTTTATTATACGCTAAAAATGGTGGTTTTACAAGGGGAAAGCACAAAGGAACGGTTCTGTTATGCGGTTTTGGAAGTCTATCATTTGGGAGAGAATCCAAGGATTATAAAGAAAGATTTGCGATGTATAAAATGGTTCATTGCATTTTATATAATTTTTTTATAAAAAAGTCATAATTTTTTATGTTTCACGTGAAACATTGTATAGCCATATAAAAAATTACGTGTTATAATGTCTTTATTACGAAAGTAATTTGTTGCTGTTTAGGTATCGATTGTATGAAAGAATATCTGTATCGATGCATGCAGTAACAGGAATCCTCATAAAAGGAGGGGAGAATTTGGGAAGAATTATAGCAGTTGCTAATCAGAAAGGTGGCGTAGGTAAATCTACGACTGCAATTAATCTTTCAGCCTGTCTCGCAGAACAGGGAAAGAAAGTTCTGACGATTGATATCGATCCCCAGGGGAATACGACAAGTGGCCTGGGTGTGGATAAAAACTCTTTAGAGAACACACTTTACGAGCTTCTCTTAGGAGAAGCAGAATTGAAAGAAACAATTGTAAAAGGCGTAGTGGAAAATGTAGACCTGATTCCTTCAAATATTAATCTTTCCGGTGCCGAAATCGAGCTGGTTGCTATTGAGGACAAGGAATATATTTTGAAAAAAATCACAGATAAAGTTCGCCGCAGATATGATTACATCATTATGGACTGCCCACCGTCATTAAATATGCTGACAATCAATGCTTTGACAGCAGCCACTTCTGTTCTTGTTCCTATTCAATGTGAATATTATGCTCTGGAGGGTCTTTCACAGCTTATACATACCATTGAATTGGTTAAAGATAGATTGAATAAGAGACTGAAAATGGAAGGCGTGGTGTTTACCATGTATGATGCCAGGACAAATCTGTCTCTTCAGGTGGTGGAGAATGTCAAGGAAAACCTTGAACAGAATATTTATAAGACAATTATTCCAAGAAATGTCAGACTGGCTGAAGCACCAAGTTATGGTCAGCCGATAACAATTTACGATTCCAGATCTGCAGGAGCTGAAGCCTACAGACTTCTTGCGGAAGAAGTGATAAACAGGGAGGAAGAGTAATGGCAGGTAAAAGAACAGGACTTGGAAGAGGCTTGGATGCTTTGTTTCCGGAAAAAACTTCCATATCAAAAGAGGCGGTAAAAAACCCGGCGACTAAAAAAACAACAAAGCAGGAAGCGAAAACAGGTTCTGCGATATCAGAAGATACACCGGAGACAAAAAAAGGTGCACTGCTGGTTAAAATCTCCAGTGTAGAGCCAAATCTTAATCAGCCGCGTAAACAATTTGATGAGGATGCATTGCTGGAATTGTCTGAATCGATCAAACAGTATGGAATATTACAGCCGATTCTTGTAACAGAAAAAAATAATTATTATGAAATTATTGCTGGAGAACGCCGCTGGAGAGCTGCTAAGCTTGCCGGGCTGAAAGAAGTACCGGTAATTGTGAAAGAGTTCAACGAACAGGAACTTGTGGAAATTTCTTTGATTGAAAATATTCAAAGAGAAGACCTGAATCCTGTCGAGGAAGCAATGGCGTATAAACGTCTGATTGATGAGTTTCATTTGAAACAGGATGAAATAGCGGACAGAGTTGGAAAAAGCAGAACTGCAGTTACAAATTCTATGAGGCTTTTGAAACTGGATGAAAAAGTTCAGCAGATGCTTATAGATGAAATGATAACAGCAGGCCATGCCAGAGCAATACTTTCTATTTCTGATAAAGAAAAACAGGCTAATGTTGCAATGAAGGTGTTTGATGAGAAGTTGAGCGTTCGTGAGACAGAAGCCCTTGTGAAGCATATATTGGAGCCTCCGAAGGAAAAGAAAAAAACGGTAAATACAACGGAAGATACAGTATATGAACAGTTAGAGGAAAGATTGAAAAGTATTGTCGGAACAAGAGTATTTATTCACAGAAAGAAGAACAATAAGGGAAAGATAGAAATAGAATATTATTCTAAGGATGATCTGGAACGAATTATAGACTTGTTTGAGACGATTGGTTAAGGAGTCAGAAAATATGAGTGCTATATTTGACAATATGGGGATAGACCCAGGAATCATTATAATCATATTGATGCTTCTGTCCATCTTTCTGCTGGTAAAGGTTGTAAGCAATAATATGCGTCTCACTCGTCTGGAACGCAAATATAAGCTGTTTATGAAGGGCAGCGATGCACAATCTTTGGAAAAGGTATTCGTGAGAAAATTTAATCAGATTGATCGTCTTTATGAAGCGAAGGAGGATCATGAGCACGATATTCTTTTTATAAAGAAGCTTCTTGAGCAGATGTTCAGTAAATATGGTGTGGAGAAGTATGATGCCTTTGACGATGTGGGAGGAAAACTGAGTTTTGCCCTTGCATTGTTAGATAAAGAAAATTCAGGTCTGATACTGAATGCGGTGCATAGCCGGGACAATTGTTTCCTTTATTTAAAAGAGATTGTAAAAGGGGAATCTTATGTCATGTTAAGTCAGGAAGAAGTAGAAGCTCTCAGGAAGGCGGTAAACTTTGGGTTGGCAGAAATCGAAGAAGATTGATGAAATGGGATGTAAAATTGTAAAAACAAACCTGTTTCTATAACGATAATGACTATTTTCCGAATAAAGCAGAAGATGCAGTTGAAAGTGAATAAAGGAAATATAAAATGTAAATAATAAAGTAACTATTGTTATAATAAAGCCTGGATTCTCTGGAATGATACAGGTGTTTGTTGAAATAGTTACATATTATAGGAGGAACATAATGTTAGATATCAAATTTGTGAGAGAAAATCCGGAAATTGTTAAACAGAATATCCGAAACAAATTTCAGGACAGCAAGCTTGAGCTTGTAGATAAGGTTCTCGAACTTGACAAAGAAAACCGAGATATAAAAGGAGAGGTGGAAGCATTAAGAGCTGAGAGAAATAAAATCTCCAAACAGATCGGTGCGCTTATGGGACAGGGAAAAAGAGATGAAGCAGAAGAAGTAAAAAAACAGGTTGCTGCTTCCGGAAGTCGTATTGATGAGCTTTCTGCAAGAGAGAAAGAAGTAGAAGAAGAGCTTCTTAAAATCATGATGGTTATTCCGAATATCATTGATCCGTCTGTACCGATTGGAAAAGACGACAGCGAAAATGTTGAAGTTCAGAAATATGGTGAGCCGGTTGTTCCGGATTTTGAGGTACCATATCATACTGAAATTATGGAAAACTTCGATGGAATCGATTTGGAGAGCGCAGGAAGAGTAGCAGGAAATGGTTTCTATTATTTAATGGGAGATATTGCGAGACTGCACTCAGCTGTTATTTCTTATGCTCGCGACTTTATGATTAACAGGGGCTTTACTTATTGTGTACCGCCTTTTATGATCAGAAGCAATGTTGTAACAGGTGTTATGAGTTTTGCAGAAATGGACGCTATGATGTACAAAATCGAAGGTGAAGATTTATACCTCATTGGCACAAGTGAGCATTCCATGATTGGTAAATTTATCGATCAGATTATTCCGGAAGAGGAGTTGCCAAAAACTCTTACAAGCTATTCTCCTTGCTTCCGTAAAGAAAAAGGAGCACATGGTATTGAAGAGAGAGGTGTTTACAGAATTCATCAGTTCGAGAAACAGGAAATGATTGTTGTCTGCAGACCGGAAGAGAGTCCAATGTGGTTTGACAAATTATGGCAAAATACGGTAGACTTATTCCGTTCTCTGGATATTCCGGTTCGAACACTGGAATGTTGTTCCGGTGATCTGGCTGACCTTAAAGTGAAATCTCTTGATGTAGAGGCATGGTCTCCACGTCAGAAGAAATACTTTGAGGTAGGAAGCTGTTCCAATCTTGGTGATGCACAGGCACGTCGCCTGAAAATCCGTGTAAATGGCAAAGATGGAAAGAAATATCTTGCACATACACTGAATAATACAGTTGTTGCACCGCCTAGAATGTTAATTGCATTCCTTGAAAATAATCTCAATGCAGATGGTTCTGTAAATATTCCGACAGCCCTGCAGCCATATATGGGCGGAATGACCAAAATTGAGAAAAAGACCCGTGCATAGAGCGTCTGTAAGCTTGTACAGGGAGGTGTTCCTTTGCACAGTTATTTAAGAGCAGTTGGTTTTTCCAATATCACAGAGAGAAAGAAAATGAAAGAAATCATTATGGATGTGGTAGAGACTTATGACGAGAAAGTTGTAGTGGAAAATCATCCGGATGGTGTGTTTGTTGAATTCTCTAAAAATTATGGATGTGATTGCGGAATTACCGTTTGCGGACAGTACGATGAGAACAACGAATTTGAAGTAGAATACTCTTTTCCGTTTTTCAGAGGAACAGGAATTACTACACAGGAGAGTGTGGTAATAGAACGCCATGCAGATAAAGAATCTTTTGCAGGTGCCTGTGATGATCTTCGGATAGGAGTCACATTGATTTTTTATTTACAGAATGCGGCAGAATATATGCTTGAAAAGCATAAGAGCAGCATGTTCCCGGGTGGTCAACCCCTAACCCTTTCCGGGTTGGCCAGAGAGGGGAAAATCCTTTTTCCAGTGGAAAAAGATAAAGAGGCAGTAAAGGTTGAGCGTGAACTGACGAAAAACAGAAATCATCTGATGGCGGCTGCCAGAAATGGCGATGAAGAAGCAATGGAAAGTCTTACAATGGATGATATGGATACATATTCCATGATTTCCCGGCGTATAACAACAGATGATGTTTTTACAATTGTAGATTCTTATTTTATGCCTTACGGTATCGAATGTGATCAGTACAATATTTTGGGTGAGATTCTGGACTACATGACATTTAGAAATATCGTTACAGGAGAAGAAATCTGTCAGCTTACGGTGGATTGCAATGATATGCAGTTTGATATATGTATAAACAAAAAAGATTTACTTGGAGAACCAAAAGTGGGACGCAGATTCAAAGGTCTTATCTGGCTTCAGGGACAGTTACATTTTTAGAATGCTTTCGTGACATAATAAAAATGTTTCACGTGAAACATTTGAAAATGTAAAATAAAACAGCATCATTGCATCGTTAAAAGGTTCGGAGTAAAATCCGAACCTTTTAATAAATTGTTGGAAAACCGACTTGTAATTTTAGAGGAAATATAGTACAATAAGCGATGTTGAAAGAAATAGGTTCTCTTAGTTTAATGGATAAAACGGGCGCCTCCTAAGGAGGAACCAAGGTTATCACTTCCTGAAAAAACTTTTGGGTTCAAATCTAGTTAAGAAGAGTAAAAATTGACACGAAGGTGTTATCCTAAAAGGGGAGTGCTTTGATGTCACCAACATGAAAAATAATAGTAATTAACAGCTTGAAAAAAGCTGATAATTAAATAAAGGTTGCCATTACCAAAAAGCCGGAAAACCGCGTGTTTTCAAGGGAAAATGGCATTTTGTCTCGTTAGTTAAATGGATATAACATGGTCCTCCTAAGACTAAATTATAGGTTCGATTCCTATACGAGACGGCCAGTCAAAAGCGTTCGATTATTAGCAGAAATGCAAATAATGGGGCGCTTTTTTGATAAGAAAAATGCATGATTTTATTGCTTTGAGGATGATTTTCAGCTAATACATGGAAAACTTCAAAAACGATATCTTCGGAGATTATATCCGCTACACTCATGTCTCCTGCCATTCATATGTTGCCGTGAACATAGATGGAAAAATATTAGTTGTAAATGGGGAAAATGACGCAGAGACAAAGGAAATCTATCAGAGAATAAGTGAGAAGGTGTCAAAGAAAAGAAAATAGTTGTCGGAAACGCTGAGAAGAAATTATTCTCAGTCAAATAACAAATTTTTCTATTTTTCTCATTTAGCAAATCTGTTTTAATAGCGTTGACAAATGTGTAAAATGGAACGCTACATTGAATGCTGTGCAAAAGTCACCTCGAAAATCGTTCCCCCAGTCTTGCCTGATTTGATACAAATACTGCCATCATGTACTCTAACGATTTCACGGACAAAAGCAAGACCTAGCCCTACGCCACCCAGCTCCCGGCTTCTGGATTTATCCACACGGAAGAATGGTTCGAACACTCTTTCCCTAAGCTCCTTTGGTATTCCGCTTCCCGTATCTTCTACAGACAGATAAACATGCTTGTTTCTCTGATATGCGGTTACTGTAACCTGTCCGAGCGGATGATTATATTTGATGGCATTCTCAACCAGATTGTATACAAGCCTGTAAATAAGGATATCACTGCCTATCATAGTGGCATCCTCACATTTCCCAATCAGCTTTATATTCTTTTCCACGGCAAGAGGCTCAAGGTCTGCCAAAACCTCTTCAACAATAGCATCCAATATAATTTTATCATCCCTTCCCACCGTTTGAAGCTCACTCATGTCAAGAAGAGTCTTTACCATCCTGTTTAATTTATCATTTTGTTCCGTAACCATTTTTATGGTCTGCAAAGTGTCTGCATCATTTCCCGGGTGAGAGGCAGAATTATATAAATCAAGCTGTACCTGCATTAACGCTAATGGAGTACGCAGCTCATGTGCTGCATTTGCAGTAAACTGTCTCTGTATCTCAAATGCTTCCGAAAGACGCTCAAGCATCTTATTATAAGAAATACCCAGCTGGTTCAGTTCCTTAACATTGTTTTCCTCTATTCTTGAATCAGACAGATTCTGAGCCTGTACCTCTTCAATTTTATCTGAAAACTCCCTGATTGGTCTGAGTGCATGCCCGCTTATAAAATAAGTGACGACACCTCCCAAAAGTGCCAGCAAAACCGTGATTATCAGACTGTTTCTTTTATAGTCGGCCTTATTATTGTACACCTGAAACGAAAATTCATCCGCAAACTCATCCCACTTATCGTCCGGTATGCTGATATATATTTCATCTGATTTGTTTCCCTTTTCATCCCACTGTGACTCTACCGCATCCTGCAGAGAATCGATGTAATGCACACCATTTTTATAGACAAACATAGTCAGGCAGCCACATATAATAGCAATACACAATGTAGTAATGCACGTAAGTCTCCACTGTAGCGACATTCTTTTCATCTGTCAGACTCCTCCCGTATTTTATAGCCTTCACCTACCTTGTTCTGAATGGGATCATATCCCAGCTTCGCCTTAAGCTTTTTTCTAAGTGAAGACATATGTACCCTGATTGCTCCGCTAAAGCTGTCTGCCGTGGCATCCCACACATGCTCTATCAGCTCCTCCTGACTCACCGGTCTGCCTATATTGATAAGTAAATATTCCAAAATACCATTCTCTTTTCTTGTCAGTGGAACCGGCGCTTCCTTTGCATATGCCTCGCGTTTAATCGTATCAAACTTTATTTCTCCGCATTTAAGACATATATCATTCTGTACAAATTTCCTTCTTGTCAGGCTTCTGATACGTGCCTCAAGCTCCTGCAGATGGAATGGTTTTTCCATGTAATCATTTGCTCCTGCATCCAGTCCCTCTACCTTATCAGCAATCTGACCTCTTGCAGATAATATCAAAACCTTAGTTTCATCATTGTATTTTCTAAGCTCCTTAAGAAGCTCCATGCCATCCATCCCCGGCAGATTCAAATCCAAAACTATCAGATCATAATTCTCCGACAGTATACATTCAAGAGCCTCTTTCCCATCATAACAGGTATCCACCTCATAACCGGCAGCATACAGACTCTTTGCAACCATATCACATATTTGTTTCTCATCCTCAACAATTAATAATCTCAAAATGTTCTCCTGCTTCTTAACAATAATTTTACAACCTGTATTGTATAATACCAAAGTCAGCTGGTCAACAATACAACAAAAAGGAGCAACATTATGTTGAAATACCAAAAAACATGTCAAATCATTCTGCTTATCCTTGGTGTATCCATGATAAGCTATGGTGCAGTCAGAGGTGAGGCGGCTACAGTGCTTGGTAAAGCAATAAAACTATGTTTGGAGTGTGTCGGAATTGGATAAGGAAAAGAAATTACTATCAAGAAAACTGGCAAAAATACGTGGCTGGATACAGGCCGCAGCAACGCTGCTGACCAATATTCATATTCCAAATTTATTTAAGGGTAAAATATATCAGGGCAATGCAAAAACAGTATGCGTACCCGGATTAAACTGCTACTCCTGCCCTGCCGCGACAGGAGCCTGTCCAATAGGGGCATTTCAGGCAGTTGTCGGATCATCAAAATTTAAGTTTTCATACTACATAACCGGATTTTTTATTTTACTCGGTGTAACTCTCGGCAGATTTATATGTGGTTTTTTGTGCCCATTTGGATGGTTTCAGGATTTACTTCATAAAATCCCCGGAAAGAAATTATCCACAGCCAAACTAAAGCCTCTTAGGTACCTAAAATATGTCATTCTTATTGTTTTCGTTATACTTCTTCCGATGCTTGTAACGAACTCTATAGGAATGGGAGACCCGTTCTTCTGCAAATATATCTGTCCTCAGGGTGTTTTAGAGGGGGCTATACCGTTATCTATTGGAAATGCTGCTATCCGTTCTGCTCTGGGAAAGCTTTTTTCTTTCAAGTGTATGATTTTAATTGTAGTGATTGTACTAAGTATCTTATTTTACAGGCCCTTCTGTAAATGGATTTGTCCGCTTGGAGCAATCTACTCATTATTTAATAAGGTCAGCCTGCTCAAAATCACCGTTGATAGCAGCAAATGTGTCGGATGCGGTCAATGCTCAAAGGCATGTAAGATGGGTGTGAATGTGTGTAAGACACCGGATCACCCCGAGTGCATACGCTGCGGTGCCTGCATAAAGGCTTGTCCGAAGGACGCCATCTGCTACCGGTTTATGGGAAAATCATGTCAAAAAAATGACAACAGATAGCTATTAAACATTTTACTATTATTTTAAAGGAGAAATTACTCATGAAAAACAAATTATCATTTATTTCTATTTTTACACTCTGCATAGCATTATCACTTACAGCATGTGGCGTAAAGCAAGCTTCCACAACAGATTCTAAGAACACTCAGACTGAAGCCGGCTCAGAAGAATCCGGCAAATCAGATTCCAGGCTTGATGATTTATATCAGCAGGAAAATCAGCTTTTTGCAGATCACGCTGATGTGTGGAACAAGGCATTTGGCATGATGAACAAAAGTGACGCCGATCCAAACGGAAATTATGCTGATTATCTTGCCGGTACCGTAGAATCAAACAAGAATTCATTCACAGACGATGAGCTTAAAACACTTAATGAGGATATTGAAACCATACGAAAAATCGAGGAACAGATAGCAGAGCTTGAAAACAAAAATACATCATCAGACGATAACAAGAAGGACAGCTCTAATGCCTCATCTGTATTCAGTGATTTTTCCGGTGAGGATTTTGATGGCAATAAGGTTGATGACAGCCTGTTTTCCGGTAATGCAGTAACAGTCGTCAATTTCTGGTTTACCGACTGCAAACCATGTGTCGCTGAATTATCCAAGCTTAACGAATTAAATGATGCTATCAAATCAATGGGCGGAGAAGTTGTTGGCATCAACACTGAGACCTTCGATGGCAATAAAACAGCTATCAAAGAGGCTACCCCTGTTCTTGAAAGCCAGGGTGTCAAATATCGTAATCTGTCAATTGACTCCTCTAGTGCTGTCGGTAAATATGCCTCAGAAATCATGGCCTTTCCAACAACTATACTTGTTGACAGAAATGGCAATATTGTAGGCGAACCAATGCTCGGCGGAATTGATAACAAGGACAACTATGATGCCCTTATGAAGCAGATTCAGTCTGTAATTGATGCAGATAGCACAAATAAATAGAGGTCTACATATAAAAAGCTCCTGTGCATTGCACAGAGAGCTTTTTTTGAACATTACTATAATGTCAAGGAATCTTCTGCATTTACCCACATCTGTAAATTCCCATCAAGATACAGTCTCGCATATTCTAGTGGTTCATCAATGGCAAGTGAGGCATATGACAAGGCAGTAGAGAAAGTTGCAAAAGAAGCAATGTTGGCTACCAGAAGAGATGATATCCGTTTGGCAGAAGATTCTAAAAAGTGGATTCAGGATCCGAAACACAAGGCTTCCAAAAGAGAAAAGGATTATGCAATAAAAAGACTGGACGGGCTGATAAGAAAAATAGAAACTGCAATGGAAAAAGTGGTCATACGGATTACTAAACAGTTAAAACAGCCAGAGAAGAAAAAAGCTGTTGTAGAAGAAATCAAAAAAGAAGTGAAGCCATCTATCAGGGAAAGACTTGCACAGAATATAGCAAAGATTCAAAGAGAAGAGGCAGAGAGAAAACAACTGAATAAAGGAAAATCACGTTCTAGTGATCTGGAACTATAAGGGTATTTTGTTGATTCCGTAAGGACAGGACAAAGTGCCTTTTTGTTTTTGAGTAAAAAGTGATTCCCGGATTTGGGAAGCAGTTATAAGAAAGCGAGGAAATGAATTGGGATTATTTGATGAAGTAAAACAGAACGTGACTGTCCGGCAGGCTGTTGAACTGTATGGATTGAAGCCCAAATGTCAGAGATGATCGCAGCAATCAGTGAAAAGAGTAATGAAGAAATAAAATCATTTCTGACCAGACAGGAAGCGTCAGTGTGTTTTGGCCGGGTCAACGAACACAAGGCAGTTCATTCCCTTTGACCGTACCGGGGCAAGACGATTCTTGCCGATTGCCATAGACAGCAGTAAGGTAGAGAAGCATATCCTTGATGATGAAAAAGAAGCCAGAGCCTATTTTGAACAGCTATGGGCAAAAGCAATGGAAATCTACTGGTCAACGGAGAATAAGAACAGTCTGTTGAAGTTCTCAAAAGAAATGGAACAGGAAATCAGTGAATACCGAAAACAGTTCACACAGGAAGATACGATGGCAGGAATGATTCAGGGTTGGCTGGATGCCTATAAAGGGACTCATGTATGTTCCGCCCAGATCTGGAAAGGAGCCTTTAACAGGTGTCAACAAAAACATTCAAAAAACTTTTCAATAGTATTTTGGAAAATAAAAAAACGACCAGTAAAAAGTTTCAAACCCCATGTTGACACTTACGTTGTCAGCGTACCGATAAACTTCCGGCAGAGACAAAGACAATCCTCTCTCTGTCGGGCACAGGAAAGAAAGGAAATAGATGATTATGGAGAAAATGATGAATACAAAAGCAGAAAGAAACACATTTACAAAGAAGATCGGGCAGACAGTATATATTGTTCGTTATTATTTCAGCGAAGTGACTTGACTGAGTAAATTGAAATGGAAATATGTCTGATAGTGTGATATGATTTGAATGGCAAAAGATATTTTAAGAAACAGACATGCTAGCGTTAAGTTTGCTAAGGAGAATACTATGGAATGGTTCGGAATTGTAGCATTGTTGCTGTTACTTTGTTATTCCGCGTATCCGGGAAAAGTAAAGCATTTAGAAACGAAAGTAAAACGATTGGAGAAAAAGCAGAGAGGAGTGGCATATATGTCAAAGCTGATTAATGATCTTGTAGGAAAACAATGTATTATCAGATCAGAGTTCATTTTTAGTTTTGCAGGAAAAACTGAATTATCCTGCAAGATAATAGACGCAGATGATGAATGGATAAAAATTTGTTATACAGAGAAAAAAGATAAGCAGGTAGTTAAGCTGATGCGAATTGAAAATATTGAATCAATAGAAGAACAGTAAGTTCTATTTTAGAAATTCAGAGGAGTAAAGAGCATGGATTATAATTTACAAAAAAATCAAAATGCAGAATACGGAAAGAAATTATTGGAATATCTTTCTGAGCAGCTGACCGCAGAGTTCGGAAAGGTTTTGATAAATCGAATCTTCGTAAGATGAGGCAGTTTTATTGCACTTTTCCAATTCGAGACACACTGTGTCCTGAATTGAGCTGGTCACATTATCGTGTCTTGATGCGTATAAATGATGAACAGGCAAGAAGATTTTAGATGGAAGAATGTGCAAAAAGCAGCATGGAGTGTTCGTCAACTGGAACGGCAGATCAATACGATGTATTATCAGCGTATTTTAGCAAGCCAGGATAAGATAGCGGTTGCAAATGAAATTCAAACAACAGAGCCAAAACCAGAATATGAGAAAATAGTGAAAGATCCTTATGTTATGGAATTTCTGCAGATTCAGACTGACACACATGTATATGAAGGAGACACGCAGCCTATTGGGATTGTACTTTGTGCAGATAAGGGAGATTCTATTGTAAAATATACGCTTCCTGAAGATAATCACCAGATATTTGCATCGAAATATTTCACCTATCTGCCGTCAGAGGAAGAATTGAAACGTGAATTAAATTTGAAAGAATTTCACAAAAAAGAATAAAAACGGAAATACAAAGCGGAAGTTATAGTAAAGGAGATTTACAATGGAGTTTTGGATTTTTATGTTGATTATGGATTTGCTTCTTCCATTTACGATGATTGGTTTTGGAAAATGTTTTATGAAAAAGGCTCCAAAGGAAATAAATTCAGTATTCGGATATCGGACTTCGATGTCTATGAAGAATAAAGATACATGGGAATTTGCTCATAAATATTGCGGTAAAGTCTGGTATGTCTGTGGAATGGTTATGTTGCCAATAACAGTAATATTCATGCTTTTAGTAATTGGAAAAAGTGAAGATTGTGTGGGGAGTATGGGAGGAATTATTTGTGGTGTTCAACTTATTCCTTTAATTGGGTCTATTCTCCCAACAGAAATAGCATTAAAAAAGAATTTTGATAAGAATGGAACAAGACGATAAAGTTTGCAGAATCAAGAAAATCGGAATTTGTGGAGGGGAGCTCAATGAAAGAAAAAACTTATCATACTCGATGCGGAACGATTCACTATTGGGCAAGCGTGTCAAACCCGGATGAAATTACCCTTGTTTTTCTGCCCGGATTGACTGCCGATCATAGATTGTTTGATAAGCAGATTCAACATTTCAAGGAGAAGTATAATGTTGTGGTATGGGATGCACCGGCACACGCCGCTTCATGGCCGTTTCGGTTTGATTTCGATTTGTTCGATAAGGCAAAATGGCTGAACGATATTTTAAATCAAGATAAAATTGCCAAACCGGTCATTGTTGGGCAGTCTATGGGCGGATATGTTGGGCAGGCTTATGCACAGCTCTATCCAAACCGATTAACAGGTTTTGTCTCCATTGACTCTGCACCGTTGCAACGAAACTATGTGACTGCGGTTGAACTCTGGCTTCTGAAGCGAATGGAACCAGTATATGCTCATTATCCGTGGAAATTGCTTTTGAAATCGGGGACGGAAGGAGTTGCCACGTCTGATTATGGCAGAAATCTAATGCGTGAAATGATGCTGGTCTATGATGGTGACCAAAAGCGTTATGCGCAAATTGCTGGGCATGTTTTTCGTATTTTGGCAGAGGCAATGGAAAAGAATCTGCCATATGAACTGAAGTGCCCATCTCTGTTAATATGCGGAACTCAAGACCATGCCGGTTCATGTATAAGGTATAACAAAGCATGGCACCAAAAGAGCAAAATTCCTTTGAAGTGGATTGAAGGAGCTGGACATAATTCTAATACAGATAAACCGGAATTGATAAACAGTTTAATAGAAGAATTTGCCGCAGGTATTTAATAACAGACAACTCCCAGATTATGTAATCGCAAAATCGGAATTTATCAGAAAATGAGGAATAGTTGAAATGGAGGCGCTATAATAACATGAAGATTGAAGGGAACCAGAAAGAACTGGATGCAATGGTAGAATTTCATAAGGGAAACCGTGTCGAGGGGCTGAGACTGCAAGAAGAATTTGCAGCGGAATTTCGTAAGGAGTATAAAGACAAAGATCACTGTCCTTGCCTGAAAGCCTGTCGTTATCACGGAAACTGTAAGGAATGTGTAGCAATCCACAGAGCGCATCAGGAACATGTTCCTAATTGTATGCGACCATTGATTAATAAAAAATTGAAATTGATGTCAGAATTAACAGAGCATACCTTGGCAAATGAAATAGAAGCTCCACATGAGATTTTAAGAAAATAGGCAAGTCAAATTCAAGTTTGTAGAATTCAAAAATTTAATATGAAATGTGAGATAGAGCGTATGGAAATTAACTATACGTTCTATTTTTTTCCTTTTTTGAAAAAGTGATTAAAAAATTATTGACATTTTGTTACTGGAAAAACAGCGAAGTCGATCCTTATTTCCTGTGGCGCCAGACTTGCACCATTTGATATCCAGGAACTTCGGGAGATCATGTCCTATGGTTTGAATTATCAGAAGACAGGGAAAGAATTGATGAGCCGGGATGAACTGGCTGTAATGGATGGAAATAAATGTATCTTACAGCTTCGAGGCGTGCGGCCATTTCTCAGTAACAAATATGATATCACAAAGCATAAGAGATACAAGGAATTGTCGGATGCGGATACAAGGAATGCGTTTGATGTGGAAAAATACCTGGAGCATAAGCTGGCCTTTTCGCAGGATACAGAATTTGAAGTGTATGAAGTAAATGTAACAGAAGAGGATGTGAAAGCAGTGATAGAGGAAGAAGTAAACTAAAAAGAGTATCTTTTGGGCTAGAAATGTGATATGTTTTTATAAAGACGAATTAGAATTTGACGGGGAGGTCTCATGAGGACAGAATATAAACACAATCCGCCCATTCCATATAGTCTGCATGATATGCGGGTCAAAAAGATTATAATTCAAGATCAAACAATAGCACTTGAATTTGAGGACGGATATGAAAAACTTACAGAACCTTTTGAACAGGTCGAGGGAAACATCACAATCGAAGGTGTGGATTTTGATTGTACCTGCGTGATGTTGCAGAGCAAATGGGGAAACTATGGAAAATTCAACGGTGAGAAATTAGAACTGGAACACTTTATAAAGAGATACAAAAACTATAGCTTTGAAATTGTAGATGAATTATACGGGTATAATCAAGTATTGTATTCTGGTTATTTATCTATCTTAGAAACAGAAGATTTAGTTCAAATGGACATTTCAATTTACTTTACGGGCAAAATTATTTACGATACAAAAGAGTAACAAATTTCAGTTTGTAGAACTGAAAAATATGAATTTGATGTAATAATAGGAGATGTTAATTTGCGTTGCTTGTGGCAATGGTTGTTTTGATATTTAATGATTGTATCAAAACAAAGGAGGCACAGAGTATGTTAAATGAGAATATTAAAAATTTGCGAAAATCAAAAGGACTTTCGTAAGAAGAACTAGCTATAAGATTAAATGTAGTAAGGCAAACAATATCCAAATGGGAAAAAGGATTATCCGTTCCTGATTCAAGTATGATTATTTCATTAGCAGAGGAATTAGATA
>JAUNOY010000037.1 GCA_030536995.1 Eubacteriales bacterium
ATTCATCTCCGACAGCCGTATTAGAGTACCACTGCTGCCGGAGATTGTCAATACCTATTTTCACTTTTTTTACATATTATTCCAAATATTCCAATTCAGCAGTAAATCTTCCGCCTTCAAGCTCATACTCTGTTCCCGGAATCCTTTTTCCATCTTCGTCTATGTCGAAACCAAATGGAATTACCGTAATAGCTTCCGTATCCATATCCAAGGCTTCCATTGCCATTTCCATAGTTATCCGAACACAGTTTCTTCCCTGCTCATCTTTATAAACATCTGAAATTTCTTCAGACTTTATCCTATCCTGCACATTTCCGGACGCATCCATAACGCGGTACATTGCATAATGATTTCCCGGAAGATTCGCCCCTTCTTCTGCATGATATATGAAAATCAGCTTCATTCCGGAAGGCGCCAGAATTCCTGATTCAACTTCCACTTCTCCGCTTTCCAGCGCAATTACCTGCGATTTTATATTTCTGTGTTTCTTTTCTGCCTCCACAGTGAACCGCAGCGTCTGAGTCTGAATTTCTTTTACATTTTTCATAATCTCATTATACTCAACTGTTGTCGGCATCACCAGCTCACCTCCTGCCCCTGTAAAAACAAGCTCTTTATTATCATCTCTCGAAAGGCGCAGGGGAATTTCCACCTCCATACTTCCTGAACTATCTATAGCGCTTACATCGATAGAGCACATCCATTTAGAATTTTCCTTCCCTGTCGCCTCGTCTACAATTCCCGTTACATTGAGAAGACAGTTATTTCCATTTACTTTTACATGATCTCTCCACTCTAATATCAGTCTGTCATTTTCCAAATACTCTTGCGGAACTTCTGCCTCAAAGTAAATCATCATACCGTCGCACCAGGCTTCTGATATTTTCCACAGATTATCAAATTTAATCTCCTCTCCCTCTGTCTCTTTAACCTCTGTTTCTATTTCAGACCGTGCATAGGCATCTGCATTCTCTGCGCTGATTCCCGCTTCCCTTTGAAGTCTTTCCAGAAATCCGCTTTTCACCATAGCATAACAGGCTGTCCCCATAGCCAGAACTGCTGCCGCTGATATTACAAAATACTTTATAACCTTCTTATTTTTCTTCTTTATGTTCCTTGAAGGAAGCTGTTCAATATTCTCCAGACATGCATCCCAAATTTCTTCCGGCATTTCAAGGTCTTCCTGTATGCCCTTTATTAATTTTTCAAATTTATCCACAGTCATTCTCCTTTCTATAGATTTTTTTCCACAATTTTCCGAGCCATAGAAAGCCTTGATTTCACCAGACTCTCGGTTATCTGAAGAATTTCCGCAATTTCCCTTGTTTTATATCCCTGTTCATAATAAAGAAGAACAACAATGCGGTATTTTTCTTCCAAAATATTCAGGAACATACGCCATTCCACATTATCGTAAGCATAATCCCTGACCCCTTCTGCCAAAAATTCCTCCTGCGGAATACTTTTTTTCTTTTGTCTTAAAATTTCGTTGCAGTTATTAATCAAGATTCTGACCAGCCATGTTTTAAAATACTCCGCTTTCTTCAGTGTATCCAGTTTCTGCCAGCATTTCAGAATCGTTTCCTGCATGGCATCCGCAATATCTTCGTCATTTCCCAATATCGCCTTACCAATCTTATATAAATCATTTCTGTACTGCCCAATCAACTGGGTAAACGCTTCTTTGTTTCCCTGCTGCGCGCGCAAAAGCAGCGCCTCTTCCACATTCGCCTTTCTCATCCTGTATCAAAATTCACCTACTTTCTTATTCTTCTATCTATTAGATGAACAAATATGTATTCCGGTTAAAAAAATCTCCCTGTTTTCCTTGTGTTTCTTCTATAAAGAAAGTATACTGTAGATAAAGTATATCACAGCGTCAGACACAAAAGATATCCGCATTCAGAGGCGCTGAATATATGTCACGATAAGCGTGCCAAATATTTAATTGTGGAGGAGGGATTAAATGTCCGAAAATTACAATGGAATGGCCATCGGCGTTTTTGAGCTGGATAATTTCGTTGCATGTTTTGTTGCATTAGATGCTGCAGCCAAAGCCGCCAACATCAAAGTTCAGAGCATAGAGCGTAACCGTTTAAAAAGCGGCGCATGTGTAAAAATCAGAGGTTCTGTTTCTGACGTTAATGCAGCAATGGAAGTTGCTCTGGAAACAGCGAAGCCATTAGGTAAAGTTGTGTCACACACAATAATCGCATCACCAAGCACAGACACAGAAGTTGCAATAAAAATGACAATAAACAAATAATCTGGTTTCACCTTATTAACCAGATACCCGTAACTATTCAGTATATTTTATAGAAAGAGGATTCTGATATGACTTATGGAGCATTCGGATTAGTCGAAGTTCTCGGAAGCTGCAATGCTATTCTTATTGCAGACCAGATGCTTAAGACTTCAGACGTAGAATTCCGTACCTGGAATACCAAATGCGGCGGTCATGTAACCGTATTTTTCAGCGGAGATGTCTCTGCTGTGACTGCTGCTGTAGAGAGCGTTCGAGAGAACCCTCCATGCGAAATTATTGCGTCTGCAGTAATTTCCAATCCTTCCGAAGAGGCAGTTCGTCTTGCCGCTGAAGAAGAGGCCAAACATGCTAAAAAGAAAGGGAACTGATTCCCTGACAATAACAGCCAACGACATACGGCGGAATATGCACTCTGATAGACTGCATATTCCGCCGTAAAAACTCTTCAATATTCTTAAATAATCATTTGATAGAAAACCATCCGGACTCTTCTACAGGAATCACTTCTTCCTCAATTCTTTCTATATCAATAAAGCGCTGTTCCTGAAGGCGTACAAGCATCTGAGATATTGCCTCTCTGGTTCCCTGCAATTCCATCTCTACACGCTCATCCCATGAATTTCGCACCCATCCGGATAATCCCAACCCCTGTGCAATATAAAATGCCCGATATCTGAAACCAACTCCTTGTACGCGTCCTGAAAACCAATAATGTCTCCTGACAATTTCTCTGTCTTCCATAATAAAAACCTCCAGCAGATTACTCCTGAAAGTATTATATAAAAATCGTCTCAAGACTTCAAGCAGACAGATTTTTACTGAAGGCGTTTAATTTCCATATCCTTCGGAAGCACCAGATTCAGAACAATCGCAACCACAAATACAACCGCAACTACATTTGCAGAAAATACAGCCTGAAGAAGTTCCGGGAAAATATGCCAGATATCAATTTCACTTGCTGCAGTAAATCCGATTCCAACAGAAAGGGAAAGCGCCGCAATCGTAATATTTCTCTGTGTAAACCCGGCACGAGCGATCATTTCAATTCCGGAAGTCAGAATTGTTCCGAACATCATAATGGTACATCCTCCAAGAACCGATTCCGGAAGAGACGCAAAGAAGTTTCCGATTGGAGGAAGCAGTCCTGCCAGAATCATACACACGGCTCCTGTCATAATAGTAAAGCGGTTTACAACCTTTGTCATGGCAATAAGACCTACGTTCTGAGAAAAAGATGTAACCGGAGGACAGCCTAAGATAGCAGAAAAAACAGAGGAATATCCGTCACAGGCAAGAGAGCCCGAAATCTCTTCAGTAGTAATTTCACGATCCAGACCTCCTGCTACCATGGCTGTCGTATCACCAATTGTTTCTGCAGCAGATACAAGAAAAATAATTGCCACAGAAACAATTGCTCCCGGATGAAATTCCGGCATATAAGGCAGAAATTTAGGAAGCGCAATCACTCCTCCTGAGAAAATAACAGACAAGTCTACTTTTCCCATAAAAATTGCCACAATATACCCCACAACCAATCCAACAAGAACCGAAAGCTGCTTCCAGTATCCTTTTGCCCTGATATTCCAAATCAAACATACCATCAAGGTAATGGTTCCAAGAAACAGATTTTCAGCAGACCCAAAATCTTCCGCATATCCGCCGCCGAAAGAACGGGTGCCAACCGTGAATAACGAAAAACCAATTGCAGTTACAACTGAAGCAGCTACAATAGGCGCTATAATCTTTTTCCAGTATTTTGCAAGGAGTCCCAGCGTCCCCTCCATAATACCACCAACAATTACTGCACCGATAACAGCTGAATACCCATAATTGGCAGCCACTGTACACAACACTGTTACAAACGTAAAGCTCACTCCCATTACAATTGGGAGCCCTGACCCTACTTTCCAGAGAGGGTACAACTGAATAAGCGTCGCTATCCCGGCAACAAACATTGCATTTTGAAGCAAAATGGCAATTTCAGCCTGCTCCAATCCTCCCGCAGCCGCAATGATTGTGATGGGGGTCAGATTGGTAACAAACATCGCCAGAATGTGCTGAAGCCCAAACGGTATTGCTTTCATGATGGGTACTCTTCCATCCAGACGGTAAATGTTCTTAACATCTACATTTTGAGCATTTTTCATAAATTAAATCCTCCTTTTTCATGTTTTTTATACAAAAAATTTTATCCACGCAAAAATTTCTTGTTTTTATCATTCAACTTAATTTAATTTTACCACAAAAAATGTATTTGTCCAGAAAAATCTTGTTTATAACTAACAAATTTTGTTCTCCCTTGTTTGCAGCAGAAACTCTGAGGAAATCCAGTTTTTTCTTTAACTTGCCCGCAAAAAAATTCTGATATATAATAGTGAATAACCGTAAAAAAGTTTATACATTTGAGGTGAACAGATACATGAATAAAAAAGAAATCTCTGAAATAAAAAAACAATTCACACCGGAGAACTGTTCCATCACAAGAATCTGCGGATGCTATGTTGATGCCGAAAAAGAAAAGAAAACAGAATTGAAAGAAGCTTTTCTCTCCCTGTCTGAGGAGGAAATGTTTAAATACTTTGAAATTTTCCGCAAATCCCTGTCCGGTACTATCGGAAAAAATCTTCTGAACATGTCATTTCCACTGGAAACTGAATCAGAAGGAGGAACCCAACACTTTTTGATGAAGCTTCGTGAAAGCAGGCTTACTGACCCGGTGCTTGTAGAGACATTCTTTGACAAAGTCATAGAGAACTACGATTACCCGGAAAATTACTACATTATTCTGATCCACGCAGTCTACGATATTCCGGGCAAATCCAGCGACGGAGCTGAAATGTTCGATGCATCCGACGAAATCTATGAACATGTCATGTGCTGCCTCTGCCCTGTAAAGCTTTCAAAAGCAGGACTCAGCTACAATGCACAGACAAACCGTATCGAAGACCGTGTCCGCGACTGGATTGTAGAACTTCCTGATGTAGGTTTTCTTTTCCCGCTCTTCAACGACAGAAGCGCAGACATTCATGGAGTTCTTTATTATACCAAAAAGCCGGAAGAACTTCATTCCACCTTTGTAGACGAGCTTCTTGGCTGCACAGCACCTCTTTCTGCAGGAGGTCAGAGAGATTCCTTCAACGCTCTTGTAGAAGATACTCTGGGCGATGCCTGTCAGTACGATACAGTCATCAATATTCATGAAAAATTAAATGAAATCATAGAAGCCCAAAAAGACGATCCGGAACCGGTAGTCCTTACCAAATCCGAAGTAAAACGTCTTTTCGAGGACTGTGGTATAGAAGAAGAAAAGCTCCAGAATTTTGATGAACAGTACGAAATTGCAGCCGGAGAAAAATCCTCTCTCATGGCAAATAACATTACAAATACCAGAAGATTCGAGGTCAAAACTCCAGATGTTGTCGTTCATATAGACCCTGAACGAGCAGAGCTGATGGAAACCAGAATCATAGACGGACGCCGTTGTCTCGTCATCCCAATGGAAGGAGAAGTGGAGGTCAACGGAATCCGCGTACATACTGCAAACAGTAATTCAGACATTGAAGAGGAGGCAGATTATGAGTAATACAAAAGCTTTATTTTTCGACATTGACGGAACCTTATTAACCGCTTATCCACATCGTGTACCGTCAAGCACCATAACAGCTCTGAAAGCAGCGCAGGCAAAGGGACATAAACTTTTCATAAACTCCGGACGTACTCTGGCTCTGATTCCCCCACTCCTGAAGGAGATTGGCTTTGACGGATATGTTTGCGGCTGCGGAAGCCAGATTTATATAAATGATAAGCTGATTTATTCCAGCTCTATTCCTCATGAACTTTGTGTCAGGGTTGTTCAAAAAATGAAAGAATGCCATCTTCCGGCTGTTCTGGAATGCAGCGACAGACTTCTCTTTGACGGAAGCGGCGATGTTCTCTGGGAATTTGTAGAACGGCTCCGTACAATGACTACTGTAGATGACATAAGTACCTTTAACAAGGAAGAATCGGAAAACTATACCTTCTCTAAATTTTATGCTCACAAAAAACCGGATTCTGATGTAGAAAAATTCCGTGAATTCAGTGATTTGTATTTTACCTGCTTCGAACATGGCAGTACTGAACTGGAGTTTACTTTAAAAGACTGCGACAAAGCATCTGGCATCCGCAAAGTTCTTGACTATCTTGGACTAAGCCTTGAGGACAGCTATGCTTTCGGCGACAGCGCCAATGATCTGGCGATGCTGAAATACGCAGGTACAAGCATTGCCATGGGCAATTCCTCTCCTGCTATTGTTCCTTACTGTACCTACCAGACTACAGATATTGAAGAAGACGGAATCTTTAATGCTCTGAAACATTTTGATTTAATCTAAGCAAATATTTCAAAAAAAGAACCGGACGAAGCATCTCAATTGTTGCTCCGCCCGGTTTTTTCCACTTTCAATTCAACGATATTATTCTTCTGCTTCTTCAGCGCTCTCCAACTCTGCTTCTGCCGCCTCTTCTGTCGGCGCTTCCGGCATCTTCATTACAAAGGTATGGGCATTTGTGACTGTCAGAGTTTTCAGAACTTTCGCTTCTTCTTTCACATCTGCTTCTTCCAGCCATTTGTCACAGGTCTCCTGATAATATTCACTTTCCTTGGAATCTTTCAGCAATTCTCTCTTAGCCTCAGTTGCCTCTTCGTCCAGTTCTTTGTCAAGTCTTACAACATAATAACCGTCTTCTGTCTCAATCAGTTCCTGGCCTACATCTCCCTCTTTCAGAGTCCTGAGAACTTCCATAACCTCTTCCGGATAGGAATCCTCTGTATCTTCACCTTTCACAACTGTAAACTTACCTGTCAGAGATGTATAAGTTTCATCAACTGCTTTCGCAATCTCAGTCATATCTGCAGTTGGATCTTCTTTCACTTTATCAAGAATCTCCTGAGCCTGCTCTTTTTTCTTTTCTTTATCTTCCTCTGTCAGTTCTTCGCTGCCGGTAGATACGTTCACATAAGTAAATGCAGACTGGTTCGCTTCTTCGTCTGTCACCTCGATTTTTCCTTCCGCTACAATCGGCTCATAGATTTTAGCACGGTAAGTCTGAAGTTCCAGAAGCATTTTTACCTGCTCTTCCGTGGCTGCCAGCTCACTCATAACCTCTTCTCCATTATCTTCCACAAAGGCTGCTGCCGCGTCCGCAATCTTCGCCTGATCTTCCTCTGTGACCTCGACTCCGTAATCAGCCGCCTTCTCCTTCAGGACGATCATCAGCTCTACTGCATTCAAACTGTCAGAAACCATCTTCTGTCCATAGGTCTCTTCTGATCCTTCCTCCACTGCTGTATCCCACATATTTGCCCCGCTTCCCATGAAGCTCTTGTACATCGCATCTGTCTGTGCCTGCTGTATACGGGCATAAAGACTTACAACGCCCAGCGGAATCTCCGTTTTATTTACTGTCGCAACCGTCTTTGTTCCATCTGCTTTCTGTTCCCCGCAGCCCGTCAGCATTCCCGCTGCCATAACGCCTGCCAGAGCTGCAACGGCTGTTCTTTTCATTGAATTTTTCATGTCATCCTCCATAAATTGTCGATTCTTGTGTCTGCGCCACAGACTATATTAATATTCAGTATAATCTTTTTTCGCATTTTGGGCAAGATAAATCTTCCCCACGATAAGCAAGTCACAAAATCATCACAATTATATTTTAAACCTGAGTCTCATCTACCATATTCACCAGCTCACGGGCAAAATCTGTAAGTGCAGGAATGATTTTTCCCTGAATCTCCAGAACAAACTTAGGCTCCTGTTCATTTTTAAAGCTCAACCCCCTACGGTACTTCTGCATCAGAAGAGGTATTCCCGCAGGGTCAAGCTTTGCCTTTTCATAAAGCGTAATCCGCACTTCTTTACCCATCTGTTTAATCTCCGTAACATATCCCTGATGGGCAATGGCTTTCAACCGTGCAATGGCAAGAAGATTCATAACAGCTCTGGAAGGTTCTCCGAAACGATCCAGAAGTTCTTCCAGCATATCATCATAATCCTGCTGTGTCTCAATTCCCGCAATCCTCTTGTAAATATCAAGTTTCTGAAACTCATTACTGATGTAGGAATCCGGAATAAACGCATCCATGTTCAGGTCTATCGTCGTCTCAAAATCTTCCAGCGTATGAATACCTTTCGCCTCTTTGACCGCTTCACTGAGCATCTTGCAGTAAAGATCATATCCCACTGCATTCATATGCCCATGCTGCTGTGCACCCAGAATATTTCCCGCACCGCGAAGCTCCAGATCACGCATGGCAATTTTGAATCCACTTCCCAAATCTGTATATTCACGTATGGCAGCAAGACGCTTCTCTGCAGTCTCTTTGAGCATCACATTCTGCCTGTACATAAGGAACGCATATGCGGTTCTGTTTGAACGCCCGATTCTTCCCCGAAGCTGGTAAAGCTGACTCAGACCGTACCTGTCCGAATCATGAATAATCATGGTATTTACATTTGAAATATCAAGCCCGGTCTCAATGATTGTCGTGGATACAAGCACATCAATATCTCCGTTGATAAAAGCAAACATCACCTGCTCCAGTTCCTTTTCGCTCATCTGTCCGTGGGCAAAATCAACTCTCGCATCCGGCACAAGCTTGGAAATCCTAAGGGCAACCTCCGCAATATCCGTCACACGGTTATAGACATAATAGACCTGCCCTCCTCTGCGCATTTCCCTGTTAATAGCTTCCCGCACAGTCTCTTCATCGTACTCCATAACATAGGTCTGAATCGGCATTCTGTCCATAGGAGGTTCTTCCAACACACTCATATCACGAATCCCGATCATACTCATATGAAGGGTTCTCGGAATCGGAGTAGCTGTCAAAGTCAGAACGTCTACATCCTTCTTCAACTGCTTGATTTTCTCCTTGTGTGCAACGCCAAAGCGCTGCTCCTCATCAATAATCAGCAATCCCAGATTTTTAAATTCTACATCCTTGGACAGTACTCTGTGTGTTCCCACCACCACATCTACCATTCCTTTTTTCAAATCTGCAATGGTCTTTTTCTGCTGGGCTGCTGTACGAAATCTGCACAAAAGATCCACACGTACCGGAAATTCCTTCATTCTCTGAACAAAGGTGTTATAAATCTGCTGTGCCAAAATCGTCGTCGGTGCAAGATATACAACCTGACGACTCTCCTGAACCGCCTTAAACGCAATACGAAGGGCTACCTCCGTTTTACCGTATCCTACATCTCCACAGACAAGGCGCTCCATAATTTTTGTACTTTCCATATCTTTTTTTGCATCCTCAATGGCTGCAAGCTGATCGGCAGTTTCCTCATAAGGGAACATTTCCTCAAATTCTCTCTGCCAGACTGTATCCGGGCCGCAAACATAGCCTTCTTTTTGCTGACGCTCTGCATAGAGCTGTACCAACTCTTTGGCAATGTCCTTTACCGCTCCTCTGACTTTGCTCTTGGTTTTATTCCACTCCTGACCACCCAGCTTATTCAATTTCGGCGCTTTCGCCGTATCTGCCCCGGAATATTTCTGCAGGGCATCAAGCTGAGTCGCAAGGATATAAAGATTGCTTCCGCCACGGTATTCAATCTTGATATAATCCTTAACAATCCTGTCTACTTCTACTTTTTCAATTCCCTTGTAAATACCAAGTCCATGCTTTTCATGTACTACGAAATCTCCAATGGATAGCTCTGCGAAATCCTGGATTCTCTGACCATTATATACTTTTTTCTTCTTTTTCTTTGTCTGCTCCTGTCCGAAAATATCGGTTTCTGTCATCAGGGCAAACTTGATCAGAGGATATTCAAAGCCTTTCTTTGCATGGCCATAAACCACCATGATCTCCCCCGGCTGAATCTCGCGGCTGTAATCCTGACTGTAAAATGCATTTAAGCCTTCCTCTTGTAAGTCCCGCGCAAGTCGCTCTGCCCTTGTTCTTGAACCGGAAAGCAGTGCAATTTTATATCCCTGTTTTTTATACTGGTGCAGATCCTTTACCAAAAGCTCAAAGCTGCTGTTATATGCATTTCCGGATTTTACATTCAGGTAAAATTTGTCTTTCACCTTCCAGCCTGCCTGTCTCGGCTCCAGAGCACAGACAGAGATACAATTTCGCCTGTTCAGCTCTCTCTGTATTTTCGCAAAATCACAGAGCCAGTTTGCCGGCAGATTCTGACAGCCTTTTTCCTCTCTTCTTTCACGGCTCTGGCGGTATTCTTCCTCCACAGCCTCTCCCTTTTCAGAAAGGCGATTCGGCTCATCCAGAAAAATCATCGTCTTCTCTTCGGGAAAATAATCCAGAAAAGACACCATACCCTTTTCCCCGGTACGTTCCACTGCCGGATAAATCGTAATTTCCTCCAGATTCTCCAACGACCTCTGACTCTCTGCATCAAAGCTTCTGATGGAATCGATTTCGTCTCCCCACAGCTCAATTCTCCACGGATTTTCTTCTGTAAGGGAATAAATATCTATAATCCCGCCGCGAATCGAAAACTGTCCCGGCATCTCTACCTGACCTACCCGTTCATAACCCAGCTCTACCAGTTTTTCTTTCAGTTCATCCAGATCTACTTCGCTGTCATTGCGGTAATGGAGAAGATTCCTTTTGATCTTTTCCGGTGCTGTGAGGAAATCCATTACACCGTCTATGCTTGTAACAACCGTAATCTCATCCTGCTCCAAAAGCGCCTTCACCACCCGCATCCTCTGTCGGATCAGAAGATTTCCGTGAATGTCTGCCTGAAAAAAAAGAAGGTCTTTTGCCGGATAGGAAAAGATCTTTTTATCATAAAAACGGTAATCCTCGTAAATCTCCTTTGCTCTGCGCTCATCTTCCGCAAGAATCAGACGACATGGAAAAAGTCCGGAAAGCCCATACATAAGATGGGCTTTCTGGGACTCTATGCATCCGGAAACCTGAATGATTCCCTTATTTGTTTTTGCCTTTTTATAAATTTCATCAAACTCTGCAAGGCTGTGCAGAGGCTCCAAAAAAGCTTTCATAAAAACCTCTCAACGATCGTTTGTTTTAACTGTGGAAACTTTTCTGTTATATTCATTCATAGCCGCATCAGCGCCCTCCGCAATAATGAGTTCCACCGCCTTAGCCGCTTTTTCGATGGCTTCATCTACGAGCTTACGGTCATCGGTTGAAAATCTGCCCAGCACATGGTCGGCCAAATCCCACCCTTTCGGCTTTGCGCCTACTCCCACCTTCACACGAAGGAATTTCTCCGTGCCAAGCTGGCGGATGATATCCTTAATTCCGTTATGACCGCCTGCGCTTCCCTGTTTGCGGATGCGAAGCTGTCCCGGCTCAAGGTCAATGTCATCGTAAATCACAATCAGTTCTGTTTCCGGGTCAATCTTGAAATAATTTGCCATTTCACGGACCGGACCACCGCTTAAATTCATAAAGGAAAGAGGCTTCATAAGAATTGCCTTATCTCCTCCTATTATGGCCTTTCCGTACATGGCATTGAATTTCACACCGCCCTGGGGAACGCGGTGCTCTTCCACAAGATAATCAACTGTATCGAATCCCATATTATGACGAGTTGCCTCGTACTGCTTTCCGGGATTTCCCAAACCAACTATTAAGTACATAATTTCTCCTCAGTTTTTATATTTACATTTAGTTGAAATAAACCATTTCTTCTTTCAGCGGCTCACAGATTTCTGTTTTTTCCGCATAGAGAACAATCCCTTCTCCCTGATACTCCATTCTGTTTTCATAAGCAACTTTTGCAGTAACCTCTACCCAGCTTCCTTCTTTAATGTGAGGTGTGTAATCGCTTCTGCATACATATCCAAGGAAAGTGGTATCATCTGCACAGCAAGTCATGGCAGTACGTCCGGGAACAAAAAATTTGCTTCCCATACCTCTTGGTTTCAGAGCGCGGCCTTTGAAACGAACAGTTTTCCCCACATAAGTCTGAGGATTGTCCATAGCATCCACAAACCAGATTCCATAATCCTCCGGCATAATATCAATAATCGGCGCATTGATGTCAAAGGGCATCTCATCCTGAAAAATATCGTCAATTTCCCCTTCTTCATCTTCAAAAATAACCTCTGCCGCCTGATTGGCAACCTTAATACCGCGTCGGTAAGATGCAAGAGGATCACCTTCTTTGCATCTGTTAAATACAACCATATCCGTATTTCTTACCATATCCATGAAAATAGATTTCATATTTGCCATATAAACCTGATAGGTAGTGGCGTCTACACAGGTAATCTCCTGCTCGATTCCCCAACCTGCCGGAAGCTGCATTTTCTCAAATTTGCTTACCAGCCACATGCCATTATATTCAATGACAACCCGTTCCGGATTATGAATGATATCCAGAGCAGCCAGTCTTTCCGGCGTAAAATCACTTTCGTCTTCAATGACTTCTACAATAGTATTGGTAAGCTTCAGCTTATCCATCTCGTATTCTTCTTCCCCTTCTTCACAGAGAATCAGAAGAGTTTTTCCATCAATGGCAAAGTAGTCCTGCTGCAGTGTAAAGTTCAGAAAAGTCGTTTTACCGCTTTCCAGAAAACCGCTTATCAGGTAAATGGGAACTGTGATTTCATTCATAGCTTATCCTCTCAAACTCTTATTTTATCAAAAAGCTTTATGCAAGACCAAACAGCTCTGCAAGCTTCTCCTCATTCATCTTGGAACCAATTACACAGAGACGTCCTGTATATTCCGGAGCGCCTTCGCGAATTTCCGTTTCTTCCGGAACCATGTCAAAGTAAATCCATGTTCCATCTTCTGCAGGAAGCATTCCCTTTGCACGGAGGATTGTTCCGTATTCATCAGAATGAGAAAGTGTTTCCAGAATTTTTTCGAGATTCTCTCTTGTATATTTCCGGATTGTCTCATGACCCCAGCTTGTAAATACCTCGTCTGCATGATGATGGTGATGTTCGTGTCCGCAGCCGCATTCATGGTCGTGGTGATGCTCGTGCTCGCAACCACATTCATGGTCGACATGTTGGCCAATGCAACTGCTTTCTTTAATTCTTCTTTATTTACTTCTTGTGGTTTTTCTTTCGATATTAAAGTGAAAATCATCTCTTTATTAGAAAGTTTTTCTCAATTTACTGACACAATTTTTGCTGAAGCATTTGTTTCAAAAGTCATTTTTTCCGGTTTAGAAATATAAGTTTCTTCTAATGATTTCACTGAAAAGCCTAAATCAAAATCATAACTTTGTACTTTATATTCCAAAATTCCTTTTTCATTTGTTGCAATTTCATATCTGCAATCTGCAAATCCTCCGTCTAATAAAAATCGCATATTTGACAATGCTTTCCCTTTTTCATCTACTACTTTTGCACGGAAAGTATGTTCATCGCAAATGATTTCTCCCGGCACTTCAGGAGTAGGTTTTTCCTGTAAATTTCCAATTGCTATTTCTAAATTTTTAATCTGAATATTTACCTGCTCCTGTGTCACTTTAGAATCATTTAAAATCTTTTCTGCTTCTGAAATTACTTTCTGTAATTCTTCAAATCCACTTTCATAGTCTTCTTTCTTCAGACTTTTCGCTTCTTTTAATTTTTCCTGTAATGTTGCTTTATCAACTTTTTTCTTTAGATTCTCTCTTGCTTCCTGCGTATTCTTTAACGCTTCCTCAATTTCTTTTTTAGTTGCATTGATATTCTGATTTACTTTTTTTGCGTTTTCTAATGCTTTTTGATATTCTGTCCAGCTTTCTTTTGTGTACTCTTCTTCTTTAAATTGAAATTGTAAATTGATTTCTTCTTGTAATTCTGTTTTGTCAAATACAATTTCTAATCCTTGTT
>JAUNOY010000019.1 GCA_030536995.1 Eubacteriales bacterium
ACTTTTTTTATTTTTTTGAAACTTTTTTTCTGAGCTGTTTCCGCTCGTTTCTGTCTTTCGCGACAGCCAGTCTAGATTATCACATCTTGTAAGGCTTGTCAAGAACTTTTTTGAAGTTTTTTCAACTTCTTTTTTAGCAACTTCCGTTGCTAGCGGAGAAAGAGGGATTTGAACCCTCGCGCCGCTACTAACGACCTACTCCCTTTCCAGGGGAGCCCCTTCAGCCTCTTGGGTATTTCTCCTTAGCCTGAATTTTCAGTTATTCTACTGAAGCGGAGAGAGTGGGATTCGAACCCACGCGCCCTTGCGGACAAACGGTTTTCAAGACCGCCTCGTTATGACCACTTCGATATCTCTCCGTATTCACTTCTGCGCTGTTTGCCAACGCAAGAAGTATTCTATCATTAAATCCACACCATGTCAATACAAAATTTGAGTTTTTTTTAAATTTTTCGATTTCCATGAATGAACCTACGAAAAAGTCAACGTGTACTCAGGAACGCCTCTGCTATATCCAGGTCTTCCGGCGTGGTAATTTTAATGTTCTGATATGAGCCCTGCGCCAGAACAACACGGTTTCCTGTTTCCTGCTCCACTACCATTGCATCGTCCGTCACTGCGCTCATGTCTTTTTTTCTGATACTTTCGTGCGCGCTTCGAATCAGCGGATAAGCAAAAATCTGCGGTGTCTGAACTGTCCACACCCTGCTTCTTTCAGGCGTTTCCGAAACAAATCCCTGTGTATCCGCAAGCTTCACCGTATCTTTCGACGGCATACCAATTACACACGCACCAGTTTTCAGAACTCCTGAAAAACCCCGTTCCAGTATTTCTTCAGTTACAAACGGCCGCGCGCCATCGTGGATAAACACATATTCGCAGTCTTCACATGCAAGAAGTCCGGCATAAACAGAATCATACCGTTCTTTACCTCCGGCAATCACACACCTTACTTTAGTAAGATTATATTTTTCCACAATTTCTTCCTGGCAATAGGAAACCATATCTTCTCCCGTTACCAGAATAATATCTCTAATCAGAGAACTGTCCTGAAAACAGCGCAGGGAATAATACAGCACCGGATGGCCCTGTATTTCCAGAAACTGTTTCTGTATTTTGGAATTCATTCGTTTCCCCTGTCCTGCTGCCAGAACAATGGCTGTATTTTTCCCTGTATTCATCATCTTTCCCCCAGCTTTAAGTTAGGAACTGCGTTCAAGTCCCAGCCGTGGCGTGTTCCTTTCATATATTCATAGTACGCAGCAACGCCGATCATAGCTGCATTATCTGTACAGAACACAGGAGACGGGCGAAAGAAACTGTACCCGTTCTTTTTGCAGGCTTTTTCCATTGCATCACGAAGCGTTCCATTCGATGCCACACCTCCGGCAATCGCTATTTTATCAATATGATAATCTCTCGCCGCAAGCATTGTATGCTCCACAAGAACATCTACCACTGCTTTCTGGAAAGAAGCTGCCAAATCTGCACGGTTCACAGCTTCCCCCTTCATCCGGGCATTGTTAAGATAATTAAGAACTGCTGATTTCACGCCGCTGAAGCTAAAGTCATAAGGACAGCCGTCAATTTTTGCCCGCGGAAAATCAATGGCATCCGGATTTCCTTCTTTTGAAAGTTTATCAATCTTTGGACCTCCAGGATACCCCAGACCAATCGCTCTGGCCACTTTATCAAAAGCTTCTCCAGCCGCATCGTCTCTGGTGCGTCCAAGAATCTCAAACTCCCCGTAATCCTTCACGATAACAAGGTGGGTATGCCCTCCAGACACAATGAGACAGAGAAAAGGCGGTTCCAGATCCGGATGCTCAATGTAATTGGCAGATACATGCCCTTCAATATGATGCACCCCTACAAGAGGAAGCTTTTTTGCATAGGCAATCGCCTTCGCCTCTGCCACTCCGACCAGAAGCGCTCCGACCAGTCCCGGTCCATAGGTTACGCCAATAGCATCCAGATCATCCAGCGTTACCTCCGCATCTGCAAGAGCCTGCTCAATAACCTGATTAATTTTTTCGATATGCTTACGGGATGCAATTTCCGGCACAACACCCCCATATAATTTATGAAGCTCTATCTGTGAAGAAATCACGTTTGACAATATGGTTCTGCCATTTTTCACAACAGAAGCTGCCGTCTCATCACAGGAGCTCTCAATTGCAAGAATTAATGTATCTTTCATCCTTATTATTCCTCATCAAAGTTTAACTCTATACTTTTTCCATCTTTACCCGGATAAGCCCGTGGGAAAATCCCTCTGACTTTATCCATATATTCATCGGGTCTTACCAGCGACGGACTATAATGTGTCAGCCATAATTCTCCCACCTGCGCATCGCGGGCAATGGTTGCAGCTTCACGGAAAGTCATATGCTTATAGCCTCTGGCTTTATCAGCCTTGTCCTCTTCCCCGTACATCCCTTCACAAATGAACAAATCTGAACCTTTTGCATTTCTCAGAATAGACTCCGTTGGTCTGGTATCTGTTGTATATGTAAGTTTAATTCCTTTTCGTTCCGGTCCGAGTACCATGTCAGGTGTATAGGTTACTCCGTCCGATTCGATTGTCTGACCTTTCTGAAGCGGATTCCAGAATTTAAGCGGAATTTCCTGCTCTCTGGCTCTTTCCGCAGAAAATTTCCCCTGCCGGAGAATCTCCAACGTATAACCGTAACAGAGTACATTATGATTTACTTTAAACGCCGTAATTCTGTATCCGTTAAGCTCCAAAACCTGTTCCGGCTGAGTAATTTCTATAAATTTTATCTCAAAAGGCAATTCAGGGGCGATTACTCGAAGTGCATTTACCACTCTTTCCAGCCCCTTCGGACCTATAAGTGTCAATGGTTCTGTACGGTCTGCATTTCCCATAGTAAGAAGAAGCCCCGGAAGACCACTTATATGATCCCCATGATAGTGTGTAAAACAAATCACATCAATCGGTTTGAAACTCCATCCCTTTTCTTTTATTGCCACCTGAGTCCCTTCTCCGCAGTCAATAAGGAGACTGCTCCCATTGTACCGGGTCATAAGCGCTGTCAGCCATCTTTTCGGCAACGGCATCATCCCTCCGGTTCCTACTAAACAAACATCTAACATATCTTCCTCCTGCTCTGCTCAGCCTATTCTCGTCATAAGAAGTGCATCTTCTACAGGTTCCTGATAATATCCCTTACGAATTCCATCACGCTGAAATCCCATTCTCTCGTAAAGGCGAACTGCAGTTCCGTTTCCGACGCGCACTTCCAGGTGTATTGTCGTAACCCCTCTCTCCGCCGCAAGACGAATCAGACTTTCCATCAAAAAATGTCCGATTCCCTCTCTCTGACGATCTGCTGCCACGGCTACATTCGTAATATCCCCCTCATCAAGAACCATTAGAAGACCGCAATATCCCAGAATCCGCCCTTTTTCTTCTACTACAAGAAACATTGCGTCATCTCTGGTCAGAAATGTAAAAAAACCTTCTTTTGTCCAGGGCACATGAAACAGAGCAGTTTCTATTTCCATAACCTGTTCCAGGTCATCTATCATCATTTCTCGGAGAATCATACAGTTCCCCCTGTTTTTTCCAGTCTGTCCATAGAACGCACCGGACAATCTTCACCCACAGGCTGTATGCTCTCATCTCTCTGAGCGCGCTCACGTTCCGCCTGGGATACACGTAAATATTGAGGACTGTGAATGGCCGCTTCCTGTATTTTTCCTTCTTTATAATATTTCATTCCCAAAGCTGCAACAGCCGCTGCCCTTTGTTTGTTTACATGGGCCGGCGCAAAAGAATACGGCACCTTGAGTTCCTGTTCAAGAAGCTCTTTGAACACAGGTACGCCATCACCAAGAAAAGTGACAGACTGGCCCATCTCATTCAATATGCGGATCAATTCTGTGGCAGCATCTGCCCACTGCTCTCTCTCTGTAACCAGTTCATGATTTTCAAACTTATAAATTCCTGTATATACCTGATTTCTTCTTGCATCCATAATCGGACAGATCAGGCCTGATGCATCGTACAAATTAAAAGCCAGCGCATCCACTGTAGGCACTGCGATCAACGGTTTTTTCAAAGCAAGTCCAAGCCCTTTAGCCGTAGCTGAACCAATTCGAAGTCCGGTAAAAGATCCCGGTCCTACTGCCACAGCAATCGCATCGATTGTTTCCATATCAAGCTCTGTCATCTTCACAAGCTCATCCAGCATAGGAAGGAGCGTCTGTGAATGTGTTTTCTTATAATTTACGGTATATTCTGCCAGCAACGTATCATCCTCTACAATTGCAACGGATGCTACGATACCTGAGCTGTCAAGTCCTAATATCTTCATTTAATCCTCCCGGCGCACTCCTGCGTTATCAAACGCCAATTCCCTGTCTCTGCAGAAGCCGCCTTATCTATTACTCTTCTATTCCTTCTACCGTAATTTTCCGGTAGTCAAAACCTTTTTCCAGATTCTTTTCAATTTTAACACGGATTAACCTGTCCGGCAAAATTTCTTCAATCAGTTCCGCCCACTCAATCAGACATATGCCCTGTCCGAAGAAATAGTCATCATAACCAATTTCTTCCATTTCCTCAATATCTCCGATACGGTATACATCGAAATGGTAAAACGGAAGACGACCGCTCTCATATTCCTGAATAATCGTAAAGGTAGGACTGCAGATTGGTTCCTGAATTCCCAGTCCTACAGCGACTCCCTGCGTGAATACGGTCTTGCCCACGCCAAGGTCTCCATTAAGCGTATAAATCTGTCCCGGACATGCCTGTTCTCCTATTTTTTTACCCAGAGCAAAGGTTTCCTCCGGTGTTCTTGTCTCTATAATCATTGTCGTCACCTCTTGCACAATCATTCTCTGCATATTATAATAGAGCGAACAGGGAAATACAATACTTTTTGAAAAGGAGAATAAAACTATGGCAAATCCAGTAGTTACTATTACAATGGACAACGGCGATGTAATGAAAGCGGAATTATATCCGGAAATCGCACCTAATACAGTAAATAATTTCATCAGTCTTGTAAACAAAGGCTTTTATGACGGTCTTATTTTCCACCGTGTTATCAATGGATTCATGATTCAGGGCGGCTGCCCTGACGGAACAGGAATGGGCGGTCCGGGATATACAATTAAAGGCGAATTTTCCCAGAACAGATTTAAAAACGATCTGAAACACACACCAGGTGTTCTGTCTATGGCACGTGCAATGCACCCCGATTCTGCAGGAAGCCAGTTCTTTATCATGCATCAGACATCTCCGCATCTGGACGGTTCCTACGCTGCTTTCGGAAAAGTTATCGAAGGTATGGATGTCGTAAATCGTATTGCAGAAGAAGATACAGATTATCAGGACAGACCTCTTGATGAACAGAAAATCAAATCTATGACTGTTGAGACTTTTGGTGTGGATTATCCAGAACCTGAAAAATTATAAATAAAAACCTGCTAAACGGGGCCGCATACTGCCGTATGTGCCCCGTTTTTGAATCAGTCATCAAAAAGCTCAATCTCTCCGTTTACTTTCGCAAAATACAGATCTTTTTCTTTTTTCATACGTGCACGTCCGTTTGTCCCCTCAGTCACTGCCTTCTGTACACATTCCACCTCATCTGCAGGAATCATCATATGCAGCATTACTTTATCTGTGTATTCACTGTCCAGAATCGGAAGTCCCCTTTCACCGGCAATATACTGAATCTTCCCAATTCCTGTATAATCTGTAATAACTTCAAGTGAAATCCCGTAAACTTTCTCAATAATCGTACTCTGTGCCAACCCTTCCTGAACAGATTTTGAATACGCCCGCACCAAGCCACCGGTTCCAAGAAGTACACCTCCAAAATAACGGGTAACCACAACTGCCACATTGTAGATATCTTCTCCCAGAATTACATCCAACATTGGTCTTCCTGCAGTTCCCGACGGTTCACCATCGTCACTGCAGCGGGTGAATTCACGGTTTTTTCCCACTGAATACACAAAACAGTTATGTCTGGCATCCCAGTATTTCTTACGCATCTCTTCTATAAAAGCCAGAGCCTCCTCTTCCGTCTTAACAGAACGCACAGTTGCTATGAAACGAGATTTTTTCTCCACGATCTCCCCTTCTCCGCCCTCATATACGGTCTTATATCTTTCCAACATTTCTTTAGCCTCCCGTTACAATTCTTCTTTCAGTTTATCATGAATTACAGAAATACGCCAGCCTTGTTGTATACTAACTGCGTGAAACACCATAATAATGGTAAAACACAGCTCTAAATATTTTTCCAATTTGGGGTTTATTTACTTATTTCAATTTGGTATAATAGAACGGATTATAAAGGAGGTTTATCATGAACTACGGAAAAAAATCGGCCTCAAAGAAACGTAATGCACTTATCTCCCGTACTTCCATGATGGGGAAAAGAGCTCACGTATCTTTGATAAGAGTTTTATTTATATCGCTGATCGCCCTGTGCGTTGTCGGCGTTTCCCTTGGCCTGGGTTCTTACAAAGGTATCATTGACAATGCTCCCGATGTGGACGGTGTGGACATCATGCCTCTGGGTTATGCATCTTTCCTCTACGACGACCACGGCAATCAGATTCGTAAGCTTGCAGCTCCCAGTTCTAACAGGCTTCCGGTCTCCATCGACCAGATTCCTGTAGACCTTCAGCATGCGGTTGTTGCAATTGAAGATGAGCGTTTTTATGAGCATAATGGTATCGACGTAAAAGGTATGCTCCGTGCACTTGTAAAAAACATTTCTGACGGCGATATCTCAGAAGGAGCCAGTACCATTACACAGCAGCTTCTGAAAAATAATGTATTTACCAACTGGACAAAAGAGTCCTCCTGGATTGAACGTTTTACACGTAAATTTCAGGAACAGTATCTGGCAATCGAAGTCGAGAAAAAAATTAATGATAAGAACGTAATTCTTGAGAATTACCTGAACACCATTAACCTCGGCGCCGGCGCTTACGGTGTACAGGCTGCAGCCCGTCAGTATTTCAATAAAGATGTATGGGATCTGAATCTTTCCGAGTGTGCAACCCTTGCAGGTATCACTCAGAACCCGAGTAAATTCAATCCTATCCAAAACCCCAAAGACAATGCAAAGAGAAGAAAAGAAGTTCTCCGGCATATGCTTGACCAGAAATATATCGATCAGACTCAGTATGACGAAGCTCTCAGCGACGATGTTTATTCCAGAATTCAGGCAGCTCAGGAAATTACATCCAACAGCAGAAATACAATTTATACTTACTTTGAAGATGAACTGATCGACCAGATCATTAACGACTTGATGAATATTAAAGGTTATACCAAGACACAGGCACAGAATATGCTTTTCAGCGGCGGACTCAAAATTATGACCACGCAGGATCCTACAATCCAGGCAATTCTTGACGAAGAATATTCCAACCCTGAGAACTATCCTGACACTGTACAGTATGATCTTGATTATGCTCTTACTGTCACAGACCCCGACGGCAATGAGGTAAACTACAGCAAGGAAATGATGAAACTCTATTTCCAGAATGAAGATTCAAACTTCGACCTGTTGTTTGATTCCCCTGAAGAAGGCCAGACATACATTGATCGATACAAAGCAAGCATTCTCTCAAATGGAAGCAAGGTTGTTGCCGAACGCGCAAACTTTGCACCTCAACCCCAGTCTTCTATGAGTGTTATTGATCAGCATACAGGATATGTAAAAGCGATTATCGGCGGAAGAGGCAAAAAAACTGCCAGTCTTACTCTGAACCGTGCTGCTGACACCACACGTCAGCCAGGTTCCACATATAAGATTGTTTCAACTTATGCCCCTGCCCTTAACGAAAAAGGAATGACTCTTGCAACAACTTATGAAGATGAACCGTACAACTATCCGGACGGCTCACCTGTAAACAATGCATCCCGTACCTATAACGGAACAACTACAATCCGTCAGGCTATCCAGAATTCCATCAACACCGTAGCGGTACAATGTCTTGAAGATGTCACTCCTGAGCTTGGTCTGAAATATTTGGATAATTTCGGCTTTACTACCCTTGCTCATGGAACAGAAGCAGATACCGATGCAGACGGAAATGTCTGGAGCGATGCAAACCTTTCCACTGCTCTGGGTGGCATCACATATGGTGTCACAAACGTAGAACTTTGTGCAGCTTTCGCATCAATTGCGAATAATGGTAATTATATCAAACCTGTATATTACACAAAAATCCTCGACCATGACGGTAATGTTCTTATCGAGAATACCTCTGCAGAACGCTCCGTAATCAAAGACAGCACTGCATTCCTTCTCACCAATGCAATGGAGGATGTTGTCAGATACGGTACAGGTACTGCGTGTCAGCTTGATAACATGCCTGTCGCAGGTAAAACCGGTACAACCGAAGCTTATAACGACTTATGGTTCGTTGGATATACACCGTATTACACCTGCGCAGTATGGTCCGGTTATGATAACAACGAAAAGCTTCCGGATTATGCCCGCAGCTTCCACAAAAATCTCTGGAGACGCGTTATGAACCGAATTCATCAGGGACTGGAATATAAAGAATTCGAACAGCCATCCAGCATCGAAATGGGAAGTATTTGTGCAATCACCGGACTTCTTCCCGGAGAATACTGTCAGGATATCATCACAGAATACTTTGATGTCGGAAGTATGCCGGTAGATTACTGCGACTATTGCTACTACGAAGAACCTGAATTATCACCTACTCCTACACCGGTAGGGGAAGATCTGGACGGTGATGGTGTTCCTGATACACCTCCGGAAGGAAACGATGACAACGAAGGCTCATGGGACGGCGACGGTAGTGGAGACGGAAGCGGAAACGATACTGGCGGCGACGGCGGAAACGGTAATGGCGAAAACGGCGGCGAAAACAACGGCGGCGGCAGCGAAGGAGAATGGGATGAAGGCTGGGAAGGAGACAATGGCGATTACCAGGTTGACTATTATTAACTTCCGCTTTTTACCACCCAAATCTTTTTAATTTTTAATCCCAAAATAAAAACCCGCAGTTCTGATTTATTTCAGAATCTGCGGGTTTTTATTTTTAGTTTAACACCATACGGGCTGAACCGTAAATACCGGCATCATTTCCAAGATTAGCAATCACAATCGGCACATCTTTGCAAAGGGAGAACGCATATTTTTTGTAGTATTTCTGAATACAGTCCACAAGAGGCTGTCCTGCCTTTGATACGCCTCCGCCTACTACAATTGCCTCAGGGTCGATCACAGATGCAAAAACAGCAAGAGCACCGCCTAATTTATCGCCAACCTCATCCATAATTTGAGCTGCAACCTCATCTCCGGCTTTATAGGCATCAAGAACACTTTTCGCTGAAAATTTATTGTTTTTACGAAGAACGCTGTCTTTTGTTGTGGACGCAAGAACTCTGTTTGCCACACGTACAATACCTGTAGCAGAAGTATACTGTTCCAGACATCCTGCATTTCCGCAGTTGCAGGCTTCTTCTTCATCGTGCACGATACATGCGTGCCCTACCTCGCCGCCTGCGCCGTGGCTTCCTGCCACAATTTTACCGTCTACGATGATTCCGCCGCCTACGCCTGTTCCGAGAGTCACCATGATAACATTCTGTGCGCCTGCTGCCGAGCCCTTCCATGCTTCACCAAGGGCTGCCACATTGGCATCGTTGCCAGCTTTTGCCGGAAGTCCGGTAAGTTCGCTGAGCTCTTTCGCTACAGCCTTGAATCCCCAGTAAAGATTTACCGCACAGGCAACCTCTCCTTTACTGTTTACAGGTCCCGGAATACCGATTCCGACACCGTCGATGTCTGCTTTATCCAGATTTTTCTCCTGAATCTTTTCTTCAATGGTCTTTGCCACATCCGGAAGAATTTCTGAACCGTTGTTTTCTGTACGGGTTGGAATTTCCCATTTGTCAATCAGAGTTCCGTCTGTACGGAAAAGTCCGCATTTTACTGATGTTCCCCCTACGTCAATTCCAAAACAATATAATCCCATATCTCTCTCCTGTTCTGCAGCGATTCATACGCCGCAATATAATTTTGTATATATGACGGAGCACCTAAAAATACTCCGATCCCCAAAACGCATTCGCGTTTCTGAAACCATTAAACCTTACAGAATCCTATTCTCCATTCCTGCAAAGCAAGATCATCCTGATTATCCTTCTCTTTTCTTTGCAATATTAGCCTGCACACGCTTATACAGCTCTTCTGCCGCATTGTATCCCATCTTCTTCTGTCTGTGGTTAACTGCTGCAGATTCTACAATAATCGCAAGATTTCGGCCAGGACGAATCGGAAGTGAATGACATACAATCTTGTTTCCGAGATATTCCGTATATTCTTCGTGAAGGCCAAGGCGATCATACTCTTTATCCCTGTCCCATTCCTCCAGCTTGATAACAAGATCAACTGCCTGTGTATCTTTTACACTCTCAACACCGAACAGAGTCTTAACATCAATAATACCAATACCACGGAGTTCGATGAAATGTCTGGTGATATCCGGCGCGGAACCTACCAGCGTTACGTCACTTACCTTTCTCAGTTCTACGACATCGTCACTTACAAGACGATGTCCTCTCTTAAGCAGCTCCAAAGCCGCCTCACTCTTACCGATACCGCTCTCGCCTGTAATCAGAACACCTTCACCGTATACGTCTACAAGTACGCCATGAATGGAAATGCAAGGCGCAAGCTGTACGCCCAGCCAACGGATAATTTCAGCCATAAAACTGGATGTAGTTCTCTCTGTCACGAATGTCGGCACGTTATATTTAATCGCAAGTTCCAGCATGTCCTGTGACGGCCTTGTCATGGTACTGAAAATCACGCACGGAATCTCGCTGGAAATAAATCTTTCGTACTTAAATCTGCGTTCCTCCTCACTGAGCTGCATCAGATATGTGTACTCTACATAACCAATAATCTGCACACGTTCATTTGCAAAATGCTCCAGATATCCGGTCAGCTGGAGTGCCGGTCTGTTAATTTCTGTCGTCTTGATCTGAATTTCTGACAGATCAATTTCAGGAGTCAGGTTTGTCAAATCCATTTCCTGTGCTAATTTCGTCAATTGTACACCCTTCATAATTTTCTCCTTTTCAGTTTTCAGAATTATTTTCATTATACCACATTCTTCTCCATAACTTCAATCCATATAGAAAATCCCCAATACAAAAAAATCAGGGTTTGTGGAAATATTCATACACCTGTCTGGCGCTTCGCTTATTCATGGATTCTGTCTGCGCCAGTTCTTCTTCCGATGCATCTCTGATGTTTTCCAGAGACTTAAATCTACGCATCAGGGCTTTTCTCCTTGATTCGCCAATACCCGGAATATCATCGAGCAGGGAATGCACCTGCTCCTTACTCCGAAGAGAACGGTGGTATTCTATTGCGAAGCGGTGCGCCTCGTCCTGAATCCTTGTAATCAAACGGAAACCTTCGCTTGACGTATCAACCGGAATCTCCTCATTGTCAAAATAAAGCCCCCTTGTTCTGTGATGGTCGTCCTTTACCATACCGCACACGGGAATCTTAAGCCCCAGCTTTTCCAGCACTTTAAGCGCAATATTCACCTGTCCTCTTCCACCGTCCATAAGAATCAGATCCGGCATCAGAGAAAAGCTGTCAAATTCCCTCTTGCTTTCATGGGTAAACCGCCTTGTCAGCACTTCCTCCATGCTGGCGTAATCGTTCGGCCCCCGCACCCATTTAATCCTGAATTTACGGTAATCGCTGCGTTTCGGTTTTCCTTTTTCATAAACCACCATAGAACCTACCGACTCGAAGCCACTGATATTGGATATATCATATGCCTCCATTCTTGTTATTCCGGAAAGATTCAGCCACTTCTCTACTTCACGAACAGCTCCCAGAGTTCTGCCTTCCTCTCGTTTGATTCGCTCTCTGTCTTTAGTCAAAACCATTTCGGCATTTTCGGCAGCAAGCTCCACCAGTTTCTCTTTCGTCCCTTTTTTCGGTACACGAAGATATACGCGCTGTGTCCTTCTTGCAGTGAGCCATTCTTCAATAATCTGCGCATCCTCAATTTCTTTCTGAAGCATGATTTCTCTGGGGATAAAAGGTGTTCCTGCATAAAACTGCTTGATGAAGCTGGACAAAACCTGCGCTTTCGTATCTCCTCTTGCCACGCGGAGAAAGAAATGCTCTCTGCCTATCAATTTGCCGCCTCTGACAAAAAAGACCTGCACAACAGCGTCCTGCTCTCTTAAATCAGGGCTTTCATCCATAGCCACAGCAATGATATCCTTATCCTCTTCGCCATAGCTGGTGATTTTCTGACGTTCCCCGATCTTTCGGATGCTTGTAATCAAATCTCTGTACTCCACAGCGTCTTCAAACCGCATTTCTTCAGATGCATCCATCATTTTATCTGTCAATTCCTCAATAGTGTCTTTAAAATCTCCGTTCAGAAAACGCAGTACCTTATCTATATTTTTTTTATACTCCTCAGAGCTGATATTCCCCTGACAGGGCGCTGCACACTGCTTCATGTGATAATACAGGCATGGACGGTCTTTCCCGCAGTCTTTCGGCAGATTACGGCTGCAGGAACGCACCTGATACAGCTTCCTAAGTAATTCAATCACATCCTTAACCGCTGTATTACTGGTGTAAGGTCCAAAATATTTTGCTTTGTCTTTTTTCATTCTGCGGGCAAAAAGAACCCTGGGATATGCTTCATTCACAGTTACCTTGATAAACGGGTAGCTTTTATCGTCCTTCAGCATAGTATTATATTTCGGACGGTGTTCTTTTATCAGATTGCATTCCAGAACAAGGGCTTCCAACTCGGAATCTGTGATAATATACTCAAATCTGGAAATATGGGTGACCATCTGCTCAATCTTTGCCCCCTTATTCCTGCTGCTCTGAAAATACTGGCGGACACGGTTTTTCAGGCTTACCGCCTTTCCCACATAAATAATTTCATCTTTTTCATCGTGCATAATGTAAACACCCGGTTTCGCGGGCAGTTTCTTCAGTTCTTCTTCTATCTGAAACATAAGTTTCCCTCCGGAAATCCAGCGTATGGAATTACTTATACACATTATACACGCTTCCAAGCATAAAGAAAACCGGGAATTTTAATTCCCGGTTCTTCTCAAACTTCTTTATGTTCTTCTAACTGTTCTTCTTTATACTCTTCTGTTTTATCCGGCTGGTCAAGTTCATTTAAATTTTCCGGAATATCCTTTCCCTGCTCTACTGCACGGAAAATCTTCATGAACTCCTTACCTGTGATCGTTTCTTTTCTGATAAGGAAATCCGCAATCTTGTGAAGCGCTTCCATATGAGCACCGATCAGTTCCTTCGCTTCTTCATAAGATTTACGGAGAAGCATCATCACCTCATGGTCAACCTCTGTCGCTGTATTATCACCGCAATCCAGAACTGCACGACCACTTAAATACTGATTCTCCACAGTTGCAAGTCCCATCAGCCCAAACTTCTCAGACATACCGTACTGGGTGATCATCGCTTTGGCAACTTTCGTCGCCTGCTCAATATCATTGGCCGCTCCTGTTGTCACAGTATCAAATACAAGCTCTTCCGCAGCACGACCTCCGAGATATCCCACCAGCATAGCTTCCAGCTCTTTCTTCGTATTAAGATATTTTTCCTCCTCAGGCACCTGCATAACATAACCAAGAGCGCCCATCGTACGCGGTACGATTGTAATTTTCTGTACAGGCTCCGCATCCTTCTGAAGCGCGCTCACAAGAGCGTGTCCGACTTCATGATAGGAAACAATCTTTCTCTCCTGCTCGCTTAAAATGCGGTCTTTCTTTTCTTTCCCTACAAGCACAACTTCTACAGATTCAAGCAAATCCTTCTGAGAAACTGCACGGCGGCCGTTTTTCACTGCAAGAATCGCCGCTTCGTTGATCATATTTGCAAGATCCGAGCCAACTGCGCCTGAAGTTGCAAGCGCAATTGCATCAAAATCAACCGTCTCATCAAGCATTACATTTTTTGCGTGAACTTTCAAAATCTCCACACGCCCTTTGAGATCAGGACGATCTACAATAACCCTTCTGTCGAAACGTCCCGGACGCAGAAGTGCAGGATCGAGAACCTCCGGACGGTTGGTCGCCGCCAGAATGAGAAGCCCCTTGGATGTATCAAATCCGTCCATCTCTGCCAGAAGCTGGTTTAAAGTCTGTTCTCGCTCGTCATTGCCGCCTCCATAACGGGAATCACGGCTCTTTCCAATAGCATCGATCTCATCAATAAACACAATACACGGCGCGTTCTTTTTCGCTTCCTCAAAAAGGTCACGAACACGGGATGCACCCACTCCTACAAACATTTCCACAAATTCAGAACCGGAAAGAGAGAAGAACGGCACATGCGCCTCTCCTGCAACAGCTTTTGCAAGAAGAGTTTTACCTGTTCCCGGAGGTCCCACAAGAAGAGCCCCCTTGGGAAGCTTGGCTCCGATTGTTGTGTATTTGCCCGGGTTATGAAGGAAGTCTACCACTTCCTGAAGCGACTCTTTCGCCTCATCCTGTCCTGCCACATCCTTAAACGTGATACCTGTTTCCTTCTGAATGTAAGCCTTGGCACGGCTTTTGCCAACGCCCATCATTCCTCCGCCTTTATTCATACGGCGCATAAAAATCGTCAGAAGGCCGAAAAGAAGAAGCGTTGGAAGCAATACACTCACCAGCATTGACACCAATTCGCCAAAAGCATCCGGCGGTTCTCTGTGGAATTCAATTCCTGTTCCCTCCAGACGCTCAGTCAGAGCATTCTCATCCTCCACCTGATTTGTGTAATAACTCGTCTCGGAAAAACGGGATTCCTGTTTCTTAGGAACAATAGTCAGAGTCCCGCCTGACTGTATCGTAACTTCCCTTATCTGGTCTTTTTCTACCATATCAATAAACTTGTCATAAGAAATCTCGCTGGAACTATCCTTCAGCATATTTGTAAAAAGACTGAAACACACCAGTGTGACAAGAAGGCATATAAGGAAGGCCAGAATTGACTGGCGGTTTTTGTTCGGTTCCTTTTTATTCGGGTCTCTGTTATCAGGACGATTGCCGTTTGGGTTGTTGTCCATATTATCCATTTTTATCCTCCTATTATTATCTTTTTTATTATAAGTACAAAACATGTATAAATCAACTGCCAGATTGTGAAATTCCCTTGATTTTTCCGTTATTTCTACTAAATCCGAAAAAAAACACAAAATATATTAAAATTTCATGTTACAAATTCCATGTTTTGTAGTATACTGATGGCAAAGTGTTTTTATCGTAGCTATTCAGTATCTTTATAACCATATTGTTATTATGAACAGTTACTTTTTATTTTTAAATTAATTCTCAAATCAAAGGAAAGGACAGGAATCTGAACAAATGAAAATAGGATTTGACAATGACAAGTATTTGAAAATGCAGTCCGAACACATACGTGAACGTATTAATGAATTTGACAACAAGCTTTATCTGGAATTCGGCGGCAAGCTTTTTGACGATTACCACGCCTCCAGAGTTCTGCCCGGTTTTGAGCCGGACAGCAAGCTCCGTATGCTCATGCAGCTTTCCGATCAGGCTGAAATCGTCATTGTTATCAGCGCCGGAGATATTGACAAAAATAAAGTACGAGGCGATCTTGGCATCACCTACGACGAAGATGTCCTCCGTCTGATGGACGTTTTTACAGAAAAAGGCCTCTTTGTAGGCAGCGTCTGCATCACCCAGTATGCAGGTCAGGAAAGTGCCGACGCTTTCCGTAAACGTCTGGAAAAACTGGGAATACGCGTATATGTAAACTATCTGATTCCAGGCTACCCTAGCAATACAGCCCTTATCGTAAGCGATGAAGGATACGGAAAAAACGATTATATCGAAACATCCAGACCTCTGGTTGTTATCACCGCCCCAGGCCCCGGAAGTGGAAAAATGGCAGTTTGCCTTTCCCAGCTCTATCATGAGTATAAACGCGGAATCAGTGCAGGATATGCAAAATTCGAAACCTTCCCAATCTGGAATATCCCGTTAAAACATCCGGTGAATCTTGCCTATGAGGCAGCTACCGCAGATTTAAATGACGTGAATATGATTGACCCGTTCCATCTGGAAGCTTATGGTGAAACAACTGTTAACTATAATCGAGATGTAGAAATTTTCCCTGTTCTGCAGACTATGTTTGAAAAAATCATCGGTGAATGCCCGTATAAATCTCCTACAGATATGGGTGTAAACATGGTTGGCAACTGCATTGTTGACGATGAAGTCTGCCGCGAAGCCTCCAGACAGGAAATTATCCGCAGATATTACAAGAGCAAAGGCGCTCTTGTAGAAGGAAGCGGACGGGAAAACGAGGTTTACAAAATTGAACTTCTCCTTCAACAGGCCCACGCCTCTTTAGAAGACCGCCGCGTAGTTCCGGCAAGTCTGGAACTGGAAAAAGAAACAGGAGCTCCTGCAGCAGCCCTCGAGCTTTCGGATGGAAGACTTGTGTACGGAAAAACTTCCGATCTTCTCGGAGCCTCCTCAGCTCTCCTGCTCAACACACTGAAAGATCTCGCAGGCATTGACCATAAGGAACACGTAATTTCCCCTGATGCGATCCGTCCGATTCAGGAATTAAAAATCCGATACCTCGGAAGCAAAAATCCGCGCCTCCACACAGACGAAACCCTGATCGCTCTTTCCATAAGCGCAGCAAACAGCGAACACGCCCGTCAGGCACTTATGCAGCTTCCGAAACTGAAAGGATGTCAGGCACATATTTCCGTTCTTCTGTCCATGGTGGATATTCAAGAGTTCCGCAAACTCGGAATCGAGCTTACCTGCGAACCCAAATTCGAAAAAACTAAAAAATACTAAGATTGAATCACTGTAAAAATCCCCTGTTCCACACCATTCAGCGTGAAACAGGGGATTTTATTATTTACTGATATTACTCTTCATAACCATTAGGGTTGTTACTCTGCCATTTCCAGGAATCACGGCACATTTCCAGAATACCGAATTCTGCTTTCCAGCCCAGTTCTTTTTCTGCTTTGGCCGGATCTGCATAGCAGGTTGCAATATCGCCAGGACGGCGCGGCTTGATTACATACGGAATTTTTACACCGTTCGCTTTCTCAAAGTTCTTCACAATATCAAGAACGCTGTAACCGTTTCCTGTGCCAAGATTGTAAATATTCAATCCGGCTTTTTCTTCAATCTTTTTCAGAGCTTTTACATGGCCTCTTGCAAGGTCTACTACATGAATGTAGTCTCTCACTCCGGTACCATCGTGTGTATCGTAATCATTTCCAAATACACCAAGTTCTTTTAATTTACCTACTGCAACCTGAGTAATATACGGCATCAGATTATTCGGGATTCCATTTGGATTCTCGCCGATAGTTCCGCTCTCATGAGCACCGATCGGGTTAAAATAGCGAAGAAGTACTACATTCCATTCCGGGTCTGCCTTCTGGATATCAGACAGAATCTGCTCCAGCATGGATTTCGTCCAGCCGTATGGGTTGGTACACTGTCCTTTCGGACACTCTTCTGTAATCGGGATAATTGCCGGGTCTCCGTAAACAGTTGCAGATGATGAGAAGATAATATTCTTCACGCCATGCTGTCTCATAACATCTACAAGAGTCAAGGTTCCCGCAATATTATTCTCATAATATTCCCACGGTTTCGCAACAGATTCGCCAACTGCCTTCAGGCCTGCGAAATGAATACAGGAATCAATGTCTTCTTTTTCGAAAATATCATTCAGGGCATCTCTGTCAAGGATATCGGCTTTATAGAATTTCACCGGTTTTCCTGTGATCTTGGATACTCTCTCAAGGGATTTTTCACTGGAATTACATAAGTTATCGACAACTACTACTTCATAGCCTGCATTCTGCAGTTCTACTACTGTATGGCTTCCGATATAACCAGCACCGCCTGTAACTAAAATTGCCATGTCATTTTCCTCCTAATTTCCGCGCTGTATCTTTCCTGCGCTTAAATGATGTCACGGATTTCAGCATATCAACACGTTCCTGTAACCAAACATTTCCCCGAAACCCGTTCTGTTCGGATTACTGCTTTATTGTATCATTATTTATATTTTTCTACAATAGCTTTCATCTGCTCAAGCTTGCTTTCCATATCCGCTACCAGCTTAAACTGTGTACGGCATCTGTCAAGATTGTGATTCTCTCTGTGGATTTTGAAATAATTGTCACCATCCAGATGGTCTGTCAGGAAACGCATACCACATTCAAAAGTCATCATAATCGCCCCCATTGGAAGCATATCGATTTCTGTCTCAGTCAGAGCGCCGCCGCAGCCTTCGATAAATCCTTTTACATAAATTTCATAAAGATTCAAGTCACAGGAAATTCTGGAAAGATCCTGTTCATCCTCAGCGCCTGTACTTGCGCCAAAACGGATGGAATCACCAAAATCATTTACTGCAAGACCTGGCATAACTGTATCAAGGTCGATTACGCAGATTGCCTTACCTGTCTCATCGTCGATCATAATGTTATTAAGCTTTGTATCATTGTGCGTAACACGTAGCGGAAGCTTACCTTCTGCCTGCATATCAACAAGTACATGCGCCAGCGCTTCTCTATCCTGCACAAATTTAATTTCTTCCTGCACAGATGCTGCCCTTCCCACAACGTCTGCCTCTACAGCCTTTTTAAAATTGTTGAAACGGTCTACGGTGTTGTGGAAGTTTACAATTGTCTCATGGAGAGTTTCTGCCGGATAATCAGCAAGAAGTCTCTGAAAATGACCAAATGCAACGGCACTCTGATAAAAATCATTTTCATCCTTTACCGCATCGTAGGAAGTAGCTCCTTCAATGAAGAGATATACTCTCCAGTATTCTCCTTTAGAATCTACAAAGTAATTTTTGCCTTCTTTTGATTCTACGAGATTCAGAGTCTCACGCTCCACATCTCCGCCGTTCTCGATAATTTTCTTTTTCAGCCAGGAAGTAACACCGCTGACATTCTCCATCAGTTCAACAGGCTTTGTAAAAATACTCTTGTTCATTCTCTGAAGAATGAAGCGTTTCTCTCCTGCCTCTGTTTTATATGTAAGACGGAACGTATCGTTGATATGCCCGCTTCCGTAAGGGATGCATTCTAACAGTTCTCCCTCAAAATCATATGCACTGATAACCTCATTCATATTCTCTTTTAATTCCACTTATTTTTCCTCCCATAACTTCTCAGGATATAATCCGTCATCTTTCAGCTTCTGAATTGCTGCAACAACAACCGGTTTATCCTCTTTATAAGTAACTCCGTACCATTTATCCATAGATTTGAGCACTTTTACAGTTGCCTTCTTTTCTCCAAGAAGCTCATCTACAACAAATGGAAGGAAATATTCGCACTTCAGCGGATTCTTTTCCACATTTTCATCCAGGAATTTTGCAAATCTGTTCTTAAGCTCTTTGAGGATGCTCGCAGAGAATCCCCACATATTCATAGATACTGTACTGCCCTCCGGAAGCATTGTCCATGTAGCTCCGTCGTCCTCCGTATAAGCTGCACCGCCGTCTTTTTTCTCAATACGGGTACGTTCATTGATTGTCTGGAGATATCCGTTCTCATCTGTCACGCACACACCACGTGCCACATGACCATTATCTGTCAGGGTGTTTTCAAGTTTATAGCCAACCATCATATACTGATATGTATCTTCTGTATCTGTATTCTCGGACAGGAACTCATATGCCATCTTGAACGCATGACTTCCGTAGTAGTCGTCCGCATTGATGACAGCGAAAGGTCCGTCAATTTCATCAATACAGCTCAATACCGCATGTCCGGTTCCCCATGGTTTCACTCGCCCCTCCGGAACCTCATAGCCATCCGGAAGATTGTGTAAATCCTGGAACACATAAGCAACCTCAATCTGTTTGCTCAGGCGGTCACCGATTGCTGCACGGAAATCTGCCTCATTCTCTTTCTTGATAATAAAGACAACTTTTTCAAATCCTGCCTTCACCGCATCATAAATGGAAAAGTCAATGATGATGTGACCTGCCTTATCAATGGGGTCAATCTGTTTCAGACCGCCGTAACGACTTCCCATACCTGCTGCCATAACTACTAATACCGGCTTGCTCATAATTTTTTCCTCTTTTCTTTCTTTTTTCAAATCACTTACGTTAATCCTATTATATTCCTGTCAAAAGATTTTTTCTTTTCCTAATTGTCCGATTTTTTGCACATATAGGAGTTTTCGTTATTGATTCTGTATCTTTTACAAAAAGAGGCACCTGACTGGCAGGTACCTCTTAAAATATCATCCTTTGATACCGCCGGTAACGCCGCCGATAATTTTCTCAGAAAGGAATACATACAGAATGAATGTAGGCAGGAATACAATGATAACCGCCGCAAACATACCAGCCCAGTCACCTGTATATTTCATGGAGTTGATCATACCATAAAGACCAGGAGCTACCGGTTTCAGTTTGTCTGAACTTGCAAAAATCAAGGACAGGAAATATTCATTCCAGATATTAATAAAGTTAAAAATTGTTACAGTTACGATACCGGACTGCGCCATCGGGAACATGATTTTCCAGAAAGTACGCATTGGAGGGCATCCGTCGATCGCCGCCGCCTCTTCATATGTCTTGGAAATATTACTGAAGAAGGTAAGCAGGAAAATCGTGGTATACGGTACGTTGATACCAACATAAAGCACAATCAGCGTTGTCTTGGCAAGAGGAACATTGTTAAGGATTCCCATACCGGAAATAAAGCTGAACAACGGAAGCACTACCATGATAACCGGAACACCCATCGCAGAAACAAATCCTGTCTGGATGAATTTGTTTGCAATAAAGTCAAAGCGTGAAAGCACATAAGCTGCAGGCGCGCAGATGAGAATCAGGGCTGTACAGGACACAACAGAGTACAGCAGGGAGTTTCCGAAGAAACCTGCAACACCGGAGCCATTCCATGCTTTCGCATAGTTTTCAAAATGGAGACCTGTTTCAAATTCAAGTGCCTTACCCTGGAAAATATCCGGAGTTGTGGAAAAACTGGCGCAAAGCACCCATCCAAGAAGCATAATTGTGAAAATGACCCAGATCAACAGGATAATGTAACCGGGAGCGAGCTTCAGCTCTTTTTTCAAGTTAAACGGTTTACGTGGTTCTTTTTCTTTTGCCATAGCTCATCCCTCCTTTAAAATTCAAGATCATCATCTCTGATGGCCTTGTTGCAAACAGTAAATACAACAACTACACAGATACTTAACAGAACACCGATGGCTGCTCCCAGACCTGAGTTACGTTCTGTAACGGTATTGCCACCGCCAAATATCTGCATGTACATATAAACATACGGCGTGATTGTCTGTGTATCTGCCGTAACATTGGAGAAGAGCTGAGACCATACAAAGAAACCAACTGAGCTTACGGACCACATAGTCAGATTTGTCTTAAATACGCCCTTCAGAAGCGGCAGTGTCATATAGCGGAACTGATTAAATTTATTTGCTCCGTCAATCGTTGCAGCCTCATAGAATTCCGGACTGATACGCTCAATACCGGAAAGCCAGATCAGCATATGATATCCTACCATACCGAAACAATAAGCTATCAGCAGGGACCAGAATTTATGGTCTGTATCAAGAAGCTGGACTCTGGAAAGCTCCTCAAGTCCGAGGGTCTTGAGAACATTTTTTACAAGACCGAACTGCGGGCTGTATACATACTGCAGCCACATAGTTGCAAGAGCAACTGCACTTACGATATTCGGCATGTAAATAATTGCACGGAACAGTTTCTTTCCGCGGATACCGCTTGTAAGGATTACTGCAAAAAGAAGTGACAGAGACAGCACGATAAGGCCGCCAATCAGCCAGATACGGAACAGGTTATAAAACGAAGTTCTGAAAAGGCTGGTATTAAAGAGCTTGATATAGTTCTCCAGTCCTACAAAAGACCACTTGCTAATCGGGTCTGTAACACCTTCGATTCTGAAAAGACTCATGATGACCGTTCTGACAATCGGATAAAGGAATACACCCAAAAACAGAAGAACAGCAGGAGTCAGAAAAACAACTATCATTGTTTTATTTTTTTTCAATAGTTTTCCCTCCCTTTCCCATTTAAAAAAGATGGCGGCAGCGTATGAACGATGCCACCATCTCTGACTTAGTCTTTAATCAACGGAATTTCGCAATCCGCTTTCTGTCTGCCCACACAGCTTATGCTGTACAGATATATCTCAAATTACTTGGAAGCTTCCTGCATAGCAGCTACGAAATCGTCTGCTGTCATGGAACCAGCCATTAATTTGATGAAGTTTTCTTTGATAACAGGAGTCATATCTACGTTGGATTCAACACCGCATGCCCATGTAAAACGAGCTGTAGAAGCGTCCATTGCAGGTTTTGCACATGCAACCATTTCCGGCCACTCTGCGTTTGTAGTATCAGCAGGGATACCTACAGACAGATCTGCAAGTTTCTTGTCATATTCGCCTTTTGTGATATATGTAATAAGGTCGAACGCTTCTTTGGACATCTTGGAGTCTTTGTTGATACCAAATACCTGTGCGCCGAAGTTGTTTGTTTCCGGTCCGTTTACACCGTTCTCTACTGCCGGGTAAGCGAAGCAGCCCCACTGGAAGTCAGGACCTGTCATAGCTTTAACTTCGTTTGGTAACCAGGAACCATTAAGATACATAGCTGCTGTACCAACTGCTAACTCAGAGTTCTGACCTGCAGGCCATACGTTGGAACCAACCATTTCTGAGAAATATCCTTTTGTTGCAAGGTCTTCGATGTCTTTTGCCATCTGAAGAACTGCCGGGTCATCCCACTCGCCGTTGTTAACGATTTCTTTTACTCTTTCCTCACCTACAAGTCTTGCAAGGTGATATCCGATTACACATGTAGCATATGCATCATCCATTGTCATTGGTGTGATACCAGCGTCTTTTAATTTCTGGCATACATCAAGGAATTCAGCCCATGTTGTCGGCTCTTTTTCGATTCCCGCCTGCTCAAACAGAGCTTTATTATAGAAGAATGCAAAGATGTTTGGCTGATAAGGAATTGTCTTTAATGTGCCGCCGCCGGCTTCTCTGCAGGCTGCCATTAATGCTGCGTTTGCTGTTGCTTCATAATCATTGCCTTTTGCAAGTTCTTCCAGATCCATCAGGTAATCTGCATACATTCCGTTTACACGGTCGATATCTTCGTCGAACATATCAATCTGTGTACCGCCGTCAAGAGCCGGCTGAAGAGCTTCACGGTTTCCTGTACGTCCTTTAAACTGAAGGTCTACTTTTACACCAGTCTCTGCCATGTAAGCATCAACTGCTTCCTGAATAGCCTGTCCCTGAGGTTCTGTGGATTCCCACATGGACCAGTAAACGATTGTGTCGTCTGCAGCCTGAACAGTTGTAACAGGAGCAACCATTGTTCCCACCATTGCAGCACATAATGCAGCGCTAAGAAGTTTCTTTTTTAATCCCATGTTTCTTTTCCTCCTTCAATAATAAATAAGTTCACTGTCGTTTCACGGTTTTAGTCGTTTTGACTAATTCCGCTTGTTTATATTTATGATTTTAGCACTTTTGCACATTTTGTATTTACACAATTGTTCATAACTTTTGCACAAATAGTATTTTTATTGACACTTTGTACGAAACACCTAGGCAAAATGACGAACAATCAAGCATAATTGTGTATTCACATTATCTTCCACCCCTCTCTTTTGTCTGTCAATACAGAAAACTCTTTTTTTTTTGCACAATTTACGTTATACTTACTACATATCAATGATAGAAAATCATTCGCATACAAGAAAGGGATTATGATTATGGCTTACGAGAAATTTATGCTGGATGAAGATTTGCATATAGAGTCTATCTTTACTGTACATTATTTTGAATACCGCAGTGACTTCCATTTTGCAGGAGAGCGCCACAATTTCTGGGAATTCCAGTGTGTTGACAAAGGGACTGCCGAAGTAAAAACAGACACCGGTTCTCATATCCTGAACAGCGGACAGCTTATTTTCCATAAACCCAACGAATTCCATACACTTACAGCCGTGGGAAAAAGCGCCCCGAATATCGTGGTAGTCTCCTTTGAGACCAGTTCTCCCTGTATGTCTTTCTTCGAAAATAAGATTCTCAATCTTTCGGACACAGAACGAGGTCTCATCGGTATGTTGATTGCAGAAGCAAGAAGATGCATTTCTTCTCCACTCGACGACCCGTATCTTCAAAAAATGGAGAAAAAAAGAGAATCTCTTTTCGGCTCCCAGCAATTGATTAAACTTTATCTGGAACAGATTCTGATCTATATGATACGCAGACACTCCTATCCTCAGCTTTCTGTTCCCATCAGCAAGTTCGCAAATCTGAAAAATGATTCTGCTGCGTATAATAAAGTAATGTTTTATCTGGAGGAACATATCCGTGAGAGCGTCACCATCCCCCAGATCTGTCACGACAATCTGATTGGGCGCTCTCAACTACAGAAGATGTTCCGAGAACAGCATCAATGCGGGGTCATCGACTTTTTTTCACAAATGAAAGTAGACCTTGCCAAACAGCTTATCAGAGAAAATCAAATGAACTTCACCCAAATTTCAGAGTTTCTCGGCTATTCTTCCATCCACTATTTTTCAAGACAGTTCAAAAAAATATCAGGCATGACGCCTTCGGAGTACGCCACATCCATCAAAGCTCTGTCTGAACGCAATCATTGAAAACGGAGCTGCTTTACTTAAAAAGCAGCTCCATTTTTGTTCCCCTTCCGGGTTCACTTTCCAGTATTATTTTTGCATGGTGGAGAAGAACACCATGCTTTACAATAGAAAGCCCTAGTCCTGTCCCCCCGGTTTCCCTGGAATGACTTTTGTCCACCCTATAAAAGCGTTCAAAAATCCTTGACTGCTCCTCTCTGGGAATTCCGATTCCATTGTCTTCTACACGGTAATAGGGAACACCGTCCCTTTTTCCTGCAAAGACCTTTACATAACCACCATCCTGAGTATAGCGTATGGCATTGTCTGTAATATTATAAAACATCTCATAGAGTACATGACGCACACCGCGCACCCCTGCACTCTCTCCTGTAAATTCAAATCTAATATTTTTTTTGAAAGCACGCTCACGAAGATTATTTACCACATCTTCTCCAAGTTCGCCGATATCTACAGCTTCAAACATCATCTCACTGTTTTTTTCATCCAGTCTGGATAACTGAATAATATCTGCGACCAGATTAGACAGACGCTCGGATTCATGGTAAATTCTTCCGGAAAACTCCGGAACCTTGTCTGCCGGAACCATCCCGTTCATCATCAGCTCTGCATAGCCGGAAATAGACATCAGAGGCGTTTTCAGCTCATGAGAAACATTAGCGGAGAATTCCTTTCTCATGGCATCTGCATTTTTCAGTTCTTCTACCTGCTGTGCAATCTGCTTATTCTGATTATCTACCCGCACAAGAAGCGGTCGGAGTTCTTCATAGCATACATTCTTCAAAGGATGTTCCAGATCAAGCTTATTGATTGGCTCAATCAGCTTATCCGTCCTCTTCTGTACAAGGAAGAACTCCGCAAATAAAATAATAATCACCAGCACTCCCAGAAGAGTAAAACTGGAAAGCAGCATATTGAAAAAGCTGTCCGTCGTCTTCGATACGCGTAAAATATCTCCTGATTCCAAACGCACCGCATAGTAAAATGTCTGGCCGGAAAGAGTCTCTGAAAAGCGGAAACTCTCCCCTTCTCCCTGTTTAACAGCCTCTATAAACTCCGGACGGTCACTGTGATTCGGAAGCTTGGCTGGATCTGCCACACTGTCAAAAAGAACAGTTCCGTCTTTATCTGTCAGTGTGATTCTGCTGCTTGTTACGGTTCCCACCTTTTTCGTGAGAAATCCTTCCCCTGACTGCTCAATTCCAAGTCTGATATACTGAGCTTCATTGTGAATCCCCTGATTGATATAGGCATTGAATTTTCCGTACATAATTACACTGGCAGCCAAAAAAGTAAAAAACACAGACAGTACAATCAGTATGCTGGTATGGCTGAGAATACGCTTCTTCATAGCTTACGCTCCTATTCTGTAGCCAACGCCACGAATCGTCTCAATCATATTGCCCGCTTCCCCCAGCTTCTGGCGCAGAGTCCGCACATGTACATCCACTGTTCTTGTCTCTCCATCAAAATCATATCCCCATACCTGACATAAAATCTGGTTTCTGGTCATGACAAGTCCTTTATTTTCCAATAAATACTGAAGTAATTCAAATTCCTTACGGGTAAGTTCAATCTTATTCTCCCCGTATCTCACCTCATGCTTTCCCACTTTGACGCTTAAACTGCCGCAGTGAAGCTCTCTGTCCTCACTCTGACGACTGCATCGTCTTAACACGGCCTTCACACGAGCGACAAATTCCATCATCCCAAAAGGTTTGGTAATATAATCGTCTGCCCCGGCTTCCAATCCGCGTACCTTATCAAATTCCGCTTCTTTGGCCGTAACCATGATGACCGGAATATTTCTGGTGTCTGAAGATTTCTTCAGACGCTCCAGAATCTCATAGCCGTCCTCTCCGGGAAGCATAATATCAAGAAGGATAAGCTCCGGAATTTCCTCCTTCAGTGCCTCTCTGAGTTCTCTGCCTTCTGCAAAGCCTCTGGCCTGAAATCCAGTGGTTTCCAGTGTATAGACCAGAAGTTCCCGGATATTGCGTTCATCCTCCACACAATAAATCATATCTTCCGCCCCTTTCCTTTTTTTCAAGTATACCTTTTTCTCCTGTCAGAGAAAAGAATTTTTTTACGGAAGAAGATATTTTTCACGAACATCTTCCAGATCATGAAGAAAAGATGCCGCATTGTCATTTTTTACATTTTCCAGATAACTGTGAGTATCGTAAAGATCCTCACGTACCTGTGTCACACAGACACCGATGTTAGAGCAGTGATCTGCAATTCGCTCCAGACTCGTAGTAATATCAGAAAGAATAAAGCCCATCTCAATGGTACAATCTCCTTTGCGCAGGCGCTGTACATGACGTCTTTTCAGTTCTTTGCTGAGTTCATCGATCACTTCTTCCAGAGGTTCAATAGAACGGGCAAGATGCACATCCTGTTTATCAAACACTTCATATGCTGTGTCTACGATATCTGCTACTGCCTTTTCCAGAACTTTCAGCTCTTTGATTGCACTCTCTGAAAAATGCGCGCCTTTTTTGTAAAGTTCCTGCGCAGCTTCCATAATGTTTACAGCGTGGTCGGAGATTCTCTCAAAATCCCCAATACAGTGAAGCATAATAGAAAGGCTGTGACTGTCGCGCTCTGTCAGATCTTTATGACCAAGCTTTACAAGATACGTGCCGAGTTCATCCTCGTAACGGTCTACCTTACCTTCCATATCAACTACATACTGCGCTTTTTCCTCATCATATTTATCTACAAGACTTAAAGCAGTAAACAACGCAGAATGAGAATCATGTGCCATATTTCTGGCTGCATTACGACTCTGCTCTACAGCAAAAGCCGGTTTTTCAAGGAAACGTGACTCAAGAATCATAAACTCTTTATCTTCTGCTGAAACAGCAATTTCTGTCTTTTTGTCGCGGATTGTCATACATGCAAGCTTCTCCAGCACTCTTGAGAACGGAAGAAGAATCAGGGTTGCCGTGATGTTAAACGCACTGTGAAGCACTGCGATTCCGGCCGGATTGGCTGCCTCATTGAAAAAGTCAAAGCCGATCACAGCATTGATGGCATAGAAGCCCGCCATAAAGATAATCGTTCCCAAAAGGTTAAAGTAGAGGTGTACCATAGCTGCACGTTTCGCGTTTTTGTTTGCTCCTACTGCTGAAAGAAGGGCTGTTACACAAGTACCGATGTTCTGTCCCATAATAATAGGAAGAGCCACACTGAAACGCACTGCTCCTGTAACGCACAATGCCTGCAGAATACCTACTGATGCAGAGGAGGACTGAATCACTGCTGTGAGGACAGTACCAGCCAGAACACCAAGCAGAGGATTGGAAAATGCAGTCAGAATGCTTGTAAATTCAGGAACATTTGCCAGAGGTTTTACAGCACCGCTCATGCTTTCCATACCAAACATCAGCACTGCAAATCCAATAAGAATCGTTCCAATGTCTTTTTTCTTTGCATTGTTGAGAAATACAATAAATACAACGCCGATCAGCGCAAGGATAGGCGCAAATGAAGTTGGCTTCAGCAGACGGATAAAAAAGTTCTCACTCTCAATTCCTGCAAGACTCAGAATCCATGAAGTTGCTGTGGTACCGATGTTCGCACCCATAATAACTCCTACAGCCTGTGACAGCTTCATAATACCTGAGTTTACAAAACCGACAACCATAACGGTTGTAGCTGAAGATGACTGGATAACTGCGGTAACGCCTGCTCCGAGAAGAACTGCTTTTACCGGGTTGGATGTAAGATTCTCAAGAATCTGTTCTAATTTACCGCCGGACACTTTGGCAAGTCCGTCTCCCATGACCTGCATTCCGTAGAGGAATAATGCAAGGCCTCCTAATAATGTAAGTATACTGAAAAAATCCATACTTTCTCTCCTTTACATGGTACATTGCATCGAAAAACAGCTTCATATTCATTTCTGTTTCCGTTTTTATGTGTGTTGATGATTACATATTAAGAAATCTTTGTAAAATCATCCTCAGTGCAATGTTAAATCTATGTAAAGTTTCAAGAAAAGTATGGATTTCCTCTTTTAGAATCCTCTGATTGCCTCGTCCTCGGAGCCTGTCTTATCTATAGAGCGGATTTCCAGAAAATAACTGTAATTGTCATTTACCTTAACCTCCACTCTATCTCCCACCTTATGTCCCTTCAGCGCTTTTCCGATAGGAGACTCAATGCTGATGCGGTTTTCCATGGAATTTCCGCGAATGGAGGTAACAAGCTTATACTTCTCGATTTCATCTTCCTCCTCGAAGTAAACCTCTACGATATCGTCCATTCCCACCTCATCATCTTTGGAATTCTCTGATACAATAGTCGCTGTTTTTAACATATTTTCCAGATAGCGGATACGGCTCTCATTCTGGTTTTTGTGTTTCTTTGCCGCATAGTACTCGAAATTTTCACTCAGATCCCCCTGCGCCCGGGCTTCCTGTACTGCTGCAATGGCTTCCTTGCGGATTACAAGCTTGCGGTGCTCAATTTCCTGTTCAATTTTTTCTACGTCTCTTTTTGTAAGCTTTTCACGCATGACAAATCTTCCTTTCAAAAATACACGTTCCTGTTGCTATACATTCTTACTTTTTCTGCGTATTACCATAGCAGACAGGGGAAGATTTGTCAAATAGGGTTCCCCCTCCAAAAAATCTTATTCTGCTGTGCGGATTCTCTCCACAACGCTGGTACGGCATAGCCTGCGGTATCCAAGAACAGGGACAAGGAGCACTACCAGAAAGATAACAGGGGTACAGAGAATAATCGGGCTGACAGTAAACTTCCATGTGAAGAAAAAGAAGTTTGAACCTACCGGCCGCAGCCCTGCAATGCTTATGATGCTTCCTGCAAGAACGGACAGCGCTACAGTAAAGAGCGCATGGTAAGCGCCTTCCCACATCAGCATCTGCTGAAGCTGCTTTCCTGTCATTCCCACAGCCTCCAGCATGGCAAACTCCTGCTTTCTGGAAAGGATTCCCGTGATAATCGTGTTGACAAAGTTCAAAATTCCAATCAGGGCAAGAACACCTGTAAGAAGACCTCCGACAATGACCATCATATTGCTTAAAGACTGAAACTCTTCCAGAAGACTTTCCTTTGAGGTGTAGGTAAGGTCCGGATTTACTGTCGTGGTATATTCCTCCAGAAAGCTCTCTACCCTTTCCTCTGTTTCGTCTTTTACGTTAAACATAGTTTTCATCGGCTGCTTCTCTCCCTCGTACCAGAAAAACTCCTCAGGCGGAAGCATGTAATTTACCTCGAGCAATGCATAACTCTGCATTTCTGCCGCATAAGGCATATTTGCCACTGCCAGAACCTCATACTCCTTATCCTCTCCATTTTGTCCGGTAAGACGCACCTTTTCTCCCGGCTCATAGAAGCAAGCATGATTTTCGTTGTCCGCTCCCCATTCAATGCTGTTTACTACCACATACTTTCCTGTTGCAAATTTTTCCCAGTCAAGCTCTCCTTTTATAAACTCCAGCTTGTCAAAGATAATCCTGTCTATACCGTAAATCTTTCCGTCTACCGTATTATTTTTTTCATATCTTTCCAGATCCTGTAAAATAGACTCTCCCCATTCTGCAATCATATCGCCGAAAAGTTCCTCTTTTCTGCTCCAGATTCTTTCGTTAAAGGGCGCGTATTCTTCCTCTGTAAATTTCGGCATCCTGTAGGACAGATACACGCTTCCCATTTCTTCGACTTCCGGCATTGCCGCAATGGAATCGTAAATTTCTTTCGTAACCCCGTCGATTACATTCTCGTAAATGGCAGGATTGTCCACTGTGGCGTCTGCCACCATGAAATCGCTGACACTGCGGCTTGCCACATATTTATCCATGTCAAAGCCCTTTAAGATAGAATATACGCTGTTCAGAAGAATCAGGCTGACAGACAGGGAAAGCACTACAAGAACTGTTTTCTTTTTATTTCTTTTCAGGTTTTCCAGCGCAAAAGAATGCATGGAAATCTTTCTTGTTTTTTTGCCCTTTTTCTTCGCCTTTACAACAGAAGCGCCTTCTGTGAAGCGCACAGCCTCCACAGGGGACACCTTCGCCGCGATTCTGCAGGGTCGGATACAACTGATATAAACAGTGATAAAGGAAAAAACTGCCGCTCCCACAAAAATCCATGGATTCACAGATGCATTGGTAGTAACTGCCTCATTGTAGGTCAGATTACTCATTACGACCGGAAGAAGTCCTGCTCCTGCCCCGTACCCTGCAAGAAGCCCCAGAGGGATTCCCACTGCGCAGAGGAAATACGCCTGTCTGCGGACAATCTGGCGAAGCTGCCTCTCTGTTGTTCCTATTGTTTTCAAAAGTCCGTAAAAGCGAATGTCACTGAAAACGTTAATATAAAAAATATTGTAAATAATAAGATAGCCTGCAAGGAGAATCACAGCAAGCATCACAATTCCCATGACAACTGTTTCGCTGTCCACATTGCTTGTGGCGTACGCCCAGTTCACACCCGTCGGCTTATTCTCGAACCCAAGACGCTCACTCAGCTTATCAAGCTGTCCCTCAATATCTATACTGCTTTTAAACATCACATCCACATTGTAGCGCCCTGCAAATCCCTCATCTATACTCTCCCCTTCTCCATAAGGAGTTGTTGGATACGGAGCCAGTTCCTCTACGTACTCTCTGGAAAGGCAGAGTACCTGAGACATGGAGACAGGATCTCCCGTAAACCAGCCGGACAGAGTAAATTCCTGCTCATATTCCCTGCCGTCCAGAGTAAATGTGATAACTGCCTTTTCACCCAATTTACAAGGGACGCCAAGCGCCTCGAGAGTAAGCGTACTTGCTGCGAAATCATATTTTTCTTTTGGCAGGGTTCCTTCTTCCGGATAACAGAAAGACATTTTCGCTTCCAGCTCCTCGTAATATCCCATTTCTGTACGAACCTTTTTAAGTGGCTCGTTGGTGGCATCTGCAAAGGCAATTCGAAAAGAAGCCTCCTTAATTTCTTTGTCTGCCATTACCTTTTCTGCTTCTTCCTTTGTGAGATACTTATATCCTGCGTGAGCACTTCCCCCAACCTGACGAAAAGTAGATTCCTGACTTTTTTCCACAAGACTTCCGCCGATGGTAAAAAGAGCGGTAAAAAGCACTGAGGTAAGGATAATGGCGCAGACTGCAATCAGATTTCTGCTGCCTCTTGCCTTAAGAGAGCGAAGAGCAATCTTTGTCACCGTTTTTTTATTTTTTACTTTACGCATTTTTCTCACCGCCTTTCCAGAATTTTGCCGTCCTCAATACGGACAATTCTGTCTGCAAGCTGGGCAATTTCCTCGTTATGGGTAATCATTACAATTGTCTGACTGAATTTCTCACTTGTAACTTTCAAAAGCCCCAGAACGTCCTGACTTGTGGAAGAATCCAGATTTCCTGTAGGCTCGTCAGCAAGGATAATTGCTGGCTTGGCTGCAAGGGCACGTGCAATGGCGACACGCTGCTGCTGACCTCCTGAAAGCTGACTGGGAAGATTGTTCAGCTTCTTTTCCAGCCCAAGAAGGCGAATGATTTCTTTAATATAGGTTTTATCTATAACGCCTCCGTCAAGCTGTACCGGAAGAACAATGTTTTCATATACATTCAGAACAGGAACCAGATTGTAGCTCTGGAAGACGAATCCTATTTTTCTCCTGCGAAATACACACAATTCATCTTTTTTCAAGTCGTAAATATCTTTTCCGTCCACATAGACCTTCCCGCCGGTGGGATAGTCAAGCCCTCCCAGCATGTGAAGAAGGGTAGATTTTCCGGAACCGGAGGAACCTACAACTGCTACAAATTCTCCTTTTTTTACACACATGCTCACTCCGTCAAGAGCCTTTACCATATTTTCATCTTTTCCATAATATTTTTTAAGGTTTTCTGTTTTTAAAATTTCCATATAATATCCTTTCCCCCTGCCACAGAAAAAAGGACAGGGAATTGTTTTTTCCACTGTCCTTAGTATAACATCATCTTCTTTCCACAATCTTTCGGAAATCTAACAGTTTTGAAAGATTATGAAATTTTTCTTTTTTTACAGCCTAGGAAGATACATGGTAAAGGTACTTCCCTCACCGGGAGAAGAGGTCACCTTTATATACCCGTCCTGTTTCCTGAGAATTTCTCTTGCAAGGTAAAGTCCGATTCCTACTCCTTCTTCCTCCCGCACCTTTTCGGAGCGGTAAAATCTCTGGAAAATTTTCGGAATCTCCTCTTCTGATATGCCGATTCCACAATCTTTCACACTGACAGCCCCATACATTTCATAGGCTCTCGCTGAAAGAGTGATTTCCGAAGCCGGAGGGCTGTATTTCACAGCATTGTCAAGAATATTGTAAAGGGCTTCCGCTGTCCACTTTTTATCAAAAAGGAGAGGAAATGGATTGGGACAAATCACCCTTACTTTCATTCTTTTTTGAGATGCTTTCGGACGAATCTCCGATACTGCCGCATCAAGAAGCTCTGACACAGTTCCTTCTGCAGGCATCATTCCAAGGATTCCGCTCTCCAGCCTTGACATTTTTGTCAGAGCCTGGAGAAGGAAGTCCAGTTTTTCTGTCTGAGCACGAATCTGGCGAATCATCTCTGCCTCTTCCGGATCTTTCAGCCGCTCCTCCAGAAGTTCTCCATATAGCCTAATATTGGCAATCGGCGTTCTGGTCTGATGAGCAATATCGGAAATCATACTTTTCATGCTTTCTCTTTCTGATTCCAGATTCTTTTTCGAAATCACTGAAGCTTCCAGGAAATGCTTCCACTTTGCCTCCACTCTGGAAAGCTCTGTCTCATCATATCTGCTTTCTGTAAATTCTCCGCGGATACCCTCGTCAAGCATCTCATTAAGCCTGTTCCAGTTTTTACGTCTCCACATAGCAAGCCTTTCTTTCGGATAGCTTCTGACTGTTTTCGGTTTAAAACTTATATTCTGTACAGATTTATCAGCAGGTTGCGCCGCCTGTCAGATGCTTCTGCGCTTTGATGTTTTCACTTTTTCTGTTCATCAGGTCGTTTGCAAGAAGCTGCTCCTGTACGTTTTCGAAGCCAAGACGGGCTACAGTATCTGCGAAACGCTCTCCTGTATTTCCCTGCTCACGGAAGAGAAGGATTGCTTTTTCCACAATTGCAAGTACCTCTTCTCTGTCTGTAAATACCTTGTCAAGATAACGTCCCTGAGCTACCTTCTTTCCCCAGCGTCCGCCAATGTAAATGCGATAACCGTTGGTGTAGTCCTCGATTGCATGGAACGGACAGTTGCCTACGCAGCGTCCGCAGTGGTTGCAGGCATTCTCGTCAATGATAAGCTTGCCATTTTCCACCTTAGCCACCTTGATCGGACAGTTTTTCTCAATACGACAGATTTTACATCCGCGACATTTTTCGTAGTCAACATGCGGAATACGCTGACCAATGATTCCAAGGTCATTAAGATCCGGTTTCACGCAGTTATTCGGACATCCGCCTACTGCAATTTTGAATTTATGAGGAAGCTTCACATCTGCATAGCCATGGAAGAATCTCTCATGGATTTCTTCTGAAAGACCAAATGTATCAATCAGACCGTACTGGCAGGTTGTTCCTTTACAAGATACCACAGGTCTTACCTTGGAGCCTGTTCCGCCCATTTCAAGCCCGGCCTGCATCAGATATTCACGAAGAGGCTCGATATTGTCGAACGGAACCCCCTGAATCTCCATTGTCAGACGGGATGTCATTGTCACTTCACCGCTTCCGAAGATTTCTGCTGCATCTGCAATTGCTTTCGCCTCTTCTGCTGTGATTTTTCCGTTTCTGGTAATAACACGGCCGTTGAATTTGTCCGCGGTATTTTTATCTTTCAGGAATCCCAGAGCTTTTACTCTTTTTTCTTCTTCCGGAGATACTTCAGCCTCTGTACGAGGAACCTTCACATCATTTACAAACTGTGCGCCTTCCAGTACAACGGTATTTTTGTATCCGTAGTAGCTGAGACGGTTCTGAAGAAAATAGCTTCTCTTTCCTCTTGCACAGACAAGAAGAAGCTTGTCTTCTTTGGAAAGCCCCTCAATTTCTCCGTTTACTTTTCCAAGCTCCACATAAGTAGCTCCGTGAATAGTCGGAACAGGGCTTACATCGATCACTTTGTAATCTTTCGCCTTGCCCGCTGCATACTCCGCCGGAGTCATGCTGACTAAAGTTCCATTTATCTTGTTGAGCAGGATGTAAGCAACCTGTACAAAAGGATGAATTGCAGTTGAAAATGGTGGAGCATATGCAAAATCCGCATTTTCGAAATCTTCCAGAACAGCTCCCATATTGATTCCCATTACTGCAATATCTACCATTTTATCAACAGCTCCAGGACCGAATACCTGTACACCGAGAAGCTTGTGGCTATCTTTGTCCGCAATCATCTTTGTAATAAAGAAGCTGGAATCCGGATAATAATGTGCCTTATCATCTGTAGGAGCTACAACAGTGACAACCTCGTAGCCTGCTGCCTTTGCCTGCTCTTCTGTAAGACCGGTACGTCCGATGTTCATTCCCGGAAGCTTCACAACTCCTGTTCCCAAAACACCCGGATATGTCTTATTCTTACCTGCAAGAACCTGTGCCAGTGTTCTGCCTTCCATATTTGCGGAAGAGCCCATCGGCGACCACTGAGGTTTACCTGTAATCCGATTTGTCACCATCACGCAGTCACCTGCTGCATAAACATCCTCTTTGTTTGTCTTCATGGTATTGTCCACAAGGATAGTTCCTTTGAACATTTCGATTCCGCTATCCACAAGAAACTCTGTATTCGGACGGATTCCTGCTGCCATGATCAGAAGATCACATCCAAGCACTCCTGCTGTTGTTTTCACTCCTGTCACTGCCTCTGTACCCAGAATTTCTTCTGCCTTTGTTCCTGTAATAACACGGATTCCTTCTCTGAGAAGATGCTTTTTTGTATATGCTGCCATCTCAGGATCCACAATATTCGGGAGAACCTGAGCAGCAAAATCAATGACTGTTACCTGTACACCTTTTGCCTTCAGATTTTCTGCTGCTTCCAGACCGATGAATCCAGCTCCGATTACTACCGCTTTTTTTACGCCTTTTTCTTCTACATAAGAACGAATGGCAATAGCATCGTCCGGTGTACGCATTTTAAACACACCCTGTTTGTCTGTTCCTTCTATCGGAAGAGTTGCCGGAGATGCGCCTACAGCCAGAACCAGCTTATCATAAGAACAGACTTCTTCTGCGCCTGTCTCTGTATCTCTTACTGTGACTTCTTTTTTATCTGCATCAAGGGCAATGGCTTCTTTTCCTGTACGAACCTCTACTCCTGTAAGCGCAGCATATTTCTGCGGGGTATTTACGATCAGCTCGTCGCGGCTTTCAATAAGACCGCCCACATAATATGGAAGGCCACAGCCTGCGTAAGAAATATCTCTATCTTTGGTAATTACAATAACTTCTGCACTTCTGTCTTCTCTTTTTAATTTGGCTGCTGTCTTTGTTCCTGCAGCAACGCCTCCAATGATCAATACTTTCATATTTTTCTCCTATTCTGATGGAATTTCAATCTTCCTGATTTCTGTGACAACAATACTTCTCATTGATACATTCCGGGCGCAGCTTCTCACACACAATCACGTCTCCGCCACTGATGGTGATGCCTCGTCCATTTATCAGTGCATCTGCCAGCTTATGTCTTGCTTCATCATATATTCGTGTCACTGTCGGACGGGAAATATCCATTTTTACAGCACACTGCTGCTGGGTAAGCTTAACAAAATCCAGAAGTCGTATCACCTCATATTCATCGTAGGTAATGTTTATACATTCCTCTCTGGATGCTCCCTCAGGAATATATTCCGTAATTTTCGGCTTCGAACAGATACATCTGCATTTTTGCGGTCTTGCCATGCCTCCTCCTCTCTATGGCTCCCATAAAATTCTGCATTCTCCGGCATCTCCCGCCGTTGACGCATGATTTTCTTCTGTTTTTCGTCCCCCTTAATTTACTCCGTTGATGAACATATGTCAACATTATTTCTAACATATGTTCATAATGATTTCTTATGGAAGATATAAGTAAAACAATAAAAACAGCATTTAGCATACATAAAAAACAGAATACCCCGAGAGTACCAAAGACTCCCGAGGTTTTCATTTTTGAAGAAAACTATAATATTTATCCCTTCACTCCGGAAGCCACAATGCTCTGCTTTAATTGCTTTGAGAACAGAATTGATAGCAAAATAACCGGTGTGATAGTTACCACCGCCAGACCCATGAGGGCATTTTGTTTGGTCCCAGCGTTGTTTGATATATTATAGAGGGCTACATTTAAAGTCCAAAGATTCTGATCCTCTGTAACCAGCCATGCCCAGAAAAAATCATTCCAGTTTCCAATAAATGTCTGAAGTGCGATCAGGGAAATGATCGGTTTAGACAAAGGCATACAGATTCTTGTATAGAGATACCAGCTTCCGGCTCCGTCCAGTGATGCTGCCTCAAAATAACTTCCCGGTATCTGATCGAAAAAGCCCTTATACAGATATACGTAAAATCCATAGGGATAAAGGAATGGCAGCAACAGAGCCGCGTAATTATTATAGGCTCCCATATCCCGATACATAATCAGCTGAGGCAGCATAATGCTGGCAAACGGTACCATCATTCCTCCCAGGAAAAACAAAAGTACAAATTTTCCGGCTCTTGGAGAAAGCTGTCTGCTAATTACAAATGCACACACTGAGCAAAGGATTACCTGTGCGATCATGGCAAACCCGATTACGATCACACTGTTCATTACAAAAGTCAGAAAACCGTATTTTACTACTCGCTCGCTTTGAGGATAAATATAGGCAGGCATATCAAGGTAGTATTTAAAGCTTTCGAGATTGAGAATATTTTTCGTTTTATCCCCTATCTTTATAAGATTTCCGGACGTCGTATATTTTTCTTTCAGCATAGAAGAAATATCCTGCTCAAATTGTGTTCCCAGTCCTTCTTCCACAGATACTTCCAGTCCCTGAGGATCAAATTCATACCCAATGGATTCGCAGGCTCTTATATATCTGTCTTCGTGGAGGAGAACTTCTTTTTTGATAGCGGTTCTTTTATAAATACCATAGTCACATTCCATCTGAAGTTTCATCTGATGAGCTCTGGAATGGAAAAGCGTTTTCCCGTCTCTCATTCCATATACTTGAATCTCCATAATAGACTGATCTGCAAATTTGAAGTTCGTACCAAACATGGCAAGAACATTATCCTGCATCATCACATCCTTCATCTCTTCTTCACTTTCAAACTCCTGTCCTGTGTAATCCAGAACAAGAGATACACTGTTCGCCTTTGCGGGAAGCAGCTTCGGAGGAACCTCATAAATTTTGGAATTGTCCTTCATGGAACTGGAAACTGCAAAAATCATCGGATACAGCATCAGCGCCGCAAACAGCAGGGACACGGTGACAGCTACGATTTTCAGGCGGCGTTCCGCTTTTCCGTAACGAATTTTATTCTTATTTCTTTTCATCGTCTTGCCCCTCCTTAATTTTTCTCCGCTTTTTCAAAATGCATCTGAATCATGGTCAGTGCTGCAATCACCAGCAATAGAACAACGGATGCAGCCGAACCTCTGCCGTAATTCAAATCGTCATTAAATGCATTGTAAATAAAAATGCCCTGCGTTGTGGATGCTCCGCTTGGACCTCCCGATGCATACATATAAGGCGCATCCAGAAGCTGCATCGTAGTAATCACACACATGATCATCTGAATAAAAATCATGAATGAAATATTCGGCAGGATGATATGACGGATTTTCTTAAATCCTGTACAGCCGTCAAGAGCCGCAGATTCCATAATGTCAGAAGGCACTCCCTGAATTGCGGAAAGGTAAAGAAGAACTGTCAGCCCTCCTCCCAGTACCCCCGGGAAAATAATGCAGAATTTTACCAGATCCGGATCGCTGAGCCAGGTCTGAGGCTGTCCTCCAAAAAATTTCACAATCTGATTCGCCACACCGTAATCCGGATGCCAGATCCATCTCCAGATAATCACATTGACGGACGTCGGAATCAGAGCCGGCAAAATATAAAGTGTGGTCAGACATTTCTGCAGCTTTATCAGCTCGTTGAGCAGCAACGCCTGAATCAAGGGAATAAAAAAGCACATACACAGCTGGAGAATCAGAAAAATAAAAGTATTTTTCCAGGAATCCCAGTAAAACTGCATACGAAACATTTCCTGATAATTTCTGAAACCTATCATTTTTCCCGGAGGATTGATTGGGTCATACTTAAACAGGGAAATATAAAACGCCCTGAATATGGGATAATATTTCAGCCAGACAGTAAACGCCATCGGCAAAAACAAAATACACCAGGGGGTTATTTTTTTCCGGAACATATAACTTCCCGTTTTTGCGGAAAGAGAATTTTTCTTTTTGGAACTCATTTGCCATACCTCCCATACCGATTCTTCTATTTCAGTATAAAGAATTTATCTGAAACGAAAAGAAATATCTTTTACTTCTCTGTCACCTTTTTTAACTATTTTCCCCTTCCTTTTTGATAACCTTAAAAAAAGTGAACTTTTTTTGAAATATGGTTAATTATCTTCTGTTTTCAGAATCCTTATAATCTGCTATGATAAACACAAGACAAAGGCGGCACAGAGGTGCCCGATAAATATAAGGAGGATTTAACTATGATGAAAAAGAAACTTCTCGCCACACTGCTTTGCCTTTCTATGGCCGCAACCACTTTCACAGGCGCAGTATCTGTTTCGGCTGCTGAAGAAGAGCACGAACCGGTGGAACTCACTCTCTGGGTAAAGAGCCGTAATCAGGATGACTGGTATCTCTCCATGGAAGAAAAATTCCTGGAAGAACATCCGTGGATCACTCTCAATAAAGTTGTAAAAGAAGGCGACCCTGGAAATGAATTTTATCAGGGCGTTGCTTCCGGAACAGCTCCTGATCTTATTGACTGTTCTTTTACTATGATGGATTCCTACATGACCGCAGGTATTCTGGAGCCATTAAACGACTATACTGCACAGTGGGACGAATGGGATAATTTCACAAAAGAATACGTGGATATGTTTACAAAAGACGGCACGATTTACGGTGTTCCAAGTACAGTTTCCCCAATGCTTTTCGGCTACAACAAAGCCCTTTTCAAAGAAGCCGGTCTCGAAACAGCTCCAAAGACATGGGAAGAAGCTCTCGAATTTGCCAAAAAAATCAACAATCCTGACAATCAGGTTGCCGGATATGCAACTCTTGCCGCAGAATGGACAGAATGGTTCTTCCAGTATTATGTATGGCAGGCAGGCGGAGACCTTACAAAAGAAAACGAAGACGGAACCGCAGAGCTTACCTTTACAGATCCGGCGGTAATCGAAGCAGCCAAATATTACCAGCAGTTAAAGAGCGAAGGCGTTCTTCAGAGCGATATGACCCTGAAATTCGGCGACCTTACCGCAGATTTCGCAATGGGCAAAATCGGTATGATGCCGTTTGCTTCAGACTGGGTAACAGACGCAGTCTCCAATGGAATGGATCCTGATGATCTTGGTCTTTGCCTGCCTCCTGCAGGACCTTCCGGCGAACAGACAACTGCAATCGCAGGAACAACCTATGTGATCAACGCAAAATCTGATCAGGCGAAAAAAGATGCAGCCTGGGAATATATTAAATTCTATAATTCCGGCGAATATTTTGCATCCTACTTTGAAAACCTTGCAACCAAAGGCGCTCTCAGCCCGGTTATCATTCCTCGTGACGACATGAGTGTAACAGATTTCTACGAATTCCCGGAAGAATACAAAGAAGTTCTGGAAGCAGCCAAAACAGTAGGACGTCTGGAATTCTACGGAAAAGCTGATTTCGGCTCCTACGTTGACCGAGCAGTACAGAAAATTCTTACAGACCCCAATGCAGATCCTGAAAAAGAATTTGCAGCAGCTCAGGAACAGTGCGAATCCGAGGCTCTGGAATCCTTTAATGAAGCGAACAAAAAATAAACAGGCTGCATGACTACAGAGATAAAAAAAGAGGCGCATGGACATACCAATGTCCGGCGTCTCTTTTTTTGTTCTCATATCTTTTTCACAGATAATATGTTATAATACAAAAAATTTATGATTTACTTAAAATAATTAGAGCGTACACGAATCACTTGCAACAGGATTCTGAAACGCTTCAGGGAGGCCATATGAAGGTGATAACCCGGATTCGAAAAACAAAACAGAAGCTCAATACATTCATAACAAGACAGCTTCGCAAGACAGGGATTTTCCGCAGACTAAATGTCTCTTTCCTGATTTTGTTGCTCACAAGCGCTTTATTTCTTACCTTTTTTTCTTTTGTCCAGTATTCCCGCGAAATCAATCTTAATCTGGATCGCTATACCACCATGCTCGTCCAGAATACAGGACTGAAAATACGCGATAATATGAAAGAGTATGAGAACACTGCGCTTGGCTTTTACGATAACAGCCGTATTTTAAATGCCATTGTCCAGAACGCACAAATTCCCAAAAATCCAACGCCGAAAGAACAACAGATTTTTGACGACAATTCCTATCTCATCGAAAACCGACTGTATTCCCTGCGCCAGTACCGAAAAAATATTGTAAATATCCAGTTTGTCACCCCTGACTATCAATATCACATGGTTGAGGATAACGGCTTCCGGCGAGGTGGTACCATCCGAAATCTGAATAAATTTTACAATTCGGAATTCTATCTTCTGCCACAGCAGAAAAAAGGATATCCCGTGTGGATGGACAGCAGAGAACAAATGGAATTCTTTTATAAAAATGAGCAGAATGTTTACGGCTTCGCCAACACTGTTACTATGGGAATTGCCGTATATGAACCAAGCACCCGTGATTTTCTCGGTGTTTTGCTTTTCAATATTGATCTGAGCAGCTTCACCGGCGCAGTTGATACCATTGCCGAAGAAGACGCGGGAAATACCTTTCTGGTCGGAAAGGACGGTGTTCTCTGCGGATTCAGCCCAAGAATCAGCGCACCTTCTTTTCCCAAAGCTCCGGAGCTTTTCACTCAGATGCAGGAAACAAAACGGGATATCGAAAGAATACAAATTAACGGTCAGAAAATGCTTTTCGTCTATGAACAGGTTCCGGACTCTGAAATGTATGTCTGCTACATCGCTCGACTTGAAGATCTTCTGAAAAACACTCTTCATATTCGCAATCTCTGTATCCTTGTACTGATTACAACTGTAATCGCATGTTTTATCCTTTCCTATTATGTGACCATCAGTATTTCCAATCCTCTGAAAAAGCTGAATGACGCTATGAAAAAAGCAGGCAGCGGAAAGTGGGCAGCACGATACGCCAACAGCGGTCACGACGAAATTACTGATCTGGGTGACAGGTTTAATGAAATGGCCGAAAATACTAATATGCTGATTGATCAGGTTTATCTTTCCGAAATACACCGCCAGAAAATGCTTTTAAGTCTGCAGAATGCCAGGCTTGATGCCATGCTGATGCAGATTAATCCTCATTTTCTTTACAATACTCTGGATATTATCCGCTGGGAAGCTATGTATGAAGCAGGAGGAGAAAGTGCCGTAACAAGGATGATCGAACAATTCAGCCGCCTCTGTCGTCTCGGAATGAAAACAGGAGGTAATACCATCCCTCTGAAAGACGGTATTGAACACGCCTCCATTTACATAGACGTGATCAACTTCCGTCATAAAGATAAAATTTCCCTGATTCTGGAAACAGAGGTGGACGATGAATCTCTTTATGTTCCTCAGTTTATGCTTCAGCCTCTTATGGAAAACGCTGTCGTACATGCCTTCGGCGATTCAAGCCGGGGCTGTTCTATCCGCATCCACTCCTATATAGAAAGTGAAATCCTTCATATTATCGTGGAAGATAACGGACGGGGAATGTCCCTTGAAGAACTTACTGCACTGAGGGCTTCCCTGAAACAAGATGACGTATCTCAGGGCAGTATCGGTCTTATAAATGTAAATCAGAGAATCCGGCTTTTCTACGGAGATCCTTACGGAATCGAAATTGAGAGTTGTCAGGAGCAGGGAACCAGAATTTATATCACCCTGCCCCTTCGCAGACATTCAGAAAATATGACAGATAAAACAAAAGGGGGAGAAAATCTATGAGCTATCAGGTACTGATTGTAGATGATGAGGAAATCGTATGCCGTGGCCTGGCCCGGTTCGTAAAATGGGATCTATACGGCTTCGAGGTTGCCGGAACAGCAGGAAGTGTGGATGAAGCGCTTGCCTTTCTAAAAAAGAACCCTGTCGATCTGACATTTATGGATATCCGAATGCCGGAAAAAACAGGGCTCGATCTTCTGAAAATCCTGCGTCAGGAATATCCTGATGTGAAGTCTGTAATCCTCAGCGGATATTCTGATTTCACCTACGCGCAGGAAGCAATACGGGGCGGAGCTGTTGATTATCTCACAAAGCCAGTTGTTTTAAAGGATATCGAGGAACTGCTGAAGCGTCTCAGTCAGGAATTCTCTGCGCGCAGAAAAGAAACCAAGATTCACAGCAATCGCATGGAAGCCCTGCTTTTATCTGCTGCCAAAGGGTATTCCAGGGCAGATTCTGTAAAATTTAATCTTCCAAAACTCAATCGCTGGTATGGTCTCTCCATGGTCTTAAAGAATAAAAAACTGACAGAGGAATCACTTTCAGAAAAAAAAGAACATATGCGCCATCAGATTTCATCTATAGTTCCTTCCGCTATTTTTCTGGATGATGAAATTTTTTCTCTCTTCTGTCTGCTTCCCTGGGAATCTGATTCTGCCTTCGGTTCCCTGACCTCTCTTTTGGAGCAGCTCTGTACCGGACTTGAAGAATGGTCCTGCGGCGCCAGCAAGCAGAAATACGGATTGGAATCGCTTCACGAGGGCTGGGAGGAAGCCTGTAAAGCCCAGCGCTATCATCGTGCAGGCACCAATGAGGGAATTATCCTCTACCAGAATATTGAAACTCTTTTTTCACACAGCTCAAAATCTCTTCAGGATATTCTGCCGGAACTTTTCTGTCTGATCACCAATACGGAAACGCGCACCCAGGCTCCGAAGCTTTTAAACAGTGCACTGATTTCTCTCCAGCAACAGAAACCTACCCTTACCCAGTACCAGTCTGCCTGCATCAGCTTTTTGATTGAACTTAATAGCTTTCTGAAAAATCTTTCCCTGAAAGACGAGGAGCTTCACTCCGGTCTGAAACGTATTTTAAACCGTATCCTTCTCTCAGAAAACATGCAGGACAGTACAGCCTGCATGACAGAATATCTGGAATGGTTAATCCGCCTCATTAGTCAGGTGGACGAACACTCCCTAGGTAAAGATGTAATCCGTGAGATTCAGCTTTTTATCCGCCACCATTATGCCGAGAACATCAGCCTGAATTCTCTCGCCGAACAATTTTATCTTCATCCTAACTATCTGAGCAGACTTTTTAAGGAAAAAACAGGATGCAATTTTGTGGAATATCTGACAGAAGTGCGGATGGAAAAAGTAAAAGAGCTCCTCAGAAATACAGACAGAAAAATAACAGAGGTGTGTGAAATGGCAGGATACGATAATCCCAGATATTTCAGCAAGGTGTTTAAACAGTATACAGGAGTAACACCGCGGGAATATCGGGAAACTGAGTCTGATGATATACCATTTGAACCCTCTAAAGAAACTAGATAAGGCAGGATTTCTCCTGCCTTATCTTATGTATTCATTCTTTCTTCCATGTATATCCCTGTCCGTACACTGTATGAATATAATTTTCCCCATTGTTTCCCAGTTTTTTTCTCAACCGGTTTACGGTAACAGAAAGAGCATTTTCATCTACATATTCCGCGCCATCCGTCCACAGGCGCTCCACCAGTATCTCACGGGTGAGTACACGCCCCTGATTTTCCAGAAAAAGCTGCAGTAGCTTTTGTTCATTCCGGCTTAACTGTATTTCTTCTTTTCCTCTATAAAAAAGAAGCCTGGAAAAGTCAAAACTAAAACTATCTATCCTATACACCTGCGGAACTTTTCTTTTTGCACGGCGTTTCAGCGCTTCTACACGCGCTCTGAGAACAGCAAGACTGAAAGGCTTTGTCACATAATCATCTGCTCCCAGAGAAAGTCCTGTCACTTCATCCACCTCAAGATCATTTGCTGTCAAAAGAAGAATGGGTATTTCTGATTTTTCCCTTATTTCCTGAAGCAGCTCATATCCGCTTCCATCCGGAAGATTGATATCAAGAATCATCAATTCCGGTTTTTCTTTTATAAAAAGACCTTTCGCTTCTTTCAGGCAATGGCAGCATACGAACTCATTTTCCTGTTCGGCCAGAGCAAGACAAATTCCTCTGCAAAGTCCTGTATCATCCTCCACAATCATTATTTTCATTAAAGTCCGCTTCCTTCCTGTCTGTTTATGATTTTGCTTTACAGCTTCTTTTTTCCCAGCCTTACCTGTTCCATCTCCTGTGCAAGCTCCTCTGAAATATGATCGAAAAGATAGTTTTTACTGCTCTGTCTGTGCTGATGCCAGTCGAGACGCAGTTGTCTGTTTGCCTCGTCAATTTCTTCTTTAAGCCCTTTCGCTGACAGCCGCTGTGCTCCCTGTCCCATAATAATAATCTGTTCCAGTCCATCTGAGGTCGCCACTGTCACCTGATGCTGACGGCCAATTTTGTGCACGGTTTTTTCAATGTACTGATCGGCCGTTTCAGCTTCTTTTGTGTAAACAACATAAATATTATGATATTTTAAAACTTCTTCACTGTGCCCTTCCACCTTATAAGCATCAAACACAAGAATCAGCGTACATTTCTTATATCCCTGATAATTGCTGAGAATATCCATCAATTTATCCTGAGCCGCATGAAGATTCGCTTCTGCCAGCTCCCGCAATTCCTCCCATGCGAAAATCACATTATAACCGTCAACAAGCAGGTATTCTTCTCCTGACTTTCGCTTTGGAGTGTAATAAGAACGACACGGCTGTGCAGAAACAGTTCTTTTTCCCACCATAGCTCTTTTTTCTTTCACAGGTCCGAAAGTACGCTCAAATATTTCCTGAAGTTCTTTATCATCTTCATAGCTTCCTGCATAGGCAGAGCGTGGCGGAACATAGACAGAAAGCTTCTCCTCTTCTTCTATTTCATCGTCAAAATCCACACCTTCCAGGTGCATATAATCTGTTACCTCATTCCACGGCACCACAAAGCCAGCTCCATGAGCACAGAAGACAGAGCCTGTGGGATTTTCCATATCCCGCTCGGAATCATATCCTATAGCGGCAACAACCTCATCCTGGTTCTGACAGGGCGCATAACCTTTCAGCGAACAAAACAGCCGTCCGTGCCCTTTTGTATAAGAAACCACTTCTCTCTGGTAATCCCGCATCTGTGAAACCGGTGCCGTTCCACGAAGAACCGTCATTTCTTCCTCTGTTTCCGGCGGCAGAAAACTTCCCTGCATTTTCTGGATATCTGCCATTGCTCTTCCAATCATTTCTGCCGGCACTTCCAGCCGGAACTCGTAATACGGTTCTAAAAGAATACTTTTTGCCTGTTTAAGTCCCTGGCGCACCGCACGGTAAGTCGCCTGCCTGAAATCCCCCCCTTCTGTATGCTTCAGATGGGCTCGCCCTGTGAGAAGAGTAATCTGCATATCGGTAATCGGAGCGCCTGTGAGAACTCCCTTATGCTCCTTTTCCTCCAGATGGGTCAGAATCAGCCTCTGCCAGTTTTTGTCCAATACGTCCTCGCTGCAGGCTGTAAAAAACTGCAGACCGCTTCCAGCTTCTGCGGGCTCCAGCATAAGATGCACCTCTGCATAATGGCGCAACGGCTCATAATGTCCGACTCCTTCCACCGGTCCGGCAATCGTCTCCTTATAAACAATACTTCCTGCTCCAAATTCAACAGCTACATGAAATCTTTCCCAGATGAGATGCTTGAGAATATCGATCTGCACTTCTCCCATAAGCATGGCATGAATTTCCTGAAGCTGTTCATCCCAGACAATGTGGAGCTGAGGCTCTTCTTCCTCCAACTCTTTTAATTTTTTAAGCATCTGATGGACATCGCAGTCTGAAGGCAGCTGAATCTGATAATTAAGTACAGGTTCCAGAACCGGAAGTTCAGATTCCCTTTCACAACCAAGTCCCTGACCGGGATAGGTTCTTGTCAGCCCTGTAACTGCACAGACTGTTCCCGCTTCCGCCTCCTTGATCATCTCGTATTTTGCTCCCGAATAAATACGAATCTGGTCTGCTTTTTCTTCCCAGGTTTCTTCTTCTCTGCCGTGGTGCAAAGACTGATTTGTCAGAAGTGACTTTACTTTCAGCGTGCCGCCTGTGATTTTCATATATGTCAGACGGTTACCCTGTTCATCTCGTGCAATCTTGTAGATTTTTGCTCCGAAATCCACATTGTATGCAGGAGAAACCGTGTATTTTTCCACACCTCTGATAAATTCCTCCACACCTTCCAGCTTCAACGCTGAACCAAAATAGCAGGGAAACACCTTTCTTGTGCAAATAAGTTCTGTAATGTCCTCCTGTGTCAGTTCTCCCTGCTCCAAATATTTTTCCAGCAGCTCTTCATCACACATAGACAAATTTTCCATAAATTCATCAAAATCCTGTGTTTCATAGAAGTCGATGCAGTTTTCATCAAGTCGTTTTTTTAATTCTGCCAGAAGAGCATCCCTGTCTGTTCCCTCCTGATCCATCTTATTCACAAACAGAAAGGTTGGAATCCCATATCGAGCCAACAGACGCCACAATGTCATAGTATGTCCCTGAACGCCGTCCGCTCCGTTTATGACAAGAATCGCATAATCCAGCACCTGAAGAGTTCTCTCCATTTCAGCTGAAAAATCAACATGTCCCGGAGTATCCAGAAGAGTCACCTGTGTATCTCCCATATTTAAAACAGCCTGTTTCGAGAAAATAGTAATTCCTCTTTCTCTTTCAAGCTCAAATGTATCTAAGTAAGCATCCCTGTGATCTACTCTTCCAAGCTTTCTGATTTTTCCGCTCAGATAAAGCAGCCCCTCTGACAAGGTTGTTTTTCCCGCATCTACATGGGCGAGAATACCAATAACCAGTTTCTTCATATTTTTCTCCTGTGTGTATTTTCTTTCACAATTTAATCTCCCCGTTTTGCCGTAGCATATTAGAAATGCTCTCAGCTTACTGGCTTTTATCATACCACAAAAAACACTTCCGGCATACACTCTGGAATTTGTTTTTCTATTTTTGTTCTTTCTCAGAAACTTCTGCTTTTATTGTTTACCCCGCAATTTTCCTATGATATACTTTTATGGATTGCGGACAAAAAGCCTGATTTTACAGGTATTTTGTCCGCCAAATTTTGGAGGGAGAGAAAAAGAGAAATGAAAACAAAAAACACTTTTAAACCGATGCTGCTTACTTCTCTGAAGAATTATTCAGCGTCACAGTTTACCCGTGATGTTATTGCGGGAATTATTGTTGCGGTAATCGCGCTTCCACTGTCTATCGCACTTGCACTTGCTTCCGGTGTAGGACCTGAAGCAGGTATCTATACAGCGATTGTAGCAGGTTTCGTGATTTCTGCACTTGGCGGAAGCACCGTACAGATTGCCGGTCCTACTGCCGCATTTGCCACGATTGTCGCCGGAATTATTGCTACAGACGGCATCGATGGTCTTGTTATGTCAACTATTCTTGCAGGTATTATTCTTATCATTATGGGATTTTGCCGCTTCGGAGGACTGATCAAATATATTCCTTATACCATTACCACAGGTTTTACCTCAGGTATCGCGGTTACGATTGTTATCGGACAGTTTAAGGATTTCTTTGGAATCACCTATCCGAAAGGCACTGTTGCTATTGAAACTACCGAGAAGCTTTCTGCTTTCATAGAAAATATTTCTACACTTAACACAGATGCATTGATTGTCGGCGGCGTCAGCCTTGCAATTTTAATTATTTCGCCTTATATTTTCAAAAAAATTCCGGGATCCCTCATTGCAGTTATTGCCGGAATCCTGATGGTACAGTTCCTTCCACTGGAGGTTGCAACCATCGGAAAACTTTATACCATCAGCAATGACCTGCCATCCTTCCACCTTCCGGAATTCAGTTTCCATATGGTTGAACAGGCTCTGCCAAATGCTTTTACCATTGCAATTCTGGCAGCTATCGAGTCCCTTTTGTCCTGCGTTGTCGCAGACGGCATGACAGGTACGAAACATCGTTCCGATATGGAGCTTATAGCGCAGGGTGCAGGAAACGTGGCTTCCGCTCTGTTTGGAGGTATTCCTGCTACCGGAGCAATCGCAAGAACAGCCGCAAATATCAAAAACGGCGGACGTTCTCCTGTCGCAGGTATGGTTCACTCCATTACTCTTGTAATTGTTCTCGTTATACTCATGCCTTATGCCGGAATGATTCCAATGCCTACAATTGCAGCTATTTTGTTTATGGTTGCTTATAATATGTGCCAGTGGAGAACTTTCAAACGTCTTGTTCAGACAGCGCCCAAAAGCGATATTGCTGTTCTGGTCATTACCTTTGTTCTGACCGTTGTATTTGACCTTGTTGTAGCTATTGAGGTTGGTATGATTCTTGCCTGTCTCCTGTTCATCAAACGAATGAGTGATGAAACTCAGGTTAAAGGCTGGACTTATATCGACGATGACAGTAAAGAAATTAACAGACATTTAAGAGAATTGCCCCGGGAAATCCGCGTTTATGAGATTACAGGTCCTCTGTTCTTCGGCGCTGCCGATGCCATTGAAAAAATCCTCTTTAAGGATTTCACCAAATGCCTGATTCTTCGTATGAGAAGCGTTTCGGCGCTTGATATTACAGCTATGAACGCACTTGACGAGCTTGCTGATAAATGTCTGGAAAATAATATCACTCTGATTTTTTCCCATGTCAGCGAACAGCCTATGCGCGTAATGGAAAAAACCGGATTTATACGCAAAATCGGCAAAGAAAATTTCTGCAAAAATATTGCTGCTGCGCTGAAAAGAGCAGAAAACCTGCTGGAAAAATAGTTTTGAATTTACTAAGCCCCTCTATCAGGAAAGCTTCTGACAGAGGGGCTTGGTTTTACCGGATTCTTGAAATGTGACGCTATATAATTTGAATCGTTCCATTCGTATCACTTTTTATTTTCCTCTAAAATAACAACCGCATGAAAAAACCCTCTCAGGAATCTTCCTGAGAGGGTTATAATTTTGCTGTTTAATAATAATTCTTCTGATAATAAAATTATCGTTTAGGCAATTTATAGAGAACTGAATATGTTGATTTTACAATAAAAATCAAAGGCTTGTTTCTAGTATGTATCTAATATGATACTAACGGATATATCAGGACAGAATCCTATTTACAGTCTTCTGCACTTCATCAGCATCATACCCTGACGCTTCAAGTTTCTTTCTTCGTGCTTCGCCATTTCCCCACTTACCTGCAATGACTTCCTTCGCCACCGCTTCAAGGGATTTCTTCCCAGACAGAATCCAATTGACTTTTTTCTGGACTGCATCGAAATTATAACCCGCCTGAATCAGTCTTCTTTTTCGTTCAGAGCCATTTCCCCATTTCCCTTCGAGAACTTCTCTTGCTACTTTATCAACAGATTTATCAGGTTTGGATGGTTCAGGTGCAGATGCAGGTTCATCATCGTACTTTGGAACTGCATATCCTCTGATGTATCTTCCATTAATTTTGAGTTTACGTCTTCCAACAGAATCTCGGATGTTCCCTTCTATGATTGTGGCATAACCACCTGATACACTTTCAACAAATCCAACGTGTTCTGTTCCACCGATGCAATCACCTTCTCCTGTGTCATCCCAATCGTAGAACACGATGTCAGCTTCCTGTGGAACATAGGAATCATCTTCCACCCAACATCCGATTTTTTTGAACTTCTCAATCATCTGATTACATCCGCACTCGGTTGGAATGATTTTGGTATAACCAAGAATCAGGGACACTGCGGATACATACGTAGCACACCACGCATCACGATAGGTCACTCTATACCCTCTAGGAAGTGGATTCTGCTTATTATACACATCAATAATCTTACGATGTGTTCCATCACTTTCTTTACATCCATACCATGCTTTTGCCTGCTTGATGACTGCTTTTCTGCTATACATTATATTCCCTTCTTTCTTATCAAATCGTGTCAGGTCATACTGTTCAATTACTTTCATATTATCTTTTACATAAGTAGATGATGTAGCATAACCATCTGCTTTAATTGTTTCAAGATATGTCAAAGGGTCTGTGATTCCTTTCAAGTTGGAATATCTCGGAAGCTGAATAAATTCAAAATACCCCTTGATTCCATCCTTCATTGAATCATAGACCCTGAAGTTATCTTTAATTGTAGTCTGAACACCGACCTGATATTCTTCTTGTGTTGTCATATTTACACTTTTTCCTGTCCACTTTGTCCTGCATTTCATCCCGAAGTAATTGTGATACTTGGATGACAGGGTGGATTTGCCCCACCCCGATTCTAAAATAGCCTGTGCAATAATAGGGCTATGGACAAGAATTCCATATTTTTTAGCATATTTTTTCACATAATATGCGACTTTCTCAATGAATTCCTGCTGTTCCTTCATGTTCTTCACCTTTCATCGTTAATACGTCAATCGCTTTACTGATAGCATCAGGAAGCGGAAGCCCCATAAGTCCCGCATTTTCCACGATGGAAATTAGTTCATTCGCAATAAATCCGATAATTACCGCATCCCTAATATAACTGACACCAAGTGCAAGGTCTAACCTATAAGCTATAAGGACGAATAATAGGGTCATACTTTTTCTGCATAATCCTTTCCATCCTGCTCTGCTTTCCAAAGTCCCTGTCTTGGTCTTGTTGCTGTTATGGAAAACACCTGCGACTACCAATCCTGATATGTAGTCAATAATCATAAAAATTAATAATGTAATCAAACCTGTGTCCCATCCACCGAAGCATGATGCTATGAATGACCCACAGACACCAATTCCAGTGCAAATTCCTTCCTTCACGTTCATTCTCTTAACCATTCCTTTCATAAAATATCCCACAGGTCTGTTCACCTGTGGGATAATCGTGCTACTCTGCTAATTCAGGGCAATCAAGGTCAATAAGTACTTGTTTTACCTGTTCCTTAATTCTTGCAGGAACATCAGCATATTTTTTCACACCTTTGATGATAAGCGTTGCATAAACTACTGCCATATCATACACCCCCTTTCTAAACATAAGATTTACAATTAAAAAGATTTTGGTCAGCATCATTCAACACCTTCCAAAATCTTTTCAACTTCTTTTCTTAACTTTTCGGGAACTTGGTCAATTGTTTTAATTCCCTTCTTAATTAAATCAGCGTAAACTTTCGCCATAACTGAGACCCCTTTCCTATTCTTATACCAGAATCATTTCATACACTTCTGTCAAAGCAACCTGTGTGTCTGTTACTTGTTTTTCAAGTGCAGTATTTTTTTCATTCTGCAATTTAATATATTCGTCCTTGTCATATTCCATAAGGTTGAATTCATATTCTTGATATGATTCATTTTCATGATTTACTGTAACCTGATGAATTTCTGTTGCGATAAACACCTTTTCAGATGTCACTTCCATTTCTTCAGGCATAACAGCACTTCGCTGTGTCCCATAGTCTTTCATTATTCCTCAATCCTTTCTTAATGATATTTTCATAATATCTGACAGCGTGCGGAATCAAAGGTTCAATATATTTCTTTTGTAATTTAGCCGAATTACAGTAAATTAACCACCCTTTGTATGAGTTGACTGAACACCATTCTGAATAATTCATCAGGTTTCCTGATTGAACCTTCTTTCTGATTGCTGTCATTTTCTTTTTCATCTGGACACATGTTGTCTTTCTCAAAAGAACATAGTCCATGAAAATTCTATAGCCAAGGAAATCGACACCCCTGATGTATGTAGGAAAGACTTGGTGGTTGTCTTTCACTTTCAATTTCAATTCATCATGGAAGAATTCTTTGATTTCCTTTAACAAGATGTGAAGGTCATCCTTGGATTCACCAAAGATGACGATGTCATCCATATATCTATGATAATGCTTGACACCCTTGACTTCCTTAATCCAATGGTCAAACGATGACAGATAAAAATTCCCTGACCATTGCGATAAGTAGTTTCCAATCGGAATGCCAGTTCCACCTTCAGTTGAATCAATGATTTCATCCAACAACCACAGCAAGTCTTTGTCCTTGAAAATCTTTCTATATTTCAATTTAAGAATGTGATGGTCTATTGATGGATAATACTTCCTAGCATCTAGTTTCAAGCAATACTGACATCCTTTGACATCAGTTCGCATGTCACGAATCACACGATTCAACCCGAAATGTATTCCCCTATCAGGAATCGCTGAATAGGTGTCAATCGTGAGATTATTTAATAAGATAGGTTCGATAACCTGCATAATCGCCCACTGACAAATTCTGTCAGGAAAATAGGGAAGTTTATAGATTTCCCTTTCCTTAATACCATCTTTCTTTATAAAGACTTCATATTTTGAAGTTTGATAGGTATGATTGACAAGCATGTCCTGAATCTGTTTTAAATAGTATTCAGGGTTTTCATCAACCATCTTCACCTCTCCGTACCAACCTTTTCCCTTCTTCGCATTCTTATGTGCAAGGATAAGGTTATTCATATCGTAAATCTTGGAATATAGATTTCCGTATCTTTTCATTTTAGGTTCACTTTCTGTATGCACAAAGCCAAGTCTTCACATCTATATGTTACCAACACAGCTTCTTGATGTTTTACCTTCACCACTTTCTCAGGTGCGGGATTTCTATGTTCTGCCAAGGGGCAAGGTCAAATGATTTCAGTTTTATATAAAACAGGGATATTCTGAAGAACACCCCTGTTTTGTGCATTTACTAACTGACTGCTGATATTACGATTACGATTACTGACACTGTTATTCAAATTCCAATAGAAAGTACCTGCATTACTGCCATTATTCCAATTACTGCCTAATTGAGCAATTGATTTTTTTGTCAATTGGTTTGTTGCAGGCAACTACAACAGGTAATAATAAAAGCAATCACTTGACCTACAATATATTAAACTACTTTATGGGCAATTGTTGCAGTCGGTACATACACCAACCGACCGCCGATAATACGATAACGAGTACCGACACCGTAAGTCAAAGCCCAATAGAAAGCACCCGCACTACCGCCATTATTCCAACTACCGCCCAATAGAGCAATTCTATAACCATTGAGATTTTCGGTAATATAGGTGTAGTCACCAACAGGTAAGGAACTGTTCCCAAGACATTCAGATGCCATAAATAACCAGTCGCAAGTGGTTGAATATCCCATTGCTGAAATATAGCCTGCTTTTGGTGTAACAGTGAATCCCGCAGGAACATAATTTCCATCATTTTTTGATTCAGTATAGTTGAAGTCAGTACAGATATAAGGCTGACCACCATCCATCTTTCCGTTCCCCCAAATATTCACACCATAGATAAATTTCCAAATGTTACCCCATGGATTTTCAAGTCCACGATATGTGATTGATGTTTTTCCATCAATAGTGTACTCTTTAGCAACACCACCTTCATAGGTTGTTGTTCTTTCTGCTCTTCCTGTTCCGTTTCCAAGTGCAGAAGTAGAACCTGTGACACCTGCGTAAGAACTTGTTTTGTCTGTCCCTGTTTCCCAAGGAAGTGTGACAACTCCCTGACCAATTGGTTTCTGAAGTTCCATCTGTCCATATTCAATCATCATCAACAACTGATTCATAGATGCGATTTTTACGTTTTCAAGGTGAAATCCTGCACCTCTGTTTCTTGCCATCTGTTCAATATTTGGTCTTGTCAGGTTATGAGTTTTACCAGATGCAGGTCTAGCACCTGCGATTGAACTGAACTTGTCCCCCGTTGATGCAGTAAAATCACCGACCTGTTCATCATCGAGAAGGTAAGCCTTCGCAGATGTGTCATAGATACAACCTTCAAAAGCACCCATCAGGATGTAATCAACCTGATTTCCATTTTCATCATAAAACGCAGGATGCAGTCTGAAACCTGCTCTTGGTTTCGCTGATACATAATAATTCGCTTTTCTCAAATGATAACCGATTCCTGTTGTCTTGATTGGGTCATAGACTACTGGACATACGAGATAATAAAAAGCAGGCTGATATACCATAACCTGACCATGGGAACCATCCTCTTTGTATTCAGGGTCACCATGATAGCAAAGAATGTTTCCGTTATCATCAACATTGCATCTTTTACGTCCCCCGAACATTGGGAATTTGTCGAAATCTGCGCCCGCTGTTAAATTAACAGCACCTGCGATTCTCTTGAAAGTCTTATTTCTATAGTCAACCTGAAGACCAAGGATATCCACATCAGATAAACCAAGGTATGCCCTTAAATCTGCTACACCTGCAAGGATTTCCTGACTGTTAAAGTTTTCACTTCTCAGTTCCTTGATATTAGATAATGCTGAAACATTCTCTGCTGTTAGGGACTGAAGGGTTGCTTTTGACAAATCGTTTGAAGCGTCCAATGCGATTTTAGCATCATTTGCTGTTCTAACTGATGCAGACAGGTCTGTGATGACTTCGTTACCTGAATCAATAATTCCCTGAAGTGCGGTCTTTGCTTTATCTGCATTCGTGATAGCAGTTTCAAGATTTCCTTTTAGTGTTTTTGCGGTATCATTCGTAGTGTTAAGATTGTTTTTGATAGATGTTGCTGATGCAATTACTTCATCTAACTGTGTTTTTGCAGTATTCGCAGACCTAACAACACCTTCCAGTGTTGTCTTCGCTGTGTTCGCATTCTTAATAGCAAGGTTTGCATCAGTGATTGCTTTTTCAACATTACCTTTCACAGTATTCGCATTCTGTGTGGAAGTGTCTAACTGCGTTTTCACAGTATTCGCATT
>JAUNOY010000038.1 GCA_030536995.1 Eubacteriales bacterium
TACAGGGCTATGCCCGAAAAGGAAAAACCACCCGCTATGCGGGTGGATTCTTATTGTTCAACAAAATAATAGCCAGTACACTATATAGCTGAATCTTTTTTATTATCATGGAGAATATGGGTTTAGTTAAGCTTTCAATAATTGCAATAGATAGTTATTTTTGCTAAGATTTTATTTGACTTCACGTTGCAGTTAGGATAATATATAGGCATATTATACAAAATAAACTTGTTAATTGCAGAAAAACTATGCGATATCAAGGGAAAATGGAGGCGCCTATGAAAAAACACTGTGTATATTTTATGGCAGGGGTTCTTATGATTTCTTCTCTGGCAGGATGCGGGAAGGAAAAGCCGGAAGAGATTTTACAGGCAACAGTGAAAAACACCAAAGAATTCAAATCAGTTGCAGGAAATATGGAAATGGAAATGGCAGTAGACGTAAGTCAAAGTGGAGTTTCCATGGGTGTAGAACTTGGGATTTCCGGAGATTGGGAAATGATTAAAAATCCTTCTGCTTTTCACTTTGATGGAGAGGTCTATTTTAATATGATGGATATGTCTATGGATGTGGAAATGTACGGGATTGAAGAGGATAAGATACTGAATCTGTATATGAAAGCAGCAGACCAGTGGACCCATGCAGAACAGTCTCTGGAAGAAATAGAAAAGGCACAGGAAGAAGCTGATATGACTAAGGTGTCTGAAGAAATCCTGAAAAGCCTGATAATGGACGAGGAAACGAAAAAAACAAAAGAGAAAGAGCTGTATGTCTTCCGTACAGAACTTACAGGAGAAGAAATAAGCAGTTGGATACCGAATGACATGGAAGAGATATCCAGAGAAGATTTAGAGGAAGCAGGTATTTCTGATTTAGAGATGGATGTGGAACTGACCATCGATAAAGAGAAAAAGCTGCCTGCCGGATTTACTTTGGATCTGGGTGAGAGTATTCAGAAACTTCTGGATACTGCATTAAAGGAGACGGCTGAAGCAACCGGACAGACGGTGGATGCCGAAATCAATAATTGCGCTCTGACCATAGAGTTCCACAATTTTGACAACATCGAAAAGATTGAGTTGCCGGAGGAAGCAAAATCAGCAGAGAGTATTTCCGGAACAGATATACTTTCCGAAATAGAAGGGAAAGAAACAGACGGAGAGGTTTCAGAGGAGGAAAGCGAACCAGAGGCTGCAATAGAAGATGTAGAAATCACACCGACAGAAGATCCGCAGGATACGGAAACGGAGGACGAATCTTTTGAATCGGAAATGCCCAAACAAACAGCAGATGGCGCGTACATTCTGGAAGACTATGACGGAACTGTAGAAGTAAGCATTAAAACACCGGAGGGCTATAGTGAAGGATATATGGATAAGAATTATCTTACCTACACAAAAGATGCCTCCGATACAGATGCATCCCTTGTATCTGTTGCATATAATTTTCAGAAATTTGATGAATATTATACAGAACAGGATTGCATAGAAGCGTTCCTTTCACAGGAAGAAAATGCAGAAGACTATGGATACAAGAGTATGATTTGTAATGAACCGGTAAAAATCAAGACAGGAACTAAAGAAATCACCTGCCTGAATATGGATTTTTCTTATGACGGTACAGACAAAAATCGTCAGATTACCCTGTGGTTTCCGCTGAAGGATGAGTATTATCTCCAATGTACGGTAAGTGAAAATGTGTTGGAAGGAGATTATACCACTGAAGGAAACGAAGAACTGGCAAAACTTCTGTTTGACGGTGTTATGTTTGAATCGAAAAAAGTGATAAATTAAAAAGTAAAAAATTTACAATTAAAAACAGGAGCCGCTTTATCCCTGCAATGCAGTCATAGAGCGGCTTCGGCTGTTTTGAGTATTTTACGTTTTAATCAAGGGCTGAAAGTTCTGCTTACATCCCTGTCTGTCCGCCCATAGATGCGGAGCTTCCGGAAGACATCTGGCGTTCCTGAGCTTCGATCATTTTCTTCAAAATGTTCTCTAAACAACCCACTTCTAAATCAATCTTTTTTAACTTTCTTTCTAACATAGTATCTGTATTTTGTCTATACATATTTTCAAAAAAGCAAAGAAAAAATGCCTGAAAGCCTTTAAAATCAAGGGAAACAGGAAATGGACCTTAAATGGGCCGAGTCCCATTTGAGTCCCATTTAAAAGAAAACGGATATCATACCAGAACCTTTTGTGGTTATAACGCATATTAAAATGGATAATAATTCAGATACAGTATACTTGGAAGATTATATTATTCGATGCAGATTCAGGTGTAGAACAGGAGGTATTTGGAATATGGCAAATGATAATAGCGAAGAAAAGAAAAGATGGTCGCTAGAAGAATTGTCTTTGCTTAAAAGGTTCTATCCACTGGAAGGGGAAGATGTTTCTAAACGTCTGCCAGGGAGGACGAAAAAAAGTTGTAAAAATAAAGCTATGAGAATGAAGCTCACAAAAAAGCGGGATATGTTTTCAGGGGAATCTATTGAACAAGAGAAAACAAATTTCATAGAAAAACAGGATATGATTTTAGAGGCACCTATTGAAGAAGAAAAATATTTAATCCGTAAATGGATGCCTTATGAGGATAGAATTCTAAAACTTTTTTATCCTGCAGAGGGAAGTAGAGTATATATGCGTCTGGAAAATAGAACTGCAGAATCTTGTCGAGCAAGAGCTGCCGTTCTCAAAATTAGATTTCAGGGTGGGAATGAAACCTGGACATCAAAGGAGAATGAGATTTTACAGAAGTATTATGTGGACGAGGGAGGGGACGTTTGTAAACGCCTGCCCGGAAGGACAAAAGCAGCATGCATCAACCGTGCAGCAAAACTAGGGATTCAGCAAAAGCAGTATTGGACGAAAGAAGAAGATGCAATTATTATGAAACATTATCCACAGGAAGGAAAAGCTGTTGTAAAAAGATTACCTGGACGTACGTTGTCTGCGTGTCAAAAAAGAGCATATCAATTGAATGTGAGTTCAGAAAGTCGAAAAAGTTACTGGACAAAAGAAGAAGATGATATTATCTGCAAATTTTATCCGAAAGGCGGAGTTGCTTGTGTACAGAAATATTTGCCCGGACGTACAGCTCAGGCGTGTAAAAGCAGAGCAATGACACTGGGGATTATGACAAAGGCAAAGAATACGCGTTGGACGAATGCTGAAAAAGATATATTGAAAAAATATTATAAAAAAGAAGGCGGAGAGATATATAAACGTCTTCCAGGACGATCGAGAAATGCCTGTGTCAGTAAGGCTTCCAAATTGGGTTTGGTCTATGGAGAGGAAATGTATCATGGACCGGTTTTAAGTGATTGGATTGCAAGAACAGTAACTGAGAATATCAAAGAAATCGATACATCCATGTTGGAATCTAAAGTTCTGATAAATCTTGATGGAAGCGCCGCCGGAATTACTCTTCGCGCACATATGGACAAGAACGGAAAATTAATGATTACGGATGATGGAATTACTTTGGAAAGAGTTCAGATTGAGGAAGAAAAAATAAAAGTAATCGCTGAGTCATTTTGTATATGCGTGGATAATGGAAAGCTGATGCTTGCTTGTACGGAAAATAATGCAAAAACGCAGATTTTTCGGTTAATCTTATGTTGTTATGCATTGATACACTATGTTTAAAGGAGAAAGTTTGGATGGCAGTTTATCTGCCGTTTCATCTTTCAGCAAAAACAGCCTGTTTTCCCACATAGGAAGAATATGTGGGAAAGAAAGGATATCATATTTTCTCATCTGGGAAACAGAGAACCTAATTATATGATATCTTGCAGATATGAGGAAGACACATCCTCATTTATAAAAATCCTTTCATTTTGGACACTCATGAGATTCTAAATTGATCGTGGGTGTCTTTTTTATTTATTTTTGTAAAGTTGACTTTACAAAATCTCCTAAGCGTGAGTTCGAATCCCCCTTTTTCTTTATTTCTGCCTACTCATCATCTTATCTCAAAAGAAAATGAAAGGAGAAAACAGATGAAAGCAAAATTACTCAAACCGTCAAAGAGAGGATTAACATTTTCTTTACCGGCCAATGAAACCTATTTTCCAGGGCAACATTATATTTATGAAATTTATAAAAATAAAATCATCATCCGACTGGCACAAAAGGGGATGACCATTTCCCGAAAAAAATCTGGAAATGAATATAAGGCGTTATTCGACATTCGAAAAAAAGAAGTAAGGGATACGGTTTCCCGTTGTTCCTATATGGAAATGGATGTACAAACAGAACAGATTGTCATCCGATGTATTAAGAAAGAACAGGCTCAGTCTAAAGTTATATCTATTGAACACGTACTGGAAGAGTTTTGTATTTCCAACCAAGTTCTTTCTGCAGCAGCAGGAATAGAAGGACAGATGGATCTCTTCGATTATTTTGGCAAAGAGACACTAAATGAATCTTCATATACCGACGATGTCAAAACGGATTTAAGAAAAATCTTCACAGTGATGTCCTTATTTTCTGGTGCCGGTATGCTGGATTGGCCATTCGCACAGGATAAGGATTTTTCCATTCGCTTCGCCTGCGATTATGATACAGGAGCATGTGAGTCTTATCGCCGTAATATTGGAAATCATATTGTCTGTGAAGATATAAGAACTGTAGATGGAAAATGCAATCCATACAACGTGTTGATAGGAGGCCCTTCCTGTAAACCATTTTCCGCAAGCAACCGCCGAAAAATGGCAGCATCCCATGAAGATGTAGATTTAGTGAATGAATATTTACGAATCACAGCCGAGAATTATCCAGATGTTTTTGTTATAGAAAACGTTCCACAGTTCTTGTCCTGCAATGATGGTGAATATCTGTCTCGTGTTATGACCAGAATGGCGGCAGACTATAATATTTCTTCTACAATCGTAAAAGACTGTGATGTTGGCGGTTATACCACTAGGAAACGCGCAATTATAATCGGTTCCCGTATTGGTAAGATTACGATTCCTAATAAAATCCTGCATCCGTTGAGAACCGTTAAAGAAGCGCTTGCAAAAATAACGCCAAAATGGTTCAATTTTGGAGATCTTACTATTAGCAAACCAGAAACTATCCGGAATATGTCTTATGTACGACAGGGGCATAACTTTCGAGACATTCCCTGGCTGAAAGATAAACCCAACATGCATTCCGATCGATATTTTCGTCTGGATCCGGATAATGTTTCTCCAACCATCGTGAATTGGAGAAAACTTCCGCTAATCCACCCGTATGAAAATAGGACATTGACAGTAGCCGAGGCGTCAGCATTAATGGGATTTGATGAAAAATTTGCATTTTATGGAAGTATTGGAAGTCGTCAGCAGCAGTGCGGAAACGGATGCACCCTCGCTATCGGTTCACTTGTAAAAAAAGCGGTCAAGGATGCGTTATGCAAATATTATCGCCCTATACCGGAGTAAGATTGTTAAGGAAGTCAGACCATCACATTGGTGACCTGACCTCCTTTTTTATTGGCAAAATATTTGCTTCATATTAGCAACATATAAAAACGAAAGGAGAAAACGCCATGAGCCGTAAATTTTCGTTTATCCCTGAAATCCCGGATTACAAATGGATCCGCACTCAGATGCAGGAGGATTTAAAATACCGGCTGCATGATAGGCAGAGAAGAACATCCCTTGGGCGCCCCCTGTATGAACGTATCAACGTACAGGTGATCTTAACTCAGGAATGCCCTCATCGTTGCCCATTCTGTCTTGAACGGCAAAATCCAATGTTGGGGGACAACAATTTTGCCCAGCAGCAGAAAGCTCTCTGCAATGTGTTAGCAGAGCATCCAAATGCCCGCCTAACGATTACTGGCGGAGAACCGGGGCTGTACCCCGAGCAGGTAAAGGTCTTATCAGAACTCTATCATAAACACAGCAACCAGGTTTTTATGAGTATCAACACAAGTGGATATAATCCTGTTCTTCAAAATTATGGGCATATAAATCTGTCCGTTAATGATTACGTGCAGCCAAACCTGGAGCAGTTTGAGAAGTTCACGTATCAAACTGTTTTAGAAGACGACCAGATGATTCTTTGCACTCTCAAAAACATAATGGAAAAAAAACAGACAAGTGAGTTTTCATTCCGTTTTTTATCTTCACTGGAAAAGCATGACTATCCTGTTAGGATTTTCCAGGAATTGAAGAATGATCCTGAAATCCAGATCCATACATTCCGGGTTGGGGACTTCTTTGTATATGTCACATTCGATTATAACGGCAATCATGCCCGCATAACTCTTGGTGATATGTATCAGCAGTCTAGTAATGATTATCAGGACGGATATTCCAACATAATCATCCATCCGGATGGACGCATCGGCGTTAACTGGCACTAGAGCAGATTTTTCTGCTCTTTTTTGGGTTTTACGATAAATAAAAAATACGTCTGGAATTTCTGGTTGAAAATCGCTGCCTGAAGGAAGCTATTTTGATGATAAAAACCTTTTTTTGAATGACCGAGAATATTCATATTTTAATTGAACATAAATGAAACGAAAGGAGAAGGATATTAAGGAGTATATCCAGGACATTCCAGAAACTTTGTGTCCAAACGGTCTTCGGATCTGAAGCTCACTTTAGCGCGAGCAAGTGTTGGATGGTTTGCAAGTCATGAGCTTGTAGCTGCCCAGCATAGTAAAAAGAGAGGCTGCCGCCTCTCTGAAATATTATCTGCAACCTTTCATTACATCGGTTCTTTCGTATTAACAAAAAGATTGTAAAGTGTTTGGGGGAGAATACGCTTCATATATGCATCATCCTTAAATACCGTATGTTTGAAATCATCAAATGGGATTGGTTGTAGCACATTTTTTTTATAAAAAGAATATGCAATCTGTACCATCAATACGGTATCGTATTCGTAATCGGAGTATTCCGGTTCCTCACACCAGGCTTTGTTCCAAGTGTAACATCTAAGTCTGTCATCGTTTTGTTCAACCAAAGCCAATTGAGTGATTGATCCATCCGTATCATCATTCGGGTAAAAATCAATGCTGATTCCAGGATAGTTATCATCCCCAGATGCAGTTGCTTTTAAATATCCCCCGTGAACTGCGATGCTTGTCTGATTAGGAATATCAATTTTTGTAACTTTTACTAAGTAGAGCAATTCCTTGTTTTTGATAATAATTTTCTGCATTTTATATTCTCCTTTCGTTATTTGATAACTCAAATATGCTTGGACTGTATCTATGATAAAAAGAATGCCAAACACTTCTCAGAAATTCCGTACATACATTTATTTTTTATCCAGGATCGAAAATAAACATATTATAGGAAACACATATGAAAGGAGAACAAATAATGGTAAGAAAAATCATTGTAAGAAAAGGGGACATCACTAAAATGCATACGGATGTGATCGTGAACGCGGCCAATCCTACACTTCTCGGCGGAGGCGGCGTAGATGGTGCGATCCATGCAGCCGCCGGTCCTGAATTACTGAAGGAGTGTAGTCAAATAGGTGGGATTGCGGTAGGAGAAGCCGTTATGACTAACGGATACAATCTGATTGCAAAAAAAATCATCCACACTGTTGGACCTGACTGCCGTTACTGTTGCATTGAAGATCGTGAGCTGTTATTGGAATCAGCCTGGAGAAACAGTCTGGCACTGGCAGAATCACATGGCGTCGGTTCCATTGCATTTCCCAGTATTTCCACTGGAATATATGCATATCCTCTTGATCAGGCTGCATATATAGCGATACGGACTATTAGCAAATTTTTAAAAACCGAATCTATTTTTCTTAATGAAGTACATATTGTTTGCTTTGATGATGAAACATTTTCAAAATACAGACATGAAGTACAAAGCTTTTTTTGTTTCGATACTGATATAGAAAGTACGTTTTACAAGGACTTCCTGTCCATATCTTTCGTATCAGAAAACACCGAATCAGGCTCTCTAAACAGCGAACAGTCGAAGCATGATTTTTTAAACTTTATGAGAACGAAATCGGTCAATGATTGCCGGAACTTACTTATGGCTCTGGATTATTTTCCAAACCTGCAATCTGAAAAATTGCTGCAGATTCTACAACGTGTTAAAGAATTGAATCAAAAATACGGATGTTATAATATTGTATATCAAAATTTTTTAGAATTTGCCTATGATGTATATGGTGAAGAAAAAATTGATGAGTTTTTGGAAGACGATGATGTGAAAGAAAAAATACATGATTTTTTCGCCAATTAACAAGAGGGTTTTTCCCTCTTTTTTTGTAGCTTTAAATCATCGCCGTTTACATGCTTTTTCCGTTTTTTCAATTGGGAAGTTAATGCTGATAAAACCAAAATCACTCACGCAGAACTGCTCGACTTTCTTCCATAATGTAATGCTTTGCAATTGCAGTGGAGATACTACCAGCGTTTTTTTTATGTTTCCCTTAGAGATTTTGGTTCTAAGGTCTTTTTTTATTTTGTTTTCGCTCTTCTGTTTGCATTTTATTTATACAGAATTAAAAAACGAAGGGAGACATATCATGAAAAAATTAAAAAAAGAAGATTTCTATGTAGGGCAGGAGGTCGTGTTGCTTCACATGACAATCGGAAGATTGGAAACACCCTCTATCTCAACTGGCAAAGTAACAAGTATAGGAAGAAAGTATATCAACGTAGATGAAAACTATCGGACGATTAGATTTGATATGACAAATGACTTTAAAGAATCATCCAGCTATTTATCGTCATATTACCTTTTTCTTACTGTTGAAGATGCTCAGGAAAAAATCTATATGCGGGAATTTTATATTCGTATCTGTAATTACAATAAATGGAATATGCTGAATTACGATGAAGCAAAGGCGGTCGAACGGATTGTTTTTGAACGTAGAGGTGCATTATATTGTGCAATGGCTGTTACAGAATCTTATTGTTGGGTAGCACATGATGTTACAGAAGAAGATGCGAAAGCAGCTCTCGTTAATAAGTATAATAACTTTTTTGAACTTCTTGGAAAAGATAAAATGTCTGTGAAGGATTTTGAAAAAGAACATACAATCGAGGTTTTCCCTATTATCTCTGGCAGTGGAAGTCAGATAGAAATCTAATTTTTGATTTTCCGTAGGAGCAACCGTTCCTGCGGATTTTATATTTAATAAGTAAATTTTTGTATTTACAGTCAGAGATAAGCAAAATCCATGCTAAAGGGTTGTGGTTTCTTTTTTTATTACTTTTTATTGAAAAGATAAAGTGAAATTCTTCCCGCCATCTAAGGGGTAGAGGGAATTCTTCTGAGGTCTGGTTTAAATTGGTTCGAGAAAAAAGAGAAAAGTAAATTTTGTAAAGTTGACTTTACAAAACCTGAAAAGCAGAAAGAGAGCTGCCAGACAACAGAAGAAAAAAAACAGAACGGACAAAAAAGACGGACTGATTACATAATAGGAAACTGAAAACATACGAAACGGCTGGCTCTGGAGAAACTGTAGACGCACTTCACAGAAGGGATCAACTTTTTTATCGGATTCCTGAATGGACGGGAAGACTGCCTCATGTAGCTCCTGAAGAACGACAAAAAGGATTCCCATATGCGCCGTCTGGAAAAAGAAAACTGCAGAAAAGATCTGATGTATGCGTACAGCCAGAGTGCGTTTGACGAGGCTGCCACCAAACTCCACAACCGCCTGAAAGAGATCCGGAAGCGGGTACGGACCCACATCGACCATCCGGGAAGCAGGGAAACCGTACCGGCAGAAACGCCACTACTACCAGCTACTGGAACACTCCGTAAAAGAAGCAGTCGACGGGTATATTGGAAGCCTTAGGGGAGAACAGATCCGTACTGACGATACTGGAACTGTTGGACATTAAGGAATTCAACCGGAGCCGGAGAGAAAACGGACAGTATTCGATGTTTGCCGGAGGACGGCTTCAGGAGAAACTGATGTCGGAACTGGAATGGCACGGCTACCCGTTCCTGAAAGTGGAACCCGCGTTCACCATCCAGACCTGTCCGGTCTGTGGGAACCTGAACAGGGAGAACCGTGACGAAAAAATCTTCCACTGTACCTGCTGCGGATATGAGGACGATGCTGACCACGTTGGCAGTATCAATATCCGGGCAAGGGCAGAGGATGAGGAACTTGTTTCCATATGTGATGCTGAGAAGTACAATAAGGACAGACGCCATAAGGCAATCCAGGCACTGCAGGCGAAACGCTGCCAGGAATGGCAGAAGAAGAACAGGCAGAGTACCGAACAGAAAAACACACTGAGCCGGGAGAATGTGCAAGATGTGTCTTGCCTTCGGAGAAGGGACTGCCTGCATAACACCGCCGGTCATATAGGCTGCCAGTGCTGTATGCCATTCCTGGAATATGGCGGTCTTGAATGGAGTGTGGGAAGAACACATGCTTTGAACTGTGTGCAGACTGTTCCTCCTGATAGAAAAAGAGGTTGGATGCCCTGCATCCGGAGAAAAATGCTGTATCTGGCAGAGTATTTCCGAATGCTCGGTAATTCAATTGCGAGTAGTTTACTAAGCCTGAGAAGTGTCAAACTGACACTTCCTCAAACATACTAAGGTCACAACTCTCATTGCATCCACAGTCACAACGAAAAAATAGAGTATTCCCTTCAATGCGTGTGATATTCCACTTGTGATTGTGATCTCGTGTTTCCATACAGCCGCACGGACAAGAAATATATTCCTTTCCCTCTTTGATTTCCATAATTTCCCATGTATGTTCATGAGAAGTGAAGGGGTTATCCAAACAGACATGTCCATGCACAGTTGAAATAGTTGCAACGATGGTCATTGTAGCAATGCACCCAATAATTAGGTTTTTTGATTTTGCTTGCATATATCTGTCTCCTTTCATTTGGTAAATACATATATAATATGAAAAACACTTTTTATAGTAATACAACAAATTGAAGTATATTAGTTTTTTTCTTCCAGAAAAGTTCACGAATTTCTTTGGATTTTTTGATTTTGCTATAGAAACCAATTGAATTTTTCATATTAATTAAAAAGAAAAGGGGAACACATGAAAAAAGGTAGTATTATTTTCCGCCAGGCATGGAACATGGCTTTTTACCTGATTTCTGAAAAAGGATATTCTCCACGTCTTGCAGTCCAAGAATCTGCCGAACGCTATGTACTAACAGACGAAGAATATTATAATCTCCATAGGGATTTTCTGTCATATCCAAATCAGGCAATCAAAAGTTATAGGTAGTTGGGATTTACCATCTCAAAAGAAAAAATTTGTTTTTGATGTTAACATAAAAAAAGAAAGGAGTTGTTAATATGCCAAAGCCATTGACCGATGAAAATGTTATGGAGTTACTATTAGAACGTAAACAGTTGCGTTATTCAACATTAATGGTTCGTTTTCACATTTCCAGTACTGAAGCAATAAAAATAGTTAAAGAATATAAAAAAAATAAGATTATTGACGAAGACGGACGTTATGTCCAGTCATCAAGGTCTTCATGGAGAAAGAGAGATGCAAAATTCAGGGAAGAAGAATCAAGATGGAATAAAGAAAACGAAATGCAAGAAATTGAATCAGGAGTAATCAAAAGCGTGAAAAATTCCTCTGATTCTAATAAAAAAACAACAAAAAAGCAAAAAATATATCCAGAAAGTAAAAAATCAAGAAAAGACATGATTAATGGACAGTTAAGTTTTTTTTAAATAGGGCTATAGGAATCCCACTGACTTTAATCGACGGGTTTAGAAGATCCCGATTTTAAATCGGGATAAGTTGACGTATTATAGATAAAAGAAGGGGCTGTGAAATAACAGCCTCTACGGAAAAAGAGGACTTTTCGTTCA
>JAUNOY010000020.1 GCA_030536995.1 Eubacteriales bacterium
TTCATTTTGAACGAAAAGTCCTCTTTTTCCGTAGAGGCTGTTATTTCACAGCCCCCTTTATACTTTATCATAGAATACTTTTTACTTTTATATTTCCTCATGGTCACGATGCTTTTTTCGCTTAAATCGTACCTTTTGAACACGTGTTGTTACATATAAAAGTCTTAACCCCACTAAACACTCTTACCTCACCTCATAAACAACCTTCACAAAAACGCCTTTTTTGTTACATCTATATGTACCGTAGACTTGCTAATCCCAAACTTCCCCGCCGTCTGCCGCACGGTTGATTTGGTTTCAATGATATAATTGGCGATTTCCACTGCACGTTCTTCTATGTAATCTTTCAAGGATAAGCCTCCGAAGACGCTGTTTTTACAATGTATGCAAAAACCAAGAGCTATATGAACTAAGATGCTGCTTCGATTACAGAATATTCCCCAAAATCCAACACTCCTCCAAGTGTACAGGATATGGGCGATTGAAAAATCGATCCATCGATTACAAGCGTATGGTACTCTCCACCTGGAAGATGTGATCAGATCAAAGTATTCTTCCTTCGATGCTATCAAAAAGGCTCGTCTTGAAAAAGAAAAGCCGATAGTAGAAGGCTTTTTGTCGTGGCTTGATCAGCAAAGCCCTATCCGTGGAAGCAGAATGGATAAAGCTGTCACCTACATTCAGAATCGCCGCTCCTATCTGTCCACTTATCTGGAAGACGGCCGCTGCAGTTTTTCTAATAATCTCAGCGAAAATGCGAGCCGCCCGTTTACAGTAGGCCGTAAAAACTGGCTGTTCTGCGATACACCAAACGGAGCCCAGGCCAGCGCTATCGTGTACACAATGGTAGAAACGGCAAAAGCCAATGGAGTAAACGTCTATCACTATCTTACTTATCTGCTGGAAAAACTGCCTGATGACAGGATGAGTGATGATGAATTAGAACTTCTGGCGCCATGGAATGAAACTGTCAAAGCTGAGATCGAACGTCGTGCAAACGAATCAAATCAATCATATGCGAATTGTCAAGGTGCTCCGGCTACTGAAAAGTAGTCGGGGATTTTTCTATCATACCTAAAAATTAAGCGCTTACTATTGACTAATGATAGAATAAACTGATTGTTAGCCATGCAACCTTAAATCTATTTCAATAATTTATATGTTTCATTTGGTACACCAATCGGAAACACCATCTCTTTTGCATGAGCACGCATTGTTTCCTCTTCTTTGCGAGTTTTCCACATAAAAATAGATGTAATAGTCTTAATTCCATATATTTTTATTCCTACAATTCCCGATTTCTCATGTTCTCCATTATAAATGATTCCAAACTCTTTTTGAAGTTTTTTAACACTGACCCTCACTTATAACAATCCTCAAAAACTTTGAGCATCCAAAGATAACATATTCTCTTTACCATTTAATCTCTCTAATATCTCTGCAGCTTCATCACCGATATTTCCAAATGCGCGCTCTGGTTTTCCGAGGAAAAATCCCTGGCCGTAATGCACTCCCAAGCTGTGCAGACATTCCAGCTCCTGTGCTGTTTCTATCCCTTCTGCGATCAGAATCGCCTCTGTTGCATTACAGTAATCTAGCAGGAGTTTCATCATGATTTCTTTTTTTTATACTTGTGGATATCCCTTACTAATTCTATATCCGCCTTCAGATAATCAGGCGTGGTATTTACCACACGGTTTAGTCCTGAATGTCCAGCTCCCACATCATCCAATGCTATCTCATATCCCTGATCTGCATAATGTTTCATGATCTGCTGCAATATCTGGTAGTTTTCTATGTCTGATCTCTCTATTATTTCGAATACAATATCAGAAGCAGGAACCCCTGCCTTCATAGCCTTACGATTTGTAAATCCCTGTATAAACGCTTTATCCTGAATGATATTGCCATCAACATTAAGAAATAATTTTACTTTCTCCGGTTTTTCAACTGCAGCCTTTAAGGCTTTGTTTCTGCATAGTTTCTCTAATTTCCATACGCATCCCAACTGTTCAGCGATCACAAACAAATCTGAAATCGTAAGTGTCATACTGCTCCTGTCTATACGGCTGAGTGCCTCATAGCCGGACACCCTGCCGGTCTGTAAATTAACGATTGGCTGAAACACCGGATATATGGCTTTTCTCTCTAATATCTTATAGAATTCATCTGCTTTGTTTACTTTCATCGTTTTATGATCCCTCCTGCGAGAATCACTTTTTCAATACTTTTCCTGAAATAAAGAAGGCTCCTGCCAGTGAGGTAAAGGGAACTGTAAGGATTACTCCCATACTTGCGGAAATCCCCTGCATCAGTTCGATTCCAATAGAATACATATTGATGATCTGATGATAGGAATAATTATAAGCAAAAATAAATACCAGTGTGTTGAGAGAGCCACCTGCAAAAGCAAGGATCAGCGTATTTGACATAGTTCCCATCATATCTTTTCCAACATTCATGCCGCTTTTAAACAAGTCCCACATTCCAAGATCCGGGCGTCTGCTGTATATTTCCTGTAAAGTAGAGGCAATAGACATTCCTACATCCATTACTGCTCCCAGTGATGCGATCAGGATCCCTGCAAACAGAAGTTCATTTATTTTTATAGCTGTTTTCTCTTCCAGGTAAATCAGCTCTTCAATATCACTTACATTATAACCTGTGATCCGAGTTACTTTTCCAAATATTCCTGCAAATATAACAGCCATTACAACACCGGTTACAGTTCCGGAAATTGCAGTTAATGATTTAACAGAAATTCCGGAAATCAGATAAATTGTTACTACAGTGGTTATAACGGCAACAACTACCGCTGAAAAGATTGGCGAAACACCTCTGTATATCATCGGAAGAAACAGAAACAGCACACATACAATGGTAAAGCCCAGCCCCATTACAGATGCCGCACCTTTTTTTCCACCGATCAGGATAATTGCCAGAAGAAACACTGCAATCATAAAATATAAGGAAAATTCACGGTCAGCACTATATACAGATGCAATGACTTCACCCTGTGATTCACTGACCAGTGCAATGACTTTCATACCCTTTTTACAGGTTGCACCAAACAGATAGCTGGAAGAACTGATTGCTTCCACTTTTTCGTTCTTAAATTTGCCGGAACAGAGTCGCAGCCTGACTGTCTGATTACCTACTCTGTTTCCGTTTTCTGTAAGGTTATCTGAAATAACCTCTGTTACTACTGCTTTCTCAAAGGTTCTGCCCTCTGTAGAAAGAAGTTCTGTTTTTTCGATCTTATTATATTGCATCAGAAAAATGAGGAAAAGGATGCCTGCGATCACCAGGCACCCTCTCCGAAGGAAATTTTTGTTTAACATTATTTTGCTTTCACCTTAATTGTTTTGCTTGCTGCACCATACACGTTCTTGTCTGAAACTTTGGTAAATGCTTTTACTCTTACATAGTAAGTTTTTCCTTTGGACAGATTTTTAAGAGTATATGTAGTTTTTGCTGTACGGTAAGTAGTTACCTTTTTGAATGAAGAATCTGTGGAAACCTGAATTGCATAGCCGGAAACTTTTCCACCTGCTTTTCCGATCGTAACAGTGGCTGTTCCGGATTTTCCGGCTTTCACAGTTTTTAACACTGCTTTCTTTGGCACAATCTTAAATGTTACTGTCTGTGTTCCTGTATACTTTCCGATTCCATTGATGGTTGCTTTTGCCAGACCTGTATTTTTGTTATCTGTATAGGTAACTGTGTAGTCTTTTCCTGCCTTTAAGGTCTTTCCATTCAGAGTTACTTTAAGAGCCGGCTGGATCTGTTTTCCTGTATAAATCTGATTCTTCACTTTCCCTACAGATGCTGATTTAATATCTTCTGTCACACCTTTTTTAATCGTAAAGGTTTCATCAATTTTCTGGTCATTATCTGTACGATAAGTATTGATCGTAAATGTATTATCTGTTACATCAATAACAGAATAAGTCGGAACATCTTCCTGCCATCTGTTTGCAATATAGCTCTGCATTCTTGGTACAAGATCATAATACTTGCTTCCTGATGAAGAGTTTGCTGTCATATAGAGAATACCATCCGGATTTACAACTGTCTCACCCTTTTCTGTATCCTCTATCGCATCCTTATCCATGACTGCATTCAGATAATTCAGATAAGCCACATCAGCCGGTTCCTTGGAATCTGCGGAAATATTTGCCGGTGCTTCATATCTTGTAGCCGGATTTTCTCCTGCATCCATATCCTTGTCCAGCTCTGCATCAAACTCATCATCCGTATATTCTACAGTTTTATGTCCACCCTCAAGAATATGGGTACGGGAATATGCATGATCGTGTCCTGTAAGAACAACATCTACATCATTTGCTTCAAAATAGGGTACCAGTGTATATCTGAGGTTTGTAATCTCCGGTTCATTGGAATGCTCTGCAGAACCATAAATATCCTGATGTAAAGTTACGACTCTCCAGGTACAGTTTGGATTTGCAGCAATCGCCTGTTCCATAAACTGTTTATGTTCAGCAGCATTGGTATCCTGTGTATTGAGCATCATAAACAGAGTGTTTCCATATGTAAAATAATAATCTCCACCAACAACTCCGTTAGAACCCAGGTCGCTGCTGTTTGGTGTATTAAAATGATATGTGTAGTTCGCATTGTCTGCATCATGGTTACCAACTGTAGTTGCAACAGGAAGGGATTTCAGCACATCCGGGCTTAAATATCCGGTATACTCAATCTCACTGGTCATTTCACTTTTTCCCGGAGATTTCTTCTTTGTTGTCTGGATCTGGTCACCTGCTGATACTACGAAGCTTGCATTTCCGCCTGTTTTATCCATAGCTTCATTTAATGTGGTGTTCCAGTTAAAGGAATCATTTCTGACCGCATCGGACTGTGCCTGATAAAATTCTGCTGTATCAGAGCCTTTCAGTTCATTGGAAGATCCGATCTGCGGATCACCTACGAAAATAAAGCTGTAATTATTTGTTGATTTTGTAGCATATTCTGCAGGTTCTGTGTAGGTTCCATCCTCTTTTTCATAGCTGTAATAGTACACAGTATTGGCACTCAGACCTGTTGCTGTCACTTTATTGGAAACATATGCCTCATTGGTCTTTGTATTTGTCGTTGCATCTGTCTGCTCTGCAACATACACTTTGGCATTTTTCATATTTCTGCCTTCACCGATGATCAGTTTCGGTGCAGTTGTATCAGCCTGTGCTCCAAGAATATTTGCTACCATTGCGGCAATTGCACGACTTTCATCGCTTTCTGTATCAAAATCAGGAAGATCCTTATCTGCGTTTGCTTCTGCCGCGAATTCCTCTTCGTCATTCTCAGAAGCACTAAATGCTGCTGCGTTTTCTCCTTCTTCCGCATTAAATGCTGCTGTGTTTTCTCCTTCTTCCGCATTAAATGCTGCTGTGCTTTCTTCTGTTGCTGTATCCACTTCAGTTATTGCAGTTTCCTCTGCTATATTTACTTCTGTTGCTGCATTTGATTCTGTCTCTTCAGCCTGTGCTGCTTCCACTGTTTCACCTGCTGCTGAAGTATCGGCTTCTGTTCCTGCAAAGACAGATTCACTGCTGTCACTGAAAGCATCACCTGACTGAGCGGAGAACTCCTGTGCAGCCTGTTCTTCTTTCTTTTCTGCTGTGTCAGAGTTGTCTTTTTTAGAATACCATGCGAAATTTAACTGGCTAAAGTCAGAGCCCGGAGTAAGTGAAATCTGAGTCCAATCATTCTTAACAGCTTCCCATTCTGCCTTCCAGGATTCCCAGTTCTGGGAAATTCCCATTCCGCCTGCAAGAGAAGCAGCATCTGTTTTTCCGTCCGGTGCTGCACTTGCAAATGCCGGAGTAACCGCTCCTGCTGTCAGTGAGACTGATAAAATACCTGCCATAAAACTTTTTCGCCACAAGTTGTTCATTTTTTCATAATCCTCCTGAGAAATGAATGTTTCATCACACGATCACAGATCGGGTGTTCATTACATTGGAGAGTATAGAAACATTGAGAAAAAAGTTCAATAGACTTTACTGAGGTTTAACTATATTTAACATAGGTCTTACACTACTGTTCGCTCCGTTCTCAGTAACAGCTGACACCAAAGTACATCCTGCAGGAAATTCGGCTCAAAGTGCTTTCCTCGGACAGGTTCTGACACATTCCATACACAAAATACATTCTGTTCCGTTTTCTGGAGTTATCGGTCATATCAACATTCATCGGACAAACTTTTTTACATTTTCCACATGAAATACACTTCTCTTTGTCACACTTAATTCTGGCTGCCGAGAAATAGCTCATAGGTTTCAGAAAAACTGTGACCGGACAAATATACTTACAAAACGCTCTGTTATCTTTGAATCGGAATGCCAGAATAATCCCCACAATATAATACAATTTATAGGCGTTTGCGAAACGCCACAACACCGCATAAATACGGCATTTTTTGTTACCTAAAAACAAATAACTCCTCACTGGACATGGTATAATAGAGTTGACTAAAAACTATAAACCTACATCCAAGAAAGGAGTTATTCTGATACTTATGATACCATATAAACAGCTTTCTTTGGCAGATATTTTTTCAGATTGCCATGAAAAATTTGAAAATGACAAACCTGCTTTTCTTTCTCTATTAGAAACACATATCGATATTGATGAGTTAATTCCGATTTCTTTTAGAAATCATTTCTATGCATCGACAGGCAGAACCCGTAAATACCCTTTGCAAGCTTTTATGTGGGCTTTGATTATTCAGCGTATTTTTTCTATCCCTACGGATCAGCTTCTCCTGACTTTTCTCGCTTACTCAAAATCACTTCGGGAATTCTGCGGTTTTATTAAAGTCCCTGACGCTTCCAAAATCACCCGATTCAAACAGGATTTTTTAGATGACCTCCAGCTTGTTTTCGATAACCTTGTTGATGTTACCGAGCCTATCTGTCAGGCGATTGACTCTGCAAAAGCGGATATGACCATCTTTGATTCTTCCGGCATCGAAGCATTTGTTACCGAAAATAATCCCAAGTATGCTAACAGGATCATCAAACAGCTTAAGGCATATGCGAAAGCTCAGGGCTTTGATAAATCCTATGATCCTTATAAAGCTGCCTATGGTTCCATGCCTTCTCATGCTTCTGCTAATCCTGAGATTAAGCAGCTTTATATCAATGGGCATTTTTGCTATGTCTTCAAGTTCGGTATTGTCACCAACGGACTGGGCATCATCCGCCACATATCTTTTTATAACAAAAACTTTATGGCTTCACATCCTGATATCGTTGTCGAAAAGAAATCCGATTCCCTTGACGAAGATAAATGTGTTCATGATTCAAAGCTTTTAATCCCGACACTGAAGGACTTCTTTTCCAAGCATCCTTTGATTAATCCAAAAACCTTCCTAGGTGATGCTGCTTTCGATACCGCACAGCTCTATAAGAGCCTTCTTACCGGTGACACTTTTGGTAATGACAAACATTTCTCGAAAGCTTATATTCCGCTGAATGCAAGATCCGGACTTGAAAATCTGGATTATTTCATCAATGAAGATGGTATTCCGTGTTGTCCCCATGATCCTTCTTTACAAATGAAGTACGAAGGCACTTGCAAACTTCGCAGTGGAGTAACAAGATATAAATTTGTCTGTCCAAAAATGAAATGGATTTATGATAAATCAACTCAAAAAGCCCATCGTCATTGTTTCTGTGACAACCCTTGTACCTCTTCTAAATGTGGGCGGATGGTTTACATCTACCCAGAAAAGGATCTTCGTGCTTATCCCGGAACGATCCGCGGCACCGAAGAATGGGATGATACCTATAAAATCAGAACTGTTGTCGAAAGGGATATCAACCACATCAAAGACAATCTCTGTCTTGCAGGACGCCGAACCCAAAATGAGAAGACTCTGCATGCTGATCTGATTCTTGCCGGTATCACCCAACTTATTACTGTTGTTCTCGCAGATAAGATCAATCACCACGAATATATTCGAAGCTTAAAGCCTCTCATAGCATAGGACTTACCAACTTAATAAGACCTATGGCTTATTTAAGTGTGCCTAAAATATTTCGTCATTTAACGTTTCTGCATTTATCATCTCCATTTATTGTGGATAACTGCTATCATATTTCAAATTTGAGTTTCGCAATTACCTATTTTCACTCCTGTAATACCAAGTGCGATCTCCAACAACTCCGCAGCCACCTGATTGTTTTTAATACGCATCAAATTATCCCACGCATCTTCTTTCCCCAGTAGATTCATACCGCCCATACCAGTTCATCATCAATAACTGCAAATCGTTCTTCCACTTCTTCTTTTACCAATACTAACAATCTGTCAATTTTCTCCTGTCGGATATTTGGATTGGAAGTCACGATTGATTTTTCTGCCTCCACCAAATCCTGCCCAAATTTTTCCGTATAATTGCCAGAGTCAAATATTGCATGAACAACTTGTTTATCTTGCGAGTCTCCTGTCCAGATAGAGAAGCCTGTTTTCTTATAGGTTTGAAGTCTCTTTCCATACGTTTTATTAAACATTCTCATATGTGCATCAATATAATCGTACACATAAACCGCTTCTTTCCCCTCGTAATCACGATTCAGTCTTCCTATATACTGTTCCATACAACCTCCAAAGTATACCAGTACTGCAAGCCTCAGTACATCCAATCTCGGAAAATCAAATCCTTCTCCTATCTTTTGTCCAGTTGCAATCAATATAAAACTTTTCGTATGCGAAACCTGTTTTAATCGTATCCGTATTTCAGCATTTTCCTTATCCGAATTATTTCCATCCTACTATCCACAATATCGATCACTCTCGTATATCTCGGAACAAAATAATGGCCTATTCCCTGCTCTTCGGCTCTTTCCAATGCAGTAAACCTGTGTCTTAATGGCCCCAACATCATATAGATAATTTTATCCATATAATCGCCACGTTTGGGTGTGGCAGAAACTTCATAGCTGCTTTGGGCAAAGTCTATCATTCCATCTGTTTTCACATTGTGGAAAATAACCGCCATTCTTACCACATCTGGCATAAACATCCTCTCTTTCCCCAAACATAGAAAAAAAGCGTATCGCCATCTTCTCTGTAATAAACGTAGGATGAACAATACGCGCTCCTTGGTCAAGATCATACTCTTCTGCATTTTCTATCGTCTCTTCAAAAGGATTAATCTCGTCATATGGAATATTTTCTTTTTTCAATTTGTCTTTTAGTATCCTGTCTTCATGTTCAAGTAATCGAACAATCTTCCTCAAAGATTCCGCATCATATGCCTCTATATTCATAACCGTCCCCTATATTACTAACAAATAAGAACTCTTTGTCACATATACGGCTCTATCGTAAATAGCGTCTGCTCTCCGACCTTTTTACTTACCAATTCAAATAAATTTTCTTTCGTTGCGAACAGATTCTTAGGATTTCTCCCGATAATTAGATACTGATTTCTATCATCTAGCGAAATATGTTTCCTTGTATCGTCATTTAATAAAATATCTGCATTATCAATGACAACCAGTTTCCCCTCTGTTTGGCTGATTATTTCTTTTATATCTTTCTGATAATCATAATTATCCAAACACAAAATCCTGGGATTAACTGCCATACATTCTCTGATAAATGAAAATGTTGCTGTCTTTCCTGTTCCTGAATCCCCCATTAAGATTGTTATATTATTGGTAAATGTAAAGTCCACCACAAACGAAGTATGCACTGTTGAAAGATGTTCCATTACAATCGGTTTACTCTTCATTTTCCCACCACTCCTTTAGTTCTTCGTAATCCTCGATCACCTTACATTCTCTACTAGTCTGAGCCTTCACACGTTCCATGTTAAAAGGAATCATTGCATAATCACTATATACATATCCCTCTTCGAAACCATATAATATTTCCAAAGCATTATTTCCACATTCTTTTAAGCAAAATACTTTATCTGGAAAATATAATACATTCAATACCGTTTTACAACCTGTAGAAAGCTGGTCTGTATTCAATGTAATATCTTCAAAGCGTGATCGGATTTTATATTTACTAAGAAGTTCCGAACCATCTATCATTTGAATATATTTTGCTGCCCTATCATCCAGTCTCGTTGCCGTATTTTGATTAAAAAATATATCATTCAATTCTATATATTCTTTATTCAGAGGTATGTCCTTCTTGTTTTTAAAAATCGTTATCATGCCACTATCTCCAATCCAACTTTAGAAAACTGTAGTTTTAATGAACTTCCTGCATAAATCCGTTTCATTTTATCAAACACAGACAGTCTATTATTATCTAATCCGCAGATGTCGTCTTCCTGTCTCTCTCTCCATTCACAACAAGACTTTATCCAACATTCTCCAATCACACCTTTTGACACTTCAAATCCGGTATTTCTTGTCAGATCATATAGTAGTCTTGCAGATAATTGTTCAATATTATGCTCATCAATGCGTTTATCATATTCTACGATTTCGCGAATTCCTTTATAGTTAAAATCATCATCCTGCAAGGCTTCTACCAGCTTATGTCTTGCCTCAATCATCCCGGCTCTTTTTTTCAAAAAATCATCTTCCGAAGCATAAATCCATTCGATTAATTCTTTAAATTCTAAGAGAATGTACTCAAAGCAAATGATATCTAACAGACAAACATTCTTCTTTTCATTTACGTATTTCTTCAAACGTTTCTGTTCCATTACAACCTGTAGATTGTCAAAAGAATTATCAAAAACAATGATATATTTATTTTCTTCGTCTTGTAACGTCTTTACCGCTTTCACTAACTCACTATTATTCTTTTTACTTTCAACTATTACATCCGGACAAAGTCGTTTCATGAGATTTTCCCAAAATATATAACTTGCCTTTCCTTTTCTGTCTTCTATCCATAAAAAAGTTGTTGCCACGATTCTTCCACCTGCTTTCTTTGTTCTATTTTAACCGATTTTCTTCCATAACACAATAAAATCACCCAAAAGAAAAAGACCGCATTTCTGCGCCCTTTCCCACTTTTGCTTTATGATTTGTTTTTTTGCAATTTCCTGATATAATAAGCGCAGGCTATATATCTGATATAAAACAGAGTAAAGATTACAGAAATGAGGTTTTACAGAAATGATTGAATATAGAAAATTACAGGAAAACGAGATTAACAGAGAATTATTTTCACACTTTATACGACACCAGACTGTTGTAAAATGCTGGAGACGGCAGGGCAACAAATGGGTAATCAAAGACGATCCCTTCACAGATGACTGGAGTGAAGAGGATTATAAAGTCCTGATTCAGTGTCTCAAAAACACTGTCAAAACAGACGGTTTTGTTTACGCAGCCTTTTACGACGGAGTTTTAAAAGGCTTCGTATCTGTTGAATCCGGGTTATTTGGCGAGGAGCAAAAATATCTGGACCTTTCCAGCATTCATGTTTCCGAGGATATGAGGCACAGCGGAATCGGCAAAACACTGTTTCTTGCAGCAAAAGAATGGGCCAAAAAACACGGCGCAGAAAAATTATACATCTCTGCCCATTCCGCAGTCGAAAGTCAGGCTTTTTACCGCAAAATGGGATGTGTGGAAGCAGAGGTCTGCAATCAGGCTCATGTAGAGGCGGAACCCTATGACTGCCAGTTGGAATGCCGCCTGTAAAAAAGTCTGACCATAAATCATCTAAGTGTATGTTGCAGAAATATAAGGAGACTTTTTCATGTTAGAAATCAGATATATGCAAAACAGTGATAAAGAATTCTGGTACAGCCTATGGAGCTTTTTTTAATCAAACAAATCTAGTACAACGAATATGATGCGGAAACCCCAATAAAAAAACGCCAAATTCCTCAATACAGGAATTCAGCGTTTTTTCATTTTTTATCGTTTTACACGCGCTCCGGCTCCGCTCATAATAGCTTCCACTTCTTTTTTGCTTGCCATAGTTGTGTCCCCAGGTGTTGTCATTGCAAGAGCTCCGTGAGCTGCTCCGTAATTTACGGCAATTTCTGCATTTCCGGTTGTCATAAATCCGTAAATAAGTCCGGATGCAAAGGAATCTCCTCCGCCTACGCGGTCCATAATCTCAAGACCTTTATATTCGTTGGAGTGATAAATTTCTCCGTCTGCCCAGCAGATAGCGCTCCAGTCATTTACAGTTGCTGTTTTTACCTCACGAAGAGTTGTTGCCACTGCCTTAAAGTTCGGATAAACCTCTGCTGCGTGATTAATCATCTTCTTGTAGCCGTCCAGATTCAGTTCTTTTAAGTTTTCATCGTTTCCTTCAATCTCGAAACCGAGACAGGCTGTGAAATCTTCTTCATTACCGATCATAACGTCTACATATTTCGCAATCTCCTTATTAACCTCCTGAGCCTTTTCCAGTCCTCCGATCGCACTCCACATGGAAGGACGGTAATTCAGGTCGTAGGAAACTACAGTTCCATATTTCTTGGCAGTCTTAATCGCCTCCAGAACAGTTTCGCAGGACTGTTCGGATAAAGCCGCATAGATACCGCCTGTATGAAGCCAGCGCACTCCAAGCTCTCCAAAAATATACTCGAAATCAAAGTCTTCCGGTGTTGCTTTGGAAATCGCTGTATTTGCACGGTCAGAGCAACCAATCGCGCCGCGGATTCCGAAGCCTCTTTCTGTAAAGTTAATTCCATTTCTGCAAACTCTGCCGATGCCGTCTGTTTTCATCCACTTGATGAGGGAAGTGTCCACTCCGCCCTGCAGGATGAAATCCTCCATAAGCATACCAACCTCATTGTCTGCAAAAGCTGTGATCACGGCTGTTTTGAGTCCAAAGCAGCGTCTTAAACCACGAACTACATTGTATTCTCCGCCGCCTTCCCATGCACGGAAACTGCGCGCCGTACGGATTCTTCCTTCGCCCGGATCCAGTCTTAACATAACCTCTCCAAGGGAAACAGCGTCAAAAGTACATTCTTCTTTCGGTCTTAAATTCAGATTCATTGTTTTTCCTCCCTGCTATTATCCGCGGACAGATGCAGCCAGCTCTACAGCTTCTTTTGTCATCTCTGCGATTTTGTCAAACTCTTTGTTTTTAATTAAATCACCTTTTACCATCCAGCTTCCGCCGCAGCAGATAATCTTATCGAATCCAAGATAGTCTTTCAGGTTCTTTGTACTGATTCCTCCGGTCGGCATAAATTTCAGCATGGTATACGGAGCTGCCATTGCTTTGATCATCGGAAGTCCTCCAGCCTGCTCTGCCGGGAAAAATTTAACGGTTCTGAGACCCCTTTTGACAGCCTGCGCCACTTCAGACGGGGTGATACAGCCCGGAAGAACCGAAATCTCTTTTTTAAGACAGTAATCTACAATTTCCGCATCAAATCCCGGACTTACGATAAATTTCGCTCCTGCTGCCACTGCACGGTCAACCTGCTCTGTCGTAAGAACGGTTCCCGCGCCTACAAGCATTTCCGGATATTTTTCACACATCAGACGAATAGATTCCTCTGCCGCATCTGTACGGAATGTAACTTCTGCGCATGGAAGTCCGCCTTTTACAAGAGCCTCTGCAAGAGGAACTGCATCTTTCGCGTCCTCTAATACAACAACGGGAACTACTGCAAAATCATAAAACTGTTCTTCAAATGTTTTCATTGTCTTTCATTCCTTTCTTGAATCTATCTTTTTATATCGTAATTCATATCCATCAGATTTCGAATGGTTTCTGCATCATCGGTGATATTCCCGTCTCCATGAATGGTATGCTTGATCGCGCTGCTTGCCACTGCGAAATTCAGCATATCCGAAGGCGCATACTCTTTCATCATCGCATAAATCAGACCGCTGGCAAAAGCATCGCCTCCGCCCACCCTGTCGAGAATATGGAAGGTAAAAAGCCTGCTTTCAAAGGTACGTCCCTCATACCACATATAAGCTTTCAGACTGTTTTCACTGCCGCTGTGAGTATAGCGCACATGGCGGGCTATACATTTCAGATTGGGATATCTTTTCACAAATTCCCGAAATACCATATCCTGCTGTCCGTAATCCGGCTGCAAAGGAATGTCGTCCTTTATATCCCCTTTGGAATGGTCTTTTTCATCCTTCCAGAGAGTGCGTCGGGGTTTCCTTTGGTGTACTCAGGATAACAGGAGCACAATGTACGTCATTGCTTCTCAGCATACGAACAGCACTTTTTCCCAGACTGTTATCAGGTACAACAGTGAAAAAGGTGCTGTCAATGCCAAGATTTGCAAGTGCCAGCGCTATGTTTGCCTCACTTCCGCCGTAGCTTGCTTCAAAGGATGACGCCATACGGATTTTTTCGTAATTAGGAGGAGTTAAACGGAGCATAATCTCTCCGATGGTAATGAATTTGTGTGTATAGAGCTCAAAGTTAGTTCCGTTTATCTTTGTTTCCATATGAGCCTCCTCTGACGAAATCAGTATTCCAGATATGCACCCTTCATCGGGCTTGCTGCATACTGGCTGAACAGGCGAAGAACGCCGTTTTTGTATTTCGGTTCACGCGGTTTCCAGTTTTTTCGGCGCTCTTTCAAAATCGCATCGATTTCTTCCATGGATTTGCGTTCTCCGTGAATACCGATAATATTTAACTTTCTGGCAGGTACGTCAATCTCAATCAGGTCGCCTTCCTCCACCAGAGCGATAGGGCCGCCATCTACTGCCTCCGGACTGCAGTGTCCGATTACCGGACCTGTAGATGCACCGGAGAAACGGCCGTCTGTAATAAGGGCAATGCTTCTTCCAAGTTCTTTGTCACTGCTGATCGCCTCAGATGTATAGAACATTTCCGGCATTCCGCTTCCTTTCGGACCTTCATAACGGATAAATACAGCATCGCCTTTTTTTACTTTATGTTTCAGAACTGCATCCAGACATTCTTCCTCACTGTCAAAAGGTCTGGCGTTGAGCACTGCCTGGAACATCTCCTTCGGACATGCAGTGTGCTTGATCACTGCTCCTTCCGGCGCAAGATTTCCTCTTAAAATAGCAATGCTTCCATCTGTTCCGATTGCGTTGTCATAAGAACGGATAATGTCTTCTTTTTTAAGATTCACGTTATAGCGGGCATTGAAGTCTTCCAGCCATTTTCCGCATCTTTCGTAGAATCCGTTTCTCTTTAATTCATCAAGGTTTTCTCCAAGAGTCTTTCCGGTAACTGTCATCACATCCAGATGGAGATGCTCTCGAATCTCTTCCATAATCGCAGGAACACCGCCTGCGTAGTAGAAGCATTCCGCAGGCCATCTTCCTGCCGGACGCACATCAAGAAGATAACGGGCATTTCTGTGAAGTCTGTCAAAGGTGTCTCCTGTAATCTCAATGCCGAATTCGTGAGCAATCGCCGGAATATGGAGCAGGCAGTTGGTGCTTCCGGAAACTGCCGCATGAACGAGGATTGCATTTTCGAAGCTCTTCTCTGTGACAATCTCACTTGGGTGCATTCCCGGCATGGATGCAAGCTTCACTGCCAGCGCTCCGGCTTCTCTGGCATAGGTAAGAAGATCTGGGCTTGTGGCAGGCATCAGGGCGCTTCCCGGAAGGGCAAGTCCCAGAGCCTCTGCCATAATCTGCATAGTGGAGGCTGTTCCGATGAAAGAGCAGGCGCCGCAACTTGGGCAGGCATTGCATTTCGCCCAATTCAGCTTTTCCTCGTCAATTTCACCGCGCTGATACTTGGCGCTGTACATTCCCAACTGCTCCAGAGTGAGCATTTCCGGGCCTGCATTCATGGTTCCGCCCGGTACTACAACTGCCGGAATGTCTACTCTTGCAAGTCCCATCAGGTTTGCCGGCATTCCCTTGTCACAGCTTGCCAGATAAACTCCGGTGTCAAAAGGTGTGGCATTTGCATGTATTTCAATCATATTTGCAATCATTTCGCGGCTTACCAGACTGTAGTTGATTCCGTCTGTTCCCTGACTTTCGCCGTCACAGATATCTGTACAGTAGTAGCGGGCGCCGTGTCCTCCGGCCTCTTCAATTCCTTTTCTTACTTCCTCAACAAGAATATCAAGGTGTCCGCTTCCGGGATGGCTGTCACCAAAGGTACTCTCAATCATAACCTGTACCTTGGACAAATCTTCCGGCTTCCATCCTGTACCGATTCTCAGCGGATCCAGTTCTGGGGCAAGTCTTCGCATTTCCTGACTCTTTAATTCCATAGAAATTCTCCTCTCCGCCGTCCCTGTTCAAACACGCTCCAGGACGGTTCCATTATGCTTCTGTCGCAAATTTTGTTATGCGAAAAATGAAATAATAAGTGCTACGATAAATCCGGTTCCTCCAACCAGGGTCTCCATGATTGTCCATGTTTTTAAGGTTGTTTTTTCATCCATTCCAACAAGTGATTTTACAAGCCAGAAACCGGAATCATTAAAGTGGGAGCATACAGTTGCGCCGCCTGCAACTGCTGCTGTCACACATGCAAGGTACAGTGGGGAAAGCTCTGCAATACCAGGCAGCGCTGCCACGATACCGGCCGCCATTGTCATAGCAACTGTAGCAGAACCTACACAGATTCTTACAAGCGCAGCAACCACGAAAGCTACCACAACGATTGGCAGGCTCGCGGAGGCAACCGCGTTTCCGATCACTTCTCCAAGTCCGGAATACTGCAGTACATAACGCAGTACGCCGCCGCAGGCTGTTACAAGAAGAATCAGACCTGTAGGCTCCAGAGATTTTGTCATAATCTTTTCAAGTTCTTTCATAGAGTAGCCATGCTTCACACCAAGAATCAGCATTGCTGCGATTGTGGCAATAAGAAGGGCTACAAAAGGCTCTCCGAAGAAAGCAAAAATCGGAGCAACTCCGCTTAATGCAGGTACCACGCCTGAAATGGAATCCAGAATGATAAGTACCAGCGGAATCATAATAATTCCAACGATTGTCCAGAAGTTCGGAAGTTTTGATTCGTCAATGTCTTCCTGCTCTGCTACGTGTTCCGGAACAGGAACCATAAATTTATTTCCACAGATGGAGCCCCATACAGGCCCGGCTACGATCATGGCAAAGATTCCGCAGAAAATACCTACCAGAATAACCCAGCCAAGTTCTACGTTCAGCATAGTTGCTACAAGGACGGGTCCCGGTGTCGGCGGGATGAACGCGTGTCCTACTGCAAGTCCTGCAAGTAATGGAATTGCATAGAATAAAGATGAGCGTTTTGTTCTTTTGGCAAGGGAAAATGCCAGCGGGATTAAGATAATCAGACCTGCGTCAAAAAATACCGGCATTGCAATAACAAGTCCTGTGATTCCAAGCGCCCAGGCTGCTTTTTTATCTCCGAAACGTCTGACCATTGTCACAGCCAGAGTCTGGGCGCCGCCCGATGCTTCCAGTATGGCTCCGAACATGGAACCAAGTCCTACGAGAAGCGCGATGCCTTTCAGGGTGTTTCCTATACCATCATTTACAGCAGTTACAATGTCGTTAAATGGCATACCTGCAATCAGTCCGATTGCGATAGCTCCCACAAGAATAGCTACCATAGCCTGTACTTTGAATTTAATAATCAAAACAAGCAGAATCGCAAGTCCGATTATTGCAGCCAGAATCAGGCGGGTAGGATCCAGGGTTGCTGTTTCGTTACTCATAAAAAAACTCCTCCTACATATCTCTCAGAATGCTGCATCTGCATTCTTTTTTCTTATTTCCTTCCATAACATCTGACGTCTTTTGTTATTATGTCTAAATTATATATGCCCCATATTTCGCATTCAATACATATGACGTATCTATTTTTCTTTCTATCTTTTACACAAAAAAGGCACATTTATCCTATTGGACAAACATGCCTTTTTGTGCAAAACATCTATTATTATTTAAAATTCGTCTGTATTACCGCCAAAATCATCAGACGTTTTCATCTATAAGCTTCATAATTGTCTGGCGGTTATATGTCAGGTGCATAATCATTGCACATTTCGCTCCCACAGAGTCTCTCCGCATAATCGCTTTCGTAATTGCCCGATGTGTCTCAAGGGTTTCGTCCTTTAACAGCCTGTGAGTAATATTGGCAAAGGTCAGAACTGCCTTATTGATAATCGGTATCAGGATTTCCACAACCTGATTTTTGCTGCACTGTGCAATACAGGTATGAAATTCGATGTCTTTGCTGATATGATTTTTTCCGCTCATATACAGCTCCTCTGTCTGGTCACAGAGCTTTTTCAGACGGAGCAGATCTTCTTTTGTCGCATTTTTGCAGGCTGCCGCTGCAATCTCCGGTTCAATCATAAGACGTACCTCGAAAAGATCAAGGGCAAGCTGATATTTGTTTTCTATTTTTCCAAGCCCAAGAGGGTCTATGTCCAGAGGATTTGTATTTATCACATAAGTTCCGGAACCGCGGCGCACCTCCAGGATTCCTCTGGATACCAGACCTTTTACCGCCTCCCGAATGGTACTCCTACCTACGCCAAACTTCTCCGCAAGCTCAAACTCATTGGGTATCTTCTCCCCCGGTTCCACGGGCTGTTCCAGAATATATTTCATCAGCTCATCTTCTGTTTTTGCCCCAAGGGATTTCCTTTCTGATTTTTCAATGTATTTCATTTTTGTTCACACTCCCATTTATCGGTGATTCTTTCACTTTACCCGCCAATTCTTTTACTTTAAGACTTATTCTAGCGAATTTTACCCTGTCATGCAAGAACAATCCTTTTTACCATTTATTACTTTTCACTCCATTCACAGCAGCGAGTCAAAATTATATACTGCTTCGCCCTTGACATTACATATTATGTAATGTTATAATTCATGTAATGATTTTAATATAAATGGGGAGGAATTTTGCATGAAAAAAATAATTGTTTTATCTACCAAAAAAGAACTGGAAATTTATATGAGTCCCTGTCGTCAGGAAATCCTTCGTGAGCTTCGGCTGGCAGGCGAACCGGTAACGCCAAAGTTTCTCGCAGACAGACTGAAAATCTCTCCGTCTTCCATTCAGTTTCATTTAAAGAAACTGGAAACACTGGGAATTGTAAGTCTTCACCATACGGAACTGATTCGCGGGATTACCGCAAAATTTTATGTTCCTGCTGACGTTGATATCAGTATCGGATGCCATCTGGATGATTTTCGCCATGAACGGGAAATCGTACTGGAAAATATGGTTCATAATGTTTTTCAGGGATACTGCAAAGCCTTTTATGACTGCCCGAAAGATGCTATTGAAGACCCTTTTTCCAATATTCCCGCAGACATCTTTACAGGTATCGCGTTTCTAACAGAAAACGAAATAACACAGCTTCGGAAAATCATCTTTGATTTTCTGGAATCTCACTCTCAAAAACGCCCTGACACCTATCCATGGGAATACAGTTTACTTGCTTATAAAGTGAAGGAGGATGCCAATGAATAATATTTTTCGAACAATCTTTCTGCTGAAAAGCCTTTCTACAGGACTGATGCTTCCGATAATGAGCCTTATGATTATTTCCAGAGGTGCTGGAACAGAGCTTCTTCCATTGGTCATAGGAGTTTACTCTCTGACTGTGATTCTCTTTGAATTTCCCAGCGGCGTTTTCAGCGATATATTTGGACGCAAAAAAACATTTCTTATTTCCTGTTCTCTGATGCTTCTTTCTTTATTTCTTCTTATCGTGGAAACATCCAATGTTTCTATTCTGTTTTTGGCATTTGCTATTCAGGGAACAGGAAGAGCCTTTTCCTCCGGCAGTCTGGATGCTCTTGTGTTGGAAAAAAGTCTTCTTTCAGGAGGGGACGCTTCCACAGCCAAAACAAGCGGTGAACTGGGCTTTATTGAAAGCTTGGGAATTGCTGTCGGAAGTATTTTTGCAGGATTTCTTGGAAATATCGGCACTACCTGTTCTGCCAATCTTTTTGTGATGGCGCTGTTGTATCTGCTTATCACTCTTCTTACAGTTGTCGGGGTAAAAGATACCCATATTGATTCTTCCGGAGAACCTTTTCTCCTTTTTTCAGAAATAAAAAAATTCCGGAGACAGATGGCAGGAAGTCTTCGCTTTTCCGTGCAATCTGCTCCGGTTCGTATTTTACTTATTCAGGTTTTCTTTACAGGAACTGTCCTGTTCTCTCTGGAAACTTACTGGCAGCCGGGACTTTTGCGCCTTATGGCTGACAGGAAACTTTGGATATTCGGCATCGTTTCCTTTTTGGGTTTTTGTTTTACTGCTCTTGCCAGTTATCTTACGCCGAAGCTTCTGCTACATATATCCCCGAACAGAAAGCGCCCCTGGTGGAATTTTTTGTTTGTCATCCGACTACTTTTTGCTGCAGGCACTTTTCTTCTTGGGAGTATCCTGCATCCTTCCTTTTTCGTGCTGGCTTATTTACTTATCTATTTTTTCCATGGGGGAGGAAGCACAGTCGAGAACACGCTCCTGTCCCAAAATACCCCAAGAGAAATGCTCGCCGGTATTATGTCCCTGTTCTCTTTGATATTCCAGTTAGGAGTTCTTGCAGCTTCTGCTTTTACAGGCGCGTTTCTTTCCAATGCTGACCTTCCGATTATCTGGCTTCTTTTAAGCGGTCTGGCTATTTTTTGCTATATCGCCCTATTTCTCAAAGCCCGATTTATTCACTCTCTCGATTAAATACGGAAGCACCGGCTCGAATTTGACGCCGTACCAGTGATTTTCCTCCTCTGCGGTGGCTTTCATGCAGGCAAGGACAAAATCTGCAGCAATCTGCGCAGCCTCAAAAGCTGTTTTGCCGCGCATCAGAGCCCCTGTAAAGGACGATGCAAAAATATCTCCTGTACCATGACAGCCTTTCGGGAGTTTTTCATGCTCATAATAATGATACTCTCCGTTTTCGAAAACTACAACGCCGGTATAGCCTTCTCTGTAGGAAATTCCGGTAAGAATCACATTCTTTGCCCCAAGCTCCGTCAGCACTTTCAGAGCTGTGTCAATGTATGACCTGTCATACTCTGTCTGATAAGGAAGACCTGTGAGCAGACTTGTTTCTGTCATATTCGGAAGGAGATAGTCTGCTCTTGCGCAAAGTGTTTTCATAGATTCTACGAAAGCCTCATCAAAGCCAACATAAAGCCTGCCGTTGTCCGCCATTGCAGGGTCGATTATTGCAGGCGCGCCTTCTTTTTTTACTGTATCGAGAAGACCGCAGACATATTCTATCTGCTTTTCACTTCCCAGATATCCTGTGTAAACTGCGTCGAAGGAAAGCCCTTCCTTCTGCCAGTGCCTGTTGATTTTCGGCATATCTTCCGTCAGATCGCGGAACGTATAATCGCTGAAACCTCCTGTATGGGTGGAAAGTACCGCAGACGGCAGTACGCAGGTTTCCACTCCGCAGGCTGAAATTACCGGAAGAGCAACTGTCAGGGAGCACTGTCCCAGACAGGAAATATCCTGTACTGTTAAAATTCTTGGATATGACATACACAACACCTCTCTACTACAAGTCGTTTTTCAATGTAATTTAGTATATCATAGCTTTGTCATTGTCAAAATATCCAGAATTTATTATATTTTAGAGGTCAGTTTTTATGCGGAGTCCGTCTCATTTTCAATTATTTCTCTTCCTGATATTCCCGGAAATCCACTGTCTTTCCGGTCACACGGGATTCTTCTGCCGCCAGAGCTATGAGGTGGCTTGCCACAGAAATTTCAGCGCTGGATTTTCCGCAGGATGCATCGCCTGATACAAGCTTCACAAAATCACGCATCATATTTGTATCGCTTCCGCTGTGTCCCTTCGGGGAAGTATTCAACTGAATCGTCTCTTTTTCTCCGGTGACAAAATTGTCAATTTCAATGACACCGTCTTCCATATTTCCCTTCAACTGTCCCTTTGTTCCCATAATATTAATGATACGGGAGCAATGAGTGGAAAATGCGCTCATGGTCATATTCACAGTAACCTGATTTTCAAATTCCAGATTCACAACCTGATGATCCACAACCGTATTATCACAATGGAACACACATCTTCCGTAAGGTCCTTCTTTCAATGCCTGAAGAACTGTCTCTGTATCTGTATCAGAAGAAACTGCATAAATCAGACCGTCTTCCTCTGCCTTGGGATGCTCGAAATAGAACTTCGGAGCATAAAAAGCACAGTCTGCTCTGTGAGGACATCCATCCAGACAACGCTTAGGCGCTCCCTCAGGTGCGTTTTCCTCGCGGAAAAAGGTTCTCTCTCCAAAAGAACTCACCTTCGTACAAGGGCTGTCCACCAGCCACAGAAGAATATCCATATCATGGCAGCATTTCTGAAGAATCATAGGGCTTGTCTCCTCTGCCCTGCGCCAGTTTCCTCTGACAAAGCTGTGCGCGTGATGCCAGAAGCCTACCTCTTCAATATGCTGAATGCTCATAAGTCTTCCGATTTTTTCCTGAGAAATACACTCCTTGATTTTGGAGAAAAATGCAGAATAACGAAGCACATGACAAATCATAAGAATGCGTCCGTATTTTTTTGCCATTTTTCCCATTTCAATAATTTCTTTTTTATCCGGAGACATAGGCTTTTCGCAGAGTACATGGTACCCTTTTTCCAGAGCCTTTACAACCGGCTCATAGTGCATAGTATCCTGAGTGCATACCATCGCGCAGTCTGCAAGTTTTTCTCCGGAAAGAAGCTCTTCATATCCGCTGAACTGAAATTCTTCAGGGATGTGAAACTTCTCTGCATATTCTTTTCTTCTCTTTTCATTCGGCTCTGCCACTGCAACGATACGCAGTTCATCCGGATGTTCCTTCGCATAAGCTGAATATACGTGACCGCCGCGAAGTCCCGCGCCGATTAAAACCGCCGTAACCTGTCCCATAGACTTACTCCTCTTTCAGAATAATTTTTAAAACCGTATCTCTTTTGTCCGGAAGCTCATAGGTAAATACCGGATTATCTCCAAAAGAAACAAATGCCACATCAGAGAAAAGTACCGTATTCCATGCCTCTCCACGGTTCATTTCTGTACCATCGGCCACATAATAAACCTTATCCAGCTTATCCGGTCCGATGCCATAGAGAGGAAGCGCTCCAAGAGGCGTCTCGTAAACATGAGCATAAATCACATTCCCCTTCTGTGTATAACGTCCCCATTCCGGTTTTGGAAGCTCACAGATTCCACAGCCGTAAACACTTTCCTGATTCTTCTTCATCCACTGACCAATTTCCCTGAGAATTTTTACACTTTCCTTCGGAATATTTCCTTTCGCATCAGGTCCAACGTTGAGAATCATATTTCCGCCCTTACTTGTACACTCTACCAGCTTGCGGATGAGCATTTCCGGAGACTTATACTGATGGTCGAAATTGCAGTATCCCCAGTGATTGTTCATAGTCGCGCAAAGTTCCCACGGAATCATTTCACCAAGTTCATCTCTTACCCCTTCCGGTGGAATAATCTGCTCCGGGCTTGCGAAATCGCCGCTGTAAATCAAAGGATTTGCAGTTGCAATACTTCCGTGGTCTTCCCCTGAGCCTTCCAGACGGTTGTCGATAATGACATCCGGCTGATATTTACGAACCATCTTAATCAGCTCTGTTGCTTTCCATTTTTCTCCGCACATATCGTCATAAGAGAAATCAAACCACAGAATATCAATTTTTCCGTAATTTGTCACAAGTTCTTTCACCTGTCCATGCATATATTCCAGATATCTGTCAAAGTCAATTTTTTCATCCTTATAAGCTTCGTTGTTTCTCATCGGATGCTGGCGGTCGCCGTATTTCGGGAAGTCCGGATGACTCCAGTCAATAATGGAGAAATAAAGCCCTACACGGATACCCTCTTCACGGCAGGCGTCCACGAATTCACGTACCAGATCTCTTCCTGCTTTCGTATTTGTTGCTTTGTACTCTGTCAGTGCAGAATCAAACAGGCAGAATCCGTCGTGGTGCTTTGCTGTGAGAACTGCGTACTGCATTCCTGCTTCTTTTGCCAGGCGAACCCATTCGCGGGGATTGTAATCCACCGGATCAAACAGGTCAAAATACTGCTTATATTCAGAAACACTCATTTCCGCTTCGGACATCATCCACTCTCCCTTTGCAGGGATAGAGTAAAGTCCCCAGTGAATAAACATTCCGAATCTTGCTTCCATAAACCATTTCGTTCTCTCTCTGATTTCCTGATTCATAATCTTTTTCCTCCTGATCATTAACCTTTTACAGCGCCGCCGGACAAAGCTTCAACAAAGAATTTACTGAATACACAGTACAGAATAATCGGCGGCAGAATAATAACCACCATAGCAGAAAACAAACCGTTATAATTGGTTCTGAATGAGGTGGTAAATGTGGATAAAAGCGCTGGAACTGTCAGTTTTTCCCTGTCAACAATAACAAGGGATGCCCAATAATACTCATTCCAGTTGTTAAGAAACGCAAGCACAGCCGCTGTCATGATTCCCGGTCTCGCAATCGGGAAAATAACCTTCCACCAGGTCATTGCATAGCCACAGCCGTCGATACGCGCAGCCTCCTCCAGTTCATGTGGAATATTGGCATAATAGTTCTTTATAACAAAGAAACTTAGTGCGATACCGCTGCAGGCGTAAATAAAGATCAGCGCGCCTCTTGTGTTGTAAATATGAAGCTTATTTACCAGATTATACACCGGATAAGTCAGTGCTGTCGCCGGAATAAACATAGTAGAATAAAGAATCATATTAATAAAACCTTTTCCCTTAAATTCCATACGTGCCACTACATAGGCAGACATGGAAATCATCAGAATACTGATCGCCACGGAAATCCCCGCAATGATCATACTGTTTGCAAAATATCTTACCACATGAAGGTCTGTAAAGGTAGATATATATCCATCAATACAGATAGATTCCGGAAGCTGAAATCCCGGACGGGCAAGAGGATCTTTTTTCAGACTGGACAATACCAGCCAAACCACGGGCATCAGAGATACAAACAGTGCCCATGCAAGGCAAATATAAGTTACCGCTTTTGTTACTCCATTCATGGACTGTACTGCGGAAGTATGTTTCTTTTTCATTTTGCCGCACCTCTCTTTCTGCTGCCGCGGAACAGATAATTATATAAAACATTTACAAGGACAATAATAATCATACCTGCCAGAATCTGAATCACAGCCACTGCATTTGCACGTCCGAACTGAGTTCTGGAGCTTGTAATAGCCAGTTCACGGATTACATAACTGATACTGTATGTTCCGGCTGCACCTTTTGTGAGGAAGTATACCTCATTGTAAAGCAGGAAGCCTGATGTAGCTGACAGAATAGATACCATACGAAGAGTTTCTTTGATCATAGGAAGCGTAATATACCAGTCCTGACGAAGACCGCTTGCTCCGTCCAACATTGCAGCTTCCTTTACATCCTCCGGAATCGCCATGATATTTCCGAGAATCATTAAGGTTGTCGTGCCGGTAAAGAAGATATAGGCACAGGTCATTGCAATAAATGCCGGTCCTTTTAACAGGAGAATGTTCTCTTTAAATCCCGGCTGAAACAGCTTTATAATCGGGTTTACAATACCGTAAAGCGGGCTGTATAACTGCAGAAAAATCATACCCATAGCCGCAGTGGAAATCATATTCGGCATAATGTAGGCATTGCGGACAAACTTGATTCCCCTGACCTTTCTTGACAGAGCCAGAGCGATCAGAGTCGCAATCGGAATCTGGACAAACACGCCCAAAAGCGCCCATATCGAAGAATTTCTCAGTGCCTCCCAGAAATACGGGTACATTTTAAAAATATAATTGTAATTGTTCCACATATCTTTAAATCCGAAGAACTCAGGACTTGTAATGTTTGTATAATCCCATTTGCAGAAAGAAGTAAACAAAACTGTCAGAATGGGATAAAGATAAAACACTGCAAACGCAATCAGCGTAGGCGCAAGAAAAGCAAGGATAAACCCTTTGCGTTTCCATGACTTTTGTTTTGTCATCATCTATTTTTTCCTCCTCACTAGAAACCTTTATCCGAAATTTGGCTAAAAAAGGGGAAGAGAAGTTTCCTTCCCTCCCCTTACATTTCACAGATTCATTATCCAACTAATGCGATAAGTTCCTGTTTCAGCTGCTCAAGACGAGCGTCAATATCAGCTCCCTCAACTGCTGATTCCATCAGCGCATTGATGATTGCGCTTCCTACATCAGAGCCCCACGCATGTCTCATATCGCTTGTAATTGTCTCTGCTGCATTTGCTGCGGAGCAGGCTGCTGCAAGCTTCATTGTGATAGGATCTTTGCTCTCTTCTGCAAGTGCATTTAAGTCTACAGTTGTGTTACATGGGTTAGCCTGTACGCCTGTAAAGATTTTTGCCTGTACTTCAGGACTTACCATGTATTTTATAAACTCAAGAGCAAGTGCCTGTTTTTCTTCGCTCATGTTTGCAGATACGGAAAGTCCGGCACCTGCTGTGATAATAGAAACATTTCCCGGAAAAACTGCCGGTTCAACTTTATCAGCAAGCTCTTCGCCGATACCGCTGGCATTCCATACACCGTTAAATAAAACTGCAGCCATTCCGTTTTTGTTGAAATCATCCATAAGATTTCCAACATCTTCTGTAGTATGGTCTGAACCGTTTGCCTGATCTAAAGTTGCAGCTGTCTTGAATGCTTCTGCAAATAAATCAGAATTAATGGTATCCGGTGTCAGTTCGCTTTCAATCATTGCGCGTCCTTCTTCTGTAGAACCGAGAATCGCGTTCATAATAAAGCTGGAACCCTGTCCTGCTGCATATCCGTATGTTCCGTCATCCAGTGCGCGAACCTTTTCCATTGCTGCTCCGAAAGCATCCCAGTCTGCAAATGCTTCTTCCGGTTTCACGCCTGCTTTTTCCAGAACCTCTGCATTGTACCAAAGACCGCGGCTCTCTAACTGATCGTGTACTGTGTAGATATGTCCGTCAACATCGTTCTGTGTGTAGTTCAGTCCAACTGCGTCCTGAAGATTGTTCTCATCAATAAATGGTTTCAAATCAAGAACAAGTCCCTGGCTGATCGCTGCCAGTGAAAGTGCTGTACCACAGTCTACAACATCTGGGAAGTTACCGCCAGCAACCTCTGCACTGATGATTTCATCTCTGTTTTCTACTGCAATCGGCTCAAATTTGATATCTCCGTCTGCATGCTGTGCTGCAAATTCGTCATAAATATCTCTCATGACTTTAGCTGCCGGCCATTCGCTTTCATCGTGATAGTAGCCATGATAAAATTCAAGTGTGTTGTCATCTCCGGCAAATGCGGTAGCTGTAGTTCCCGCCATTGTGCCTGCTGCAACCGCTGCTGATAATAAGATACTGATTGCTCTTTTTTTCATTTTCTTTTCCTCCCGATTTTTTCGCATCTCTGTTTGGTAACCTTATAGTACTAAATCAGGGGATTTATTTGAATGAAAAATCTTTACAAAAAATCTGGATTATTTTTACTTTTCAGTAAATCCATGTAATTATTTTACCTTTTTCCTGACCGGAAAGAAAACTCCCATTCTATTTTTCACGCGCCTCTGACAGCTCCCGAAGAAAGGCAGTTTCCTCCTTCTTTCCAAGAAGTACCTCTTGAATACTTTCCGTAAAAATTTCCTGAATATGAACCGGCCACAGATTATCCGGAACCTCAATGCGGCAATCCGCCTCCTTCACCACCTCCACCGCGTGGTAAAAACGGGGCATTTCCTCTGCATAGTCTCCCAGATCTATTTCCGGATTCGCAGGCATCTGCTCCGTTTCCCTTAGAATTCTTTCCTGCACCGGCTTACTCAGCATATATTTTACAAAATCAATTGCAGCCTCTCTCTTCTTTTCATCTTCTGTATTTCCCAGCACATATCCAAGACAGGCGGATTCACAGGAAAGAGTTATTCCTTTTTTGAAGGGCAAAAGAGCATATCCTGCATCAATTTTTTCTGAAATCATAGGAGCAGCCCAACTTCCGTTGATATACATAGCCGATTTTCCTTTATTAAAACTGCTTGTATCATCCCGATAACTATAATCGTTTTCCGCTATAGTAAAGGAATACAAATCCTTCAGCAGCATCAGAGGCTGATCCAGTTTTTTCAAGCTGGGAAGAATACTGTCACTCCTGTTTTGCATGATTTCCTGTGTGTTTTCCTGCCCGGAAGCAAGCATGTGTCCCATCAGATAAAGGTATGCTTCAGAAGGCATCTGCAGGCATTTCACTCTCTTTCCTTCTCTGTCTGACCATCTTTTGATTTTCCGGCAGACATCGAGAAATTCCTCCCAGGTTTCCGGAATTCTCCTTATTCCCACCTGATCAAAAATTTCTTTGTTGTACCAGTATCCGCCGCTTAAATGAAGAACATCTGATATTGTATAAATCTCGCCTTTTTCTGTCGTCCAGTAATTCAGATTTACAGGCGCAAGACTCTTCTTTAATTCCGGATCCTTCTCTATATATGGCATTAGATTCAGGGCAAGATTTTTTTCCACCATAAAGTCATAAACCATCCCATTTCTTGTACCTCCCAGAAAAACCAAGTCCGGAATATCTCCTACCATCAGCATATCCTCTACTTTTCTCAGAAGTTCACTACCGGAAGGCATGGAAACCAGATTTAGCTTCACGTTCGGATTTTCTTTTTCGTAATCCATATAAATATTTCGCATCGCCACATGATCGTCTTCCGTACTCCCCCAGCCATGCATCAGGGTAAGCTCTACAGGCTCTTCGTTCTGTTTTGTACAGCCCGATATCCCAAGAAGGAGAAACAGAGACAGCCCTGCCAGAGCCGCTTTTTTAAGCTTCATCCTCATCCCTTCTTCCATTTTTGTATTCTGTAGGAGAAATACCTGTATATTTCTTAAATACTCTGGAAAAATATCCCGTATCCTCAAACCCTACAGCCTGAGAAATCTTATAAATCTTCCAGTCCGTATCCGTCATATATTCTTTCGCTTTTTCAATCCGTTTTTCCAGCACTGCATCAAAAAGGTTGTTTCCGCTTTTCTGCTTAAACAGGCGGCTTAAATAACTGCTGTTTGCATGAAGTGCCTCTGCAATATCATTCAAAGCAATTTTGCTGCTGTAATTTTCTTCTATATAAGAAAGCATTTTTTCATAAAGGCTTTCCGTCTCCTTTTTCTGCGGCTCTGCCTGTAGTTCATGCTCCAGTTCTTTTTTCTGTTTCTCCAGTTTCTGCGTTACTTTTGCCACTGCCGGAGGAAGTTCTTCCAGAACAGAAAGCTTCAAAACATAATCAGCCGCATCATAGCGAATTGCGGTTCTGGCATATTCAAAATCATTGTATGCGCTTAAAATAATTACCTGGATTTCCGGATATTTTTCATAAATAAATTTACACACCTCAAGACCGTCCGCTTCCGGCATCCGAATATCCGTGATTACAATGTCCGGATGATTTTCTTCTATGTACTCCATCAGTGCCCTTCCATTGTTAAGCACTGCATCCAATGAACAGTCCATTTTTTCCCAGTTCATTAACTTTTGTAAGGCTGTGCGAAGATATGCCTCGTCATCTGCCGCCGCTACTTTCCACATATTTTGTTCCTCCTCTTTTTTCTGCGGGCAAAATAATCTCCACCTTTGTTCCCACATTCTTTTCTCCATATATGTTCAGGCTGTAATTTTCGCCATACAAAATCTGCAGAAGGCGTCTGGTGTTCTCCATTCCTGTATGTGTATGGCTGATTTTATCCTGAATTTCTGTCAGCCTGCCGCCTTCTCCTGTTTTTTCTCCCTGTACAGAGCACTCCCGCTCCACTCTGTCCTCCGTTTTCTTGTCTTCCACGTAGCCGACTCCATCATCGCAGACCGTAATGTGGAGTTCTTCTTCCTGCAGGAACAACTCCACCTCAACTTTTCCATCTCCGCTTTTTGGTTCTATTCCATGGGAAACTGCATTCTCTACAATAGACTCTATAAGAAGCCGTGGAATCAGAAAATCTCCCATTTTATCCTCACAATGAATTTCGTAAACAAGCTTATCATCAAATCTGCTCTTTTGAAGATAAAGATAAAAATTTACCAGCTCCATTTCCTCAGAAACCGGTATTTTCACTTCCTTTTGCCTGAAAATTTTTCCCTGAACCAGTCTGGAAAAAGCCTGAAGTCCCTGATACAGTTCCTCATTTCCGGCAAGCTTCGCCTTAATACTGAACATGGCAAGAATATTAAACTGAAAATGTGGGTTAATCTGCGCCTGAAGATATTTCATCTGAGCCTGCGTTGCAAGAAGCTGTTTCTCATAAACCTGCTCCACCAGATATTTAATCCTGTCTGCCATCTCGTTAAATACAATACTGATATCCGCGATTTCCTGAATGGCAGAATCCTCCATACGCACATCAAAATTTTTCTGCCCAAAATCTCTCAGCACCTCACCCATCTTTTTCAGCGGTCTGGAGAACCGATAGCTGACGCCAAGGTTGAGAAATGCAAGAAACAATAATGTCAGAAAAATGATTCCCACAAATGTCAGGAAGGTGGGTTTGAGAATACGGTAAATATTATTCATTCCCACTGCCACAACTGCCGACATTCCAAATCCTGCCGTCTCACTCCTGTAAAGGCTTCTTACGCCGCCTGCAATCCTCTCTCCGGAAGTATTCCGTCCGGCTGCAATCCACTGTTTTATCTCATCTCTTCTCTTTATTTCTCCCTTTTTCTTCAGTTCCCCGCCGGATGCAAGGACTGCATTCCTGCTGGAAAGTACCATCCAGCTTCCATTATCAAAGCCCTCTATTTCCTGAAACAGAACATCCATAGCTTTTTCATCAATTCCTGCCACACAGGTTCCTGTTTCCTGCATTTCTTCATCGTAAATTCGAAAACAGAGTACAATTTCCCCATTTTCTCTGGTGACCTGATAGAGCTCTTCCCCTTCTCTGAACTTCTGCTGCAGACTCTGATAGGAAAGCTCTTTCAGCCGCGCTGCGGAAGCTGTCATGGGATAATAGTGGCTTTTTACATGTTCCCCTTTTCTGTTAAACAGACAGACGCTCACTACAAAGGGCTTTTGCTTTGCCGCCATATTTCTTTCAGAAAAAAGCTCCATGCTATAAGAGAGCTGTTTCTCCATCTCCTCTCTGTCTGACCAGTTCTGGGTAAAAAACTTTTTCAGAACTGCATTGTGCCTGATCGCTACGCCGCCGTCCTGTATAAACTGTATTTTTTCCCTGTACTCCTGCTGGGTATTTTTCAGCGTATTTTCCATATCTTCCCTGATATCACCATGAAAGAAAATAAAAAAAAGCGCCAGCATCACAGCCCCGAATAACACCAGAGCGCTGACAGAAGTAAACATCGTCATAATTGTAAATTCTCTGTTTAAAGATTTCTTCTTATTCTTCCTTCGCATAACACCTCCAAGGTAATCTCTCTTATCATGTATATTTCATACAATATGTGTTTCATTATATATTATCTTATTGGCAGAATCAACAATAACAAAGGGGTTCCTTTGCAGGATCCGGTAGTTCGTAGTGTAAAGCGCAAAAAACCCCAGAGAAGGTCAATCTCTGGAGTTCTTATTTGTTGCGGCAAGTTATACTATTTTTTACAATCTGATACTATTATTACTCTTCTGTCTCTGCAGTTTCCTCTGTTTCACCAGCATCTTCCGCTTCCTCTTCTACTTCAAAAGGAATTACTGCGCCATCGTAAGTATTGTTGATATATTCTTTGATTTCGTCAGATTTCAGCACTTCTACAAGAGCCTGAATTTTTTCGCTGTTTTCATTTCCTTCTTTTACTGCAATTACATTTACGTAATTTTTAGCAGCCTCAGAATCTGCTTCTTCAATGGCAAGTGCATCTTTTGCTACAGAAAGTCCTGCCTGAAGAGCATAGTTTCCATTGAGAACCACAAAGGATGTTTCCTCTGCAACACGTGCTACCTGCGCAGCTTCCAACTCTATAATCTCAATGTTGTGAGGATTTTCTTCAATGTCATTGATAGTTGCATTAAGTCCTGCATCCTCTTTCAGAGTAATGATTCCATTGTCCTGAAGGAGAAGAAGCGCTCTTGCCTCATTTGTTGTATCATTTGGAACAGCAATAGTATCTCCATCCTCTAATTTATCAAGGCTGTCTTTTGTTCCCGGATAAATTCCAAATGGTTCATAGTGAATGTCACCTGCATCAAAAAGCTTCGTACCTTTTTCTTCGTTAAACTGATTCATATATGTAATATGCTGGAAATAGTTTGCGTCTATTTCTTCGCTATCTACAACCTCATTCGGAAGTACATAGTCGTCAAAAACCTCTATTTCCAGTTCATAACCTTTTTCCTCAAGGAGAGGTTTTGCCTGCTCAAGAATTTCTGCGTGAGGTGTTGCAGATGCTCCTACTGTGATAGTCTTATCGTCTTCTGCAAATACATTTACGCTTAATGCGCTTACTGCCAATACTCCTGTTAATGCTGCTGCCACTAATTTTTTCATGTCAATATCCTCCAAAGTTGTTTTATATTTTTTATTATCGCCGCCTGTTCTTCCAGACGGAATTTTACATCTTATTTTCTCTTATCCAGTTTATTTGCCACTACTGTTCCCACTACCTGGAACAACTGCATCAGAAGGATAAGAAGGATTACCGTTACAATCATAATATCTGCCTGCCATCTGTGATAACCATAACGGATGGCAATATCGCCAAGACCGCCTGCCCCGACACAGCCTGCCATCGCAGAATATCCAAGAATCGTTCCCACTGCAATCGTCGCTCCGTTAATTAAAGAAGTACGGGCTTCTACAAGCAAAACCTTTGTAATGATTCTGAAATCACTTGCTCCCATAGAACGGGCTGCTTCAATAACACCTTTATCAACTTCTTTTAAAGAAGACTCTACCATTCTGGCAATAAAAGGAATCGCTGCCAAAGTCAGCGGAACGATAGCGGCAGTAGGGCCATAACTCTTTCCCACCACCAGTCTCGTGAATGGAATAATCAGGATTAAAAGAATCAGGAATGGAATGCTTCGCACAATATTCGCTATCACATCCAGTACCTTGTAAACAGGTGCATTTGGTCTTAACCCGTCCTTATCTGTCACCGCCAGACACACTCCCATCGGAACTCCAAAAAGGTATCCAATAAGGCTGGAACCCAATGTCATATAAAGAGATTCACCAATTCCGGTGATAATCATTTTAATTACTGTTTCACTCCACATATTCAGATGCCTCCCCTATTGCTAATCCTCTTTCCTTCAAAAATGCTTTCATTGCCTCTACATTTGTACTGCCCTTGGCAAATTCAAGAATCATTTCACCTTTCGCCACACCGCCCACATTCTTCGTGTCTGCCTTTAAGATGTTTACCGGCTCATGAAAGGTAAGAATCAGATTTGCAATAACCGGCTCGAAAGCCGAGTTCTCTGAAAATACGATTCGGATAATCTCTCCGCTTCGAATCCTGTCCTGCGTGTTGGATTTCTTCTTTTCCACATCAGAACCTGTATCCTTTCGGATTAAGTCTTTAGCTACCGCAGATTTCGGATTGGAAAAAATTTCTGATACCAGTCCCTGTTCCTCTACTACGCCTTCTTTCATAATTGCCACATGCGTACAGATTTCACGGACAACTGACATCTGGTGAGTGATAATCACAATGGTGATACCAAATCTTTTATTAATATCCTGCAAAAGCTCCAATATGGAAGCTGTGGTCTGCGGGTCAAGGGCGCTTGTTGCCTCATCACAAAGAAGAATCTTCGGGTCTGAAGCAAGAGCTCTTGCAATTGCCACTCTTTGTTTCTGTCCGCCGGATAACTGTGCCGGATAACTGTTCTGCTTGTCTCCCAGTCCTACGATTTCCAGAAGCTCTGCTGCCCTTTTATGTGCTTCTGCCTTTTTCTTTCCCTGAATATACAGAGGGAAGCAAACATTCTCCAAAACCGATTTCTGCATCAGCAGGTTGAAATGCTGAAAAATCATTCCAATATCTTCTCTCTGGCTGCGCAGCTCCTTCTTTGTCAAATCTCCAAGAGCTTTCCCATCAATCAGGACTTTTCCTTCACTGGGTTCCTCCAGGAAATTCATACAGCGTACCAGAGTACTTTTACCTGCACCGGACATACCTATGATTCCGTAAATATCTCCGGACTCAATGGATAAGTTTACATGATTAAGTGCCTGAACCGTTCCATCCTTCGTCTGGAAGGTCTTGCACACATTTTCAATTACAATACCAGACATGTCTTCACCTTTCTCTTTTTCGTCAATGACAATACTATACCATGTTTTTTCCAAAAGTGTTAATCCATAAAACATAGGGCTGGTTATAGTCTGAGTCTATAACAGTTTCAGTATATCATATAATTAACTATATAGTAAATTTCACACTTATATTGTCTTCATCCTCAACCTCACGGCAAACTCCCTGTTTTCCTCTGTCACTTCCACAGTCCCATTCATAAAACCCATGATTTTTCTGACGCTTTTCAGTCCGATCCGGTTGCTTTCTAAGGGATTTTGTTCTGCTTTTATCCTGTTTTTTATAAGAATGCAAAACTCCGGTTCCGATGTAACTTCTATGTATACCGGTACTTTCTTGTCTGCGTATTTAATGATATTGGAAAACAGATTGTTGAATACCCTCTTTAACATAGCGGTATCCGCCAGCACTGTTTCTTCTTTCTCCGGCAGCTCATTCACCAGTTCTGTCTGAAATCCTGCCAGCTCCAGAAATTCCATATGCTCCTTAAGTTCTTTAAGAATCATACTCTGCATAACTCTTTCCAGCTCCGGATAATCCTTTTCAAGTTTCACTTCGTCATAGACAAGAGCATATTCAAACATCCGGTTTGTCATCTCCTGAATATCCTCTGTTTTTCGGATACAACGCCTGACATATTCCTCCTGCTGCTCCTGATTTCGTCCAAGCTGCACAATTTCCAGATACCCCTTTAAGATTGTAAGGGGCGTACGAAGGTCATGGGAAAGCGCGGCAATCAGCTCCTGATTTGACTTATGAAGTTCCTGCTCATCGACAAGCTTCTCATTCAAAGTGATACGCAGACTGTCCAGTTCCTTTGCAAGAACGCCAAGTTCATCCTGCCCTTCCTCCTTCACAGGTGTGTCAAGATTTCCTGATGCCATCTCAAGAATCTCGCCTTTGAGTCTTTCTACCACACGCATCTTTGCTGTGACAAAATATAAAATCACTGTCAGAAACCAGAGGATACACACAGTCAGACAGAAAATCAGATAAGGAATAAGAAAAAACATGCTGTGATAAAGATATATCATAACGGACGCATATCCGTTTTTGAATTCCAGATTAACGGTATGAAATCGCTCAGCAATACCATCCGTCCATTCATAACTCATATTAAAAAAAAAGTTATCTCTGTTTTCTATAAAAGCGGAAGGAGCTCTGCCTGCCCGATACATCCCATCCTCAATCCCGTAAATATAGATTGCCGTATATTTGTCTGCAAGGTCAAAAAATGGCTGTATTTTCTCTACAGCCTCCGCATCGTCCTCTGATTCCGGCACCTCATATTTCTGTGCCTCTTCACCCAGTCTGGAAAAAATATCCTTCTCCGGTTCCGGCAAAAACGAAACTTCAATGGGACAATTTTCTATCAGCCAATACCAGAACGGCCACTTCTGTGTCCAAAGCCCTCGAAAAAGTAAAAGGCTTGTCACACCCGTTACCACAATCAGTAAAATCAGCTTCGTTCGGATCTTTTTAATCACAGTGATACCCCTTTCCCCAGGAAGTTTTAATCAGTACCGGATTCTTCGGGTCTTCCTCAATCTTCTGGCGCAGATTCCGGATATGTACCATAACTGTATTATTTGCCCCATAATAGTAAGGCTCCTTCCATATTGTCTCATATAATCTGGATGCGGAAAAAATCTGCCTCCTGTGTGTCACCAGAAGCTTATCGCTGTCTGTTGTGCGGGCGCTCAGAAACAGAATCGGCGCATTACTTCTGTCCCGAATCTTTATACATGTTTCATATCCATTCATTCCGGGCATCATAATATCAAGGATAATAAGGTCAAAACGATACTCCTCCAGAAGTCTCAAAGCTTCTGTTCCATCTGCTGCCTCCTTTACCAGATATCCTTCTCCTGACAAAAGTACGTTTATAATCTCTCGAATTTCCGGATTGTCGTCAACAATCAAAATGCAGGGATTTCTGTCTGTCATTATCTTTTCTCCTTCTCAATACATAGCTGCCTTATAGTTGTTTTATTATAACTCATTTTTTCAAAAACTTTATTTTCTTTAAGAAAACTTAAGAATTTCTTTCGAGATTTTCTAAGAAGACTGCGTTATAATACAGTATATTTTTTTTAAAAAGGAGGTTGTTTCCTTGAAATCAAATAAAAAATTCATTCCATATATCATACTTTTCGGGGTTACCCTGTTCTTCTGCTGGCTCTTTGCCGGACGTCTCGGTATGTTCGGTTCTGAGGTTGACTGGCTAAGTCAGCACAGTGTTATTCCTGATTATTTTCGACAGCAGTTCTACCAGACAGGAGAGCTTTTTCCTGAATTTGCTCCGTCTTTAGGTGGCGGACAGAACATCTATAACTTTGCCTATTACGGGCTTTTCAGCCCTCTTATACTGCCCTCTTATCTGCTTCCTTTTGTAAAAATGAGCACCTATCTGATGGCAGTCAGCTTCCTTACACTTTCTGCTTCTGTCCTGCTTTTTTATTATTGGACAGGAAGACATGGCTTTTCCCAAAGTACCTGTTTTGCCACAGCTCTTCTCTTCCTTCTGGCGGGTCCTATGATTTTTCAGTCCTACCGTCAGATTATGTTTGTGAACTATATGCCCTTCCTTCTTCTGGCGCTTATAGGGGTCGATATCTTTTGGGAAAAGAAGCGTTTTATGCTTATGACAACCGGAATTTTCCTTATGATTATGACCAGTTTTTATTACAGTATCTGTGGAATGCTGGTGGTTTTTATATATGGAATTGCGAAATTTCCGTTAAAACAGCATCGAAAAATACACACGTTTTTTCAGTTTATCCTACCGTTTTTTACTGCTGTTTTTACCTCTGCTTTCCTCCTGATTCCTACTGCCTGCGCCCTTCTTGTGCGAAGCGGTAAATCCCCAAAAACACAGTTAAAAACTCTGTTTATACCCGATTTTTCCCTGGAATATTTCACCTACACAGGATATGGAATCGGACTTTCCACAGGTATTCTCGCAGTGCTGATACTTGGTATATTTCTTTTTAAATACAGCGAAAAACTCATGTGTATTTTATGTATTATTGTATTAACCCTTCCTGTATTTTCGTGGATATTAAACGGTGGACTTTATATCAGAGACAAGGCTTTTATTCCTTTTGTTCCTTTGCTTTGCTACCTTACAGCCTCATTTTTACAAAGAATACAAACCCTGTTTTCAAGAAAATATCTTCCTGTTATTCTTTTAACACCCTTTTTGATTTATCTTGTATGTGCAGGACTTTATATCAATCAGGAGCTTGGTTCAAATGCAAATAAAGAACTCTGTGAATCTCTTTGGGATTCTTCATGGAAATCTGAAATAGATGCTGCTCTTGCCCAGGAAAAAGGGCTTTACAGAATGGAACAGGACGGCTCTCTTAAAGAAGATAACTCTAATATGAACCGTATCTGGAATCCAGCCCAGTGGACAACCACTTTGTACTCCTCTGCCTATAATCAGGATTATCAGACCTTCCTTACCCGCACTTTCAAGACAGAGCTTCCTTACAACAATGCCATCTCCCACTCCACTTCCGGCAACCCTCTGTTTCGCAAGTTTATGGGAGTCAAACGCCTGATAAATAAGGATGAAAAGGGAAACATCAGCACTCAGCTCGCTGAATATGCAGCTCCGGTTCTCTATGCAACAGATAGGTTAATTTCCTCCGAAGAGTACCAAAAGCTGTCTTTCCCATATAATCAGACTGCTCTTATGAAATATGCTGTGGCAGACGATACCACAAAGAAAAGTACTGACAAAAAGGCAAAAATAATGGACAGTGCTGTCCCCGTGAAACTCACATTTCCACAAGACAGTTCTATCCATAAAGAAGGAGACAACTATCATATTAAAACGCCAAAACCGATAGATACTGTTCTCCATACAGAACTGAAATCCGACACCCAAAAACAGCTTTTTTTCCTGCAATTTGAAGTAAAAAACGCAAAACCCAACCACAGCGTTACCATAAAGCTTAATGGTACCCGCAATAAATTAAGCGCAGCCTATCACATTTATCACAACGATAATACTATATTCACTTTCGTCACGGAACTGGAAGCCGGACAAGAGAAAATCCCTGTCACCTTCAGCGATGGCGATTACACTCTGACCGGTATAAAGAGTTATACGGGAGCTCTGTCTCTTCTTACCGACACTTCTCTTTATCAGTCAGAGTTCATTCCCGACAGGACTCATACAAAGGGAAATCATATTTCCGGAAAGATTTCTTTCTCCCAAAATGGTTATGTAATTACCTCCATTCCTTTTGACAAAGGTTTTGAAGTCAGTATCGACGGTTGCGCTGTTATACCCGAAAAAGTCAATACTGCCTTCCTTGGCTTTCCTCTTTCCAAAGGAAATCACCATCTGGAAATCACCTACCATGCTCCCGGAGCAAAAGTAGGTAAAATCCTGTCTCTATTGGGGCTTTTCCTCTGGGGATTTTCCTGGTTTATCAGTCAGTATGTTTATCAAAAATCCCGCTGCGAGCATCTGTCAGGACATCAGCCGCTCGTACATCTCCCCAAGGGCTCTCTTGTCCATTAGTTTTGGAACCGGATAAAGCGGATTTGCTTCTTTGTCTGCCCGCGCTGCCATTTCAGGAATATCCTCTCTGCGGATTTCCGGTATTTTATCCGGAATTCCCATAAGAGTATTCATCCTGCGTATCCATAAAATAAAGGCGGCGCTGGCGCTTCCGTCACTGGCTTTTTTGTCTGCAATTCCGGAAAGACGCGCCAGACGCGCCAGCTTTTCACTGCATTCTGTTCCATATTCTTCCAGAAAATAAGGAAGAATAATCGCGTTGGCAAGACCGTGGGCAATACCATACCGGCCGCCGAGAGAATGGGCGACTGCATGGACATATCCTACATAAGAACGGGTAAAAGCGACGCCTGCGCAGTAGGAAGCGCGGAGCATATTTCTGCGGGCTTCCTTATCCTCGCCCTTTTCATAAGCGCGATATAAATTCTTTACAATGAGACAGACAGCCTCCTCCGCCATATCTCTGGTAAGCTTTGTAGTACTTCGCCCAATGTAGGCTTCTACCGCATGAGTAAGGGCATCCATACCTGTAGTAGCTGTCAGCATTTTCGGAAGCCCCATTGTGAGCTGCGGAACAAGAATTGCATAGTCCGGAATCAGCACAAAATCATTAATGGGATATTTATAATGGGTTTCGCTGTCTGTAATCACCGCAGCAAGAGTCGTTTCACTGCCGGATCCTGCAGTTGTGGGAATCGCAATACTGAGAGGTGTCGGACAGACAATTTTAAGAAGCCCTTTCATTTTTTTTACAGGCAAATGAGGGCGCGCTATTCTTGCTCCTACAATCTTTGCACAGTCCATTACAGACCCTCCTCCTATGGACAGAATTGCCTGTGCATCAATTTCATGATAAATTTTCACAGCTTCTTCGATATTATCTATAGTTGGATTTGGCACGGTTTTGTCATAAACCTCATAGCGGATTTCCGCTTCTGCAAGCTTTTTTTCCAGCTTCTGAATCAACGGATGGCTGTGTACTGTCCGACCGGAAACAATCAGAAGAGATTTTACGCCTCTTTTCTTTAAAAGAGGAACAACAGAGCCCATTCCTTTCAAAATTTTAGGCTCTGTATAGGGCAGAACCGGAATCGCCATGTGAAAAACTTCCTGATAAATACGACAATATACTTTTTTCAGATTATTCATAAACTCACTCCCCGTTTTTTATCAGTTAATACAGCTATTATATCCTTATTTTTTGTATTTTTCTATAGTATCCTCATAAATCAAAAACAAAAAGAATTCTCCTTTTGCTGCCTGCTTTTCCCTCCTTGACTCCCCTGATACCCCTTGCTATACTGAAATTATTCACATAATATTTACCGAAAGGATTTTCCCATGAAAAAAATATTACTTATCGCAACAGGAGGTACAATTGCTTCCAAATATACAGAAAGCGGACTGTCTCCTCAGCTCACTGCGGATGAGCTGCTCTCGTATATTCCGGATGCCAAAGAATTCTGTACTATTGATACGGTACAGCCCTTTTCCCTGGACAGCACCTGTGTCAGCGCCCGTCACTGGACAGAGCTTGCGCAGCTAATTGAAAAAAAATACGAATTTTATGATGGCTTCGTCATCTGTCACGGAACCGACACTATGGCATATACTGCAGCTGCCCTTTCCTATTTAATCCAAAATAACCGTCGTCCCATTGTCATCACCGGTGCTCAGAAACCAATTGACCTGCCGATCACTGATGCAAGAGCCAATCTTCTGGACAGTTTACGCTTCGCATCCCACGAGCGCGCTCACGGAATTTCTATTGTATTTGGCGGAAAGGTTATTGCAGGCACACGGGCCAAAAAAGAATTTTCCAAAAGCTACAATGCTTTTTCCAGCATTAATTATCCGGATATCGCCTCCATACATGACGACAGAATCATCTTTTACATAGATGATAAAGACCACTCCACCAAGCCGCTGAAATTCTATCATAACATGAACGAACGGATCTTTCTTCTAAAACTCATTCCGGGTATTGATGGAAACGTCCTTGATGTTCTTGCAGATTCCTACGACGGACTGATCATTGAATCTTTCGGTGTTGGTGGTCTTCCCAACTACGGGGATAACAGCTTCCTCGATGCTCTCCATGAATGGGTTTCCGCAGGGAAACTTGTATGTATGGCAACACAGGTCACACATGAAGGCAGCGACATGAGTGTTTATCAGGTTGGAAAGGTGATTAAAGACAGCTTCCCCATTCTCGAGTCCTATGATATGACTCTGGAAGCCTCCGTTACAAAAATGATGTGGGTACTCGGTCAGACCGACAATACAGAACAGCGTAAAGAGCTTTTCTACACAACAATCAACCATGATCTGCTTTTTGTTTAATATACAGAAAAATCAGGAGGAGCACGTTTGCTCCTCCTGAACTTTTATCTCAGTGCTTTATTTTTATATTTGGAAATCTCTTCGAGGTATTTTTTCCCCAGAGGGCTGATTGTAACTCCCTTTCTCACAAGGTAACCAATCGTCATAATCTCATCTGATTTCAGTTTCACAGCACAATAGTCTGAGCCGTTAAGTTTCTCACAGATAATTCCCGAACACAGGGTATATCCATTCAGCCCCACCATCAGATTAAGAAGAGTCGCCCTGTCATCCGCCTTAATAAGACGTTTATATTCATATGTACTGAGAACCTCCTCCGCAAAATAAAACGAACTGTATTCTCCCTGTTCAAAAGAGAGACAAGGATATTCTTTCAACTCCTCAAGATCAATTTCTTCACGGGCGGCAAGCGGATGTCCTTTCCACATATAAACATAAATGCTGCAGTCAAGAATCTCATGAAATTCAAGGTTTGATTCTCGGATCAGTTTGGTAAGAACCTTTCTGTTAAAATCGTTCAGATAAAGAATGCCAATCTCACTTTTGAAGTTCTTCACATCCTGAATAACCGTATATGTTCTTGTTTCATGAACCGCGAATTCATACTCATCCATTCCAAACTGTTTCACCATCTCTACAAAAGCATCTACGGCAAACGTATAATGCTGGGTGGAAACGCTGAATTTCTTTTTCATTTGTTTCTTTTCGATATATTTTGACTCAATCAACTCATACTGATCTACCATCTGACGCGCATATCCAAGAAATTCCTCTCCCTCAGGGGTAAGAGATATCCCTCTGTTACTTCGGCGAAAAAGCTCAATTCCAATCTCCTCCTCCAGCTCTTTAACTGCAAAAGACAGACTGGGCTGGGATATAAAAAGCATACGCGCTGCTTCATTCATAGATTTCGCGCCGGCAATGGTAACGACATACTTTAACTGGGTAAGAGTCATAATTTACGAATCACCTCTGCAAGCGCATCTGCCAGACGTCTGTGGGATTCTCTGGTAAGATGCATATAGTCTGTAGGAATCACTCCAATTCCCGGAATTTTGCCCGCATCAAGAAACATGCATCCCTGCTCTCTGGCAATACGTTCAAACTGTTTTCCCAGATCAAGAGACTTCTCGACACATCCCGGTCCCATCTCTCCTCCTACATCAGAGGTGAGACATCCCTGTTCGATAGGAACCGGACTTACCAGAATAATCTGCGGAGTCCCTCTCCATGCACCCACCGTATGCTTTGCCTTTTCTGTCAGCCTTGCAAGTCCCTGCGCTATATTTCTGGAGGTTGCGGAAAAACGTGCCTTCGTATCATTTGTCCCAAGCATAATAATCAGAATATCAACCGGTTCATGACTCATAAGACAACTGTGAATTGCTTCAAGACCGCTCAATCCTTCAAAGAGCGGGTCGTTAAATACGGTCGTTCTTCCTGAAAGACCTTCCTCAATCACATCATATTCGTCTCCTAGTTTCCTCCCCAGAATTCTTGTCCATCTCTCAGAAATATCAAAACGTCCTCCATTTTCTGCATTGTATCCATGTGTATTGGAATCACCAAAACAAACGACTGTTTTTACCATAATACATCCATCTCCTTTATACTCGTCCACTAATTGCACAACTGAATCTTATTTTTTTTCAAAAAAGCGAAAATAATTTCATTTTTTTTTACGATTCGCCTTTTTTCATTATGCACTATTATCATTTTCCTTGTCAATAATATCATAAGTATTATATAAGTACAACAAAAAGAAAAAAAATTTCTTTTAAAAAAGGTATTGAAATATTTTTTCAGAAGTGCTATAGTGTGCTCATAAGGGAGTTGAAAAAACTCAGAACGAAAAGCAAGTTTAAAAGGAGGATTTTTTAAGATGAAAAAAAGCAAAGTTTTATCCACAATTCTTGCAGGCGCTATGATCGGTTCCATGCTTGTTCCTGCAGCATCTGTTTCCGCAGCTGAAACAACAGAAATTACATGGTGGGCATTTCCTACTTTCGCACAGGACAGTGTAGACGCTGAGCCAGGCGCTTATGAAAAAACCATCATTGAAGCATTCGAAGCAGCTAACCCGGACATTAAAGTAAATCTTGAAACCATCGACTTTACTTCCGGTCCTGAGAAAATCACAGCAGCTATCGAAGGCGGTACAATCTGTGACGTATTATTCGATGCCCCTGGACGTATCATTTCCTATGGTAAAAACGGTAAACTTGCTGACTTAAGCGACATGTTTACAGATGAATTTGTAAAAGACGTAAACAACGATATGCTTCTTCAGTCCTGTAAAGCAGGCGATACAGCTTATATGTACCCATTAAGCTCCGCTCCTTTCTACATGGCATTTAATAAAGAAATGGTTGAAGACGCAGGTGTTGCAGACCTCATTAAAGATGGTTGGACAACAGACGACTTCACAACAGTAGCAAAAGCGCTTCAGGAAAAAGGCTATATGCCGGGTTCCGTATTCTGCTCCGGTCAGGGCGGTGACCAGGGAACACGTGCATTTGTTGCAAACCTTTTTGATAGCTCTATCACAGACGACGCTGTAACAGAATACACAATCAACGATGAAGGCGGTGTTAAAGCTCTTGATTACATCAAAACAGCAGTTGACGAAGGCTACTTGTTAAATGGTTCTGCATACGCAGGCGGCGATGATATTAAGAACTTCGCTACAAAACAGACTGCTTTCACATTACTTTGGGGACCTGGCACACAGAACTCCAACCAGACACTGTTAGATGATAATAAAATTGAAACAATTGAAGTTCCAATGCCATCTGCAGACGGTGTTCCGGAACTTGAATACCTTGTAAACGGATTCTGTATCTTCGACAACGGCGATGATGCTAAAATCGAAGCTTCCAAGAAATTCCTTCAGTTCCTTTGCGACGACGCTGAATGGGGACCAAAGAACGTAGTTCGTACAGGCTGCTTCCCAGTCCGCACATCCTTCGGTGATCTCTATGAAGGCGATGAAAGAATGAACACAATCGCATCCTGGACAAAATATTATTCTCCATACTACAACACCATCGACGGTTTTGCAGAAATGAGAACATACTGGTTCCCGATGCTTCAGGCAGTTATGAATGGCGACAAAGATGCACAGACAGCAGCAGACGAGTTTGTTGAGTCCTCCAACGCATCTATCAAAAATGCACAGTAAGAAACTGTTTCTGATTATTCAGTAAGTGTCACAGAGCCTTGCGGGACATCTGCAAGGCTCTCACTATTTGGGATTGGAGAGATAAAATGAAAGCATCAAACAAAATAAGAATGAGGGAAACGATCGTATCCTATCTTTTCCTCGCTCCGGCATTGTTTTTCTTCATTGTATTTGTATTATTCCCCATGGGGCTCGGTATTTTTACCAGCTTATTCAAATATACAATGAAAGAATTCACCTTCATCGGACTCAATAACTACATTACCATGTTTAAGGATCCTGTATTCCAGAAGTCTTTTATCAATACACTAATCCTGGTTGTAGGTTCCGTTCCGATTGTTGTTATCTTCGCTCTGTTCGTATCTTCTCAGACATACGAAAGAAGCGCATTTACACGTTCCTTCTTCCGCTGCGTATTCTTCCTTCCGGTTGTAACCGGTACAGTAGCCGTAACGGTTGTATGGAAATGGATTTATGACCCATTAAGCGGTATTTTAAACTTCGTACTTAAAAACGGCGGTATTATTGACAGAAATATCATGTGGTTAGGTGATAAGAAATATGCTCTTCTGGCGATTCTTATTATCCTCCTTACCACTTCTGTAGGTCAGCCTATTATCCTCTATATTGCCGCAATGGGTAATATTGACAAATCACTGGTTGAGGCAGCCCGTGTAGACGGTGCTACAGAATTTCAGGTATTCTGGAAGATTAAATGGCCAAGCCTTTTACCAACCACACTTTATATCGTAGTTATTACAACTATCAACTCCTTCCAGTGTTTCGCGCTGATCCAGCTCCTAACCTCGGGCGGACCAAACTACTCGACCACTACCATTATGTATTATCTGTATGAAAAAGCCTTCAAGCTTTCTGATTATGGATATGCAAATGCAATGGGTGTATTCCTGGCAGTTGTAATCGGACTTATCAGCTTCGCTCAGTTCAAGTTCCTTGGCGGCGATGACGTAGAATATTAATGAAGGGAGAATAGATTGATATGGGTAAGAAAAAAGTAACACCTTTTGTAGCTGTGTCCTTCGTGATTCTCACTCTTCTGACAATATTATTTGTCTTTCCGTTTTACTGGATCATCACGGGCGCATTTAAGTCCTTAAGCGCAGCTGTTGCCGTACCTCCACAGTGGTTTCCGGCAGAACCGACTTTAGAAAACTTTGTCACCTTATTTAAAAATCCTGCTGCAAGATGGATGTTCAACAGTATCTTTATCGCAGGTGTAACTATGCTGGCAGTATGTGTAACAGCTTCTCTGGCAGGTTATGTACTCGCTAAAAAACGCTTTTACGGTCAGAAAATCCTGTTCAGCATTTTTATCTTTGCTATGGCACTTCCAAAACAGGTTATCACCGTACCTCTTGTAAATATGATCAGTAAGCTTGGTATCCACAATACTCTTGCTGCTGTTATTCTTCCACTGATTGGATGGCCTTTCGGTATTTTCCTGATGAAGCAGTTCAGTGAGAATATTCCCGGTGAGCTTCTCGAATCTGCAAAAATTGATGGATGTAATGAATGGAAAACTTTCTGGTCTATCGCATTCCCAATTGTAAAACCAGGTTTTGCAGCTCTTGCAATCTTTACCTTCATCAACACATGGAATGACTACTTTATGCAGCTGGTTATGCTTGCCTCCCGAGAAAACCTCACCATTTCCCTTGGTGTCGCAACTCTTCAGGCCGAGTTTTCTACCAACTACGGTCTGATTATGGCAGGTGCTTTCCTTGCTGCTATTCCGATCGTAACTGTATTCCTTGCATTCCAGAAATCGTTCACCCAGGGTATTACAATGGGTGCTGTTAAAGGCTGATGCAACCCAAAGGCTGCCCTGCAGGGCAGCCTTTTGTTATCTTATGTATAATTAAGGAGGAATTCTCGTATGATTTATGATATGCTTACAAATGTAGAAAAATACCGCGGAATTTCAAAAAATCTCGATACAGCCATAGATTTTCTTGTAAAGACAGACCTTTCTGCTCTGCCTCTTGGCCGGACAGAAATCGATGGCGACAATGTTTTTGCCAATGTAATGGAAGCTCAGGCAAAGCCTGTAGAAGAGCTTAACTTTGAAATTCATAAAAAATATATGGACATTCAGATTGATATTGAAGGAACAGAGGTTATCTGCATCGGGCTGGGCGAAGCCAAAGAGCTTACTCCATTTTCCGGCGATTTCGGAACTGTCACTGTCGAAAACAGTTCTACCTGTATTATGGGACCGGGACGCTTCATTGTCTGCATGACCGAAGAACCCCATCTTCCAAGCGCCGCTGCATCAGAAGACCTTCACCTGAAAAAATGTGTAATTAAAGTCGCTGCTTACTGACAGGAGGAAATTTATGAATATCGCAGTTTTAGACATTGGAGGAACCTCCATTAAATCCGGAATCTACAGAAACGGAAAATTAGAAGAAAAAAAAGAAACGCCTACCGAAGCACAACTGGGAGGCGCTCATGTGATGAAAAATGCAATTGAAATTCTGAAATCCTATAAAGATTTTGACAGAATCGGAATCAGTACTGCCGGGCAGGTGGATTCCGAAAAAGGAATAATCCGCTATGCAAATTCCAATATCCCCGGTTATACAGGCACTGACATCCGTGGAATCCTTACCAGCGAATTCGGCGTCCCTGTTGCCGTAGAAAATGATGTCAATGCAGCGGCTCTCGGTGAAGCCGGATTTGGAGCAGGGCGAGAATACAATGACTTTCTCTGCCTTACCTACGGTACAGGCGTAGGCGGCGCTATTGTTATAGATAAAAAAATATACACCGGTTCCTGTTTTTCTGCCGGTGAATTCGGCGCTGTTCTGGTTCATCCGGAAGACAGAAACTTCGAAGAGGATGAATTCAGCGGCTGCTATGAGCGCTATGCATCCACCACCGCTCTCGTGAGATGTGTGCAGAAAGTCTTTCCTGAGCTTGACAACGGAAGAGCAATTTTTGCCCGAATCGACGAACCCGAAATTCAGGAGCTGGTAAACGAATGGATTGACGAAATCGTATACGGACTTACGTCCCTGATTCACATTTTTAACCCCTCCTGTATCGTCCTTGGCGGCGGTGTAATGAAACAACCCTATATAGCTACAAATCTTGAAAGCAAATTATATCATAACATAATGCCCAGTTTCCGTAATGTTCGCATTAAAACCGCAGAACTTGGAAATGACGCCGGTATGTTAGGCGCCGTTCGGATAGCGGAAGCTCTCCCCTGACAAAAAGGAGTAAAACTCCAGGAAAAGAGGAATTTCTATGTCCAGTGAAAATTTAGTTTCAAAAATACAGTCTGCATACCCGGGATTTACACGCACAGAAAAAAAGGTTGCCGACTATGTATTAAAAAATCAAAAAAAAGTTCTGTATATGTCTATCACAGACCTTGCAGATGCCTGCCAGGTGGGTGATACCAGTGTTTACAGATTTTGCAGAACCCTGAATCTTCAGGGATATCAGGAATTTAAGCTAAAATTGTCTCTCGGTCAGAGAAGCACCACAACTCAGATTGGTGTGATTTCACCGACAAGCAATGCTGCGATCGATGATTCTCTTCGCGGAACTGCCGACAGAGTTCTTCAGATTCATACAAGCGCTCTGCGTGAAACCTATTCTCTTCTTGACCAGGATCGATTTGTAGAATTCCTCAGATTAATCGAGGATTCAAGAAGAGTATATTTCTTCGGTATCGGAGACAGCCTTCTGTCTGCACAGGAAGCATGTAATAAATTTATGCGTATCGCCCCAAAAGTTTACTGTCTGTCAGACCCTCATATGCAGTCTATGGCAGCCGCTACTATGACAGAAGAAGATTTTCTGGTAATTGTATCCTATTCCGGTTCTACGAAGGATAATATCCATGTTGCAAAAATAGCGAAAAAAGCCGGTGCCAAACTGGGATGCATCACCCGTTTCGCAAAATCGCCTCTTGCATCCTACTGTGATGCCATTCTTCTGTGCGGTTCAGATGAGGGGCCTCTGGACGGCGGTTCTATCGGTGTGAAGGTCAGCCAGCTTTTCCTGATTGACCTTCTCTACCAGGAATACTATAACCGAAATTACGATGTCTCCATAGAAAATAACCAGAAAGCCTCCAATGCAGTTTTAGACAAGCTTTTTTAACCCTTGGCCTTGCGGGTTAAGAGCCATGCACTTGTTAGCGCGGTGAAAGGAGCTACCGTTACCAGACCAAAACTTCCCACAATTGTATCAAGGATTTCCGCAGAGACATATTTGTAATTGAGAATATTGTCTATTGGCGTTCCCTGTGCCATGAAGGTCATTAAAAGGGCAATATAGCCGCCGGAGTAAGCAAGGAGAAGGGTAGTTGTCATAGTTCCCATAGCAGCCCGTCCGACATTCATTCCTGAACGGGCTGCTTCTTTCCATCCAATATCCGGTTTTTTCTGAATCACTTCATTGACTGCAGAGGTAATATCTACCGCAAGATCCATCATTGCACCGGAAGCACCGATAAAAATTCCACTCATAAATATCTGGGTCAGATTCAAATTTTGATAACCGGAATATAAAAGACTTTCCGAATAAGGCATCACTGCACCGTGAATTTTGAACAAATCTGTAAAAATACATCCCATTATGCAAGTTACAAAAACTCCAAGAAGCGCCCCGCTGCTGGCTGCCAGAGTCTTTTTATCAAATCCATATACAAGAAATATAATCATAACTGTGAGAAAAACCGTAATCAGAATCCCACACCAGATTGGATTAATTCCCCGAAGATAGGCAGGTACCATGATTTTCCATATTGCCAATACGGTAATCGCAAAAGAATACACTGCCCGAAGACCTGTTTTTCCCGCAAAAAAAACAAGAAGCACTACGAACATGACTGCAAGAACGATTTCTTTATCCAAACGGTAATGGTCTGTCATTGTCACAGATAAAATATCTTTCTCTTTATAACTTATTACAACCTGTGCAATATCTCCTTCTGAAAAAATCTTATCTGACTCCAGAGAGCCGCTCAGCATATTTACAGCCTTTACTTCCTGTCCCTTAAACTTTCCTCCAAGAATCTTTACTTTACAATATTGTTCTCCGGAACGAATCAGACCATTATTTGTCACAGTACTCTCATCTGTAGAAATTACCTCTGCTCTCACCCTGTCTGTTCCCTTATAAATAACAGCATCCTCATAGCCTGTAGGAAAGACTATGAGGATGAGGATTATCAGGAGTGCAAGGATGGATACACTGTTTTTCCTGATTTTTTGTATCATTTTTCAGTTACTCCTGTGAGTGCCGCTACCTTATGGAAGATATCTGTGTTATCGTAGTATCCGCCAAACTGTTCCTGACCTACACCCATTGCAAATACTTCCACCGGAAGACCTGTATGTGCATAAGAACCGAAATTGATACCGGATTTATTATTCAGAATATGTGTAATTGTTACTGTAAGAGGTTCATAACTTCCATAAAGAACATACTCTTCCTGACTAAATTCTTCTTCCTCGCCTGTGCGGCTCATTGTTTCCTCATAGGCAGCTTTTAACTTATCATACTCATACTCTGTAAGAACAAGAGACCCTTTATCCTCTGACTCCGGATGCACATCCTTACTGTCTGCCTGATTTGTTTTTTCTTCCTCTGATACAGGAGCCTGCAGCCCGAAAAGCTCTGTCACATCCGCCATAACTGTATCAAAATCTGTTTTATTCTCTTTATATCCTGCAACGTAATCAGAATCAAATTTCGCATATGAAATCTTCTGATTTGAGATGTTGGAAAGGAACGTATCATAATCTGTTCCTGCAAATCCAATAGTCAATCCACCGGTCTCATGGTCTCCCGTTACAAGTATCAGGGTTTCATCCGGATGTTCATTATAGAATTCCACTGCTTTTCCAACAGCATCATCCATAGCTACCGTATCTGTGATTGTTGCTGCTGCATCGTTTGCATGACAGGCCCAGTCAATCTTTCCGCCTTCACACATCATAAAGAAACCATTCTCATTATCAAGAACTTCGATTCCTTTTTCCACATAATCTGCAAGACCCCATTCTCCTTCTTCCAGATCCATATCGTAGCTCATTGCATCGTCATCTGCAAGTGTCTCATCGATTACAATTGCTTTTCCATCTTCTGCTGTTAAAGCTTCTGCCTCTGCCTGGGTTTTGATTACCTTATAACCAGCCTCCTGGGCAAGCTCATAGAGATCTTTTTTATCTCCCTCTGCGCCTGTTGTCTTCTTAAGTCCGCCGCCTGCAAAATAATCAAACTCACTTGCAATCATCTCTTCGCCGATTTCATAGTAATTATTTCTGGATGCCTGATGCGCATAAAATGCTGCCGGTGTTGCATGATTTAAGTTTACGGAAGAAAGAATACCCACTTTATATCCAAGCTGTTTTTTCAGCTTCTCTGCGATAGTTTCATATGGTGTTTCCATCTTTTCATCCATATTGATTGTACCGCTGTAGGTCTTATGTCCTGTAGAAATAGATGTTGCTGTTGACGCAGAATCCGGACAGAAAGATGTACTGTCATATGTCTGCGCAGAACCTGCAACTGGGAACTTCATCATATTTAATTTATTTTCGCTGGTAAGAATTTCGTCTCCGTCATCCTCCATTGCATTCAAATAATAATTGGTTGCCTGTACCTGAGGATAGCTCATTCCATCTCCGATAAAAAGAAAGATATATTTCGGAATACCTGTTTCTGCAGTTTCTCCTGATGCCGCTGTATCTTCCGCTGCTTTCTCTGTTTCGGTTGCTGTATCTGTCGCTGCCATTGTTATCTGTGGCATCGCTGTAGTGGAAAGGATCGCTGTTGCCAATAAAAATGCGCTGATTTTTTTTGCTTTCATAATAACCTTTTCTCCTTCTGTTTTTCTGTTTTCAAGTCTCTTGTTTTTTAATATCAAAAATTGAATTGTGTCTTACTGACAAGAAAGATTATAACAACGTAATGTGAAAACTGCATCCTTATTCCGGTTAAATACAGATTAAACTTTTTCACTTAATTGTTAAGCCGGGAAAAATGCTATATGAAATGTTAATTTGCCCTAAAACAGTGGAAAAAATGAGAACCGATTTTCACCGATTCTCAGTAAATAGCCATATCTCTATTACAAATGGTTGCCCTGCTTTTCAAACCTGCCAAAATTTTTTCACATAATCCCAAGCATTTTCCTTTAAGATTTCCATCTGCCCAACCTTCATCTACCAATTTTTCCAATGCTCTGCACATATTTTGCATTCCTCCCTTTCTATCCAACGCCTGCTGAATTAACTTGTCAGACTCTGTAATTGCGCCAATAACCATTCCCAATTCTGAGGATATTTCACGTTCACTGTAAATTTCCTGTATATGCTTATAATTCTCTTTGAAAATATCACGGGTTATTTCAAATACTGTATTCACATCATCCGTATGAAATTTATATCCTTCGCTTTCTCTTACCTGTATCAGGTTCATTTTATAATCACTAACTATACCTCTAAGCTGCTCTGGTATTTTCAGCATGTCTGTTAAACAACCTGGACCATCCCAGGGATCTTCTCCATAGTATACACAGATTGTTACCACTGGATGCAGTCTGTCCTCTTTTTCATTCCCGAGAGAAATTCATCTGCATTTTCCCATTCTTTCCTGCTACACAATATACGTTACAAAGTTTGTTTTTTTACACAACAAAAAACAGCAGTCTTTCGACTACTGTTCATCAGGTTTATACCTTTAAAACTACATACATGCAACATCCTTGAGAATTCTTTTAACCTTGCTTCTTGGTCAAGCCCTCGACCTATTAGTAACAGTCAGCTCCATACA
>JAUNOY010000039.1 GCA_030536995.1 Eubacteriales bacterium
GCCATAATAAAAGGCCCTCCTAATGATATTTATTGTATCATAGAAGAACCTTATAGACATTATTTTACAGAAAAAATTTCATACTCTCAAATCAAACTTTAGTCGGGGAGATTTCTGCTTTTCTATTACTTCACATATACTGGATTCATATAGACTGTTTGACACATTTCATTTTCTTTTCCCATATGAATAATTTTTTTGAGCAGTAACACTTTTGTGGATATTGTTCCTTTCGTAAAATCCACCTTTTCTTTCTGAAAAAAGGAACAGCAAACACACTCATTAGCAAAATCAGGATTATTTTGCACAATCAAAGTATATCTATCATAAATTTACTTTTCTCCTTGTGCAAAAATAAAAGACTCCGCATACACGAAGTCTTTTAGAGCATTTTCGTTCAATGTCATAGACATCTATTCAGAGTGCGGTGGAATGCACAACCCGATATAGTCAACGTGTACCACCTGTCTGACCAGACCGTACACGCTTAACGACAACAGATACTCAAGTTACCTGCTACAAAAATACAAATTTATTTTTGTAATTATAGTATATGTAATCTTTTCAAAGATGTTAACCAGAAAACACCTCATTTTAACTTTTGGAGAAGTTCTTCTGAAAGCCAAAACAATTTAATGACGAAAGAGCTTTGCATATGGTATGATTACTGTATGACAAAGTTCTTTTCATATTAATTTGAAGGGAAATCCAATATGAAAAGTTATTAAAAAGTGTTTAAGTATGTAAAAAAAGTGCGTCAAGCGGAATGTTATAGTAGTCATAAATGGAGTAAGACAAAAATGAAAGAAGAAAAAAGAACAGTCGGAAATTTAATCAGAGCAGTACGGGAGAAAAAGAAGATTTCACGGGAGAAATTGAGCTGGGGAATCTGTTCTTCTGCGACTCTCATGCGCTATGAGCAGGGCGAAAGAATTCCGGATAAATTTACTGCAGATGCACTTCTGGAGCGTATGGGGATTGTGCCGTACAGATATGAATTTATTACATCGGATCAGGAATTTCAGTATCGAATGCTGCGGGACAGAATAGAAAAGCTGCAAAAGATTGATACAAAGGAGGCGCTTCTTTCTATAGAGCAGTATGAAAGGCAGACCGGAAAAAAGGAGCATTTACATAACCAGTATATATGGGCAAAAAGAGCGGAAATAGCGGCGGAACAGCAGCGATATTCGGAGGCGGAGGAATTGTTTGGGAAGGTGCTTGCATATATGGGAATCAATGAGGTTTATGATTCAGAATTGGGGGCTGGTTTCTTTTCTGCCTGTGAAATGAGGTGTCTGTATGGACTGGCGGAAGTGATTTTTCTTCAAGGGGATAAATCCAGGGCTTACTGTCTGTATGAAATATTGAAAAGAAATTTGGAAGAGCATCCGTGGGATGTAGAAAAGCGGCGGGAATATTATCCGCATATTTTATACAAACTGGCGGGACAGGAAATGGAGAGAAACAATAGGGGGACTGCATATCAGTATCTGACAGAAGCGAAAAGCCTACTGGTAGAAAACTATCAGATTACGCATCTGGGAGAAATCTGTGAATTGCTGCAAAGACTTCAAAGAGAAATGAATGAAAGCGGTCAGGATGGGGAACTGGACGATTTTATAACAGCATTAAAGATTTTGGAAGCAGGAAAGAGTGGAGAGATTACAGAAGAGGGGTTGAGATTGTGGGAGAATACAGCAAGGCGGCAGTTATAAAATATACCAGAAAGGCTGTCGGAATGACGCAGGAAGAACTGTCCGAAGGGATTTGTGAACCGGTGACACTGTCCAGATATGAAAACGGACAATTGAATCCATCAGATGATAAATTTGTGCGATTGATGCAGAAGATGGGAGAAAGTGGAGAGACTTGTTTATTTCCGCTGTATTGTGAAGATGTAAGGCTACAGCAGGAAATGGAGAATATGCTATATGCAATCGAAGAAAAAAATTGGTGCAAAGTTGAAAAATTAAAACAAAAAATTGAAACGGAATTTCATCTTTCAAAAGACTATTCGGAGAATCGTCAATATTTAAAGAGAATTGAGACAATAACAAGGTACAGAAAAAAAGAAATTAATGTACAGGAAGCAATCGAAGAATTGAGAACAGCACTGAATGAAACGCTGGGAAATATCGAACCGGAGAATTTTCCGGTTGGAAAAATACTCAGAGAAACTGAAATTCTGGTGATTTACAATCTTGCATCCTATTATGCAGAGGCTGGAAATACTCCAAAAGCTCTTGTAATCTATGAACGACTGGATGAATATTTTAGCCGGAAAGATATGATTAATGATTACAAACCAAGATATATTATATATGTAGGATATTCAAACTTCTTGGGATTAAATGGCAGATATGACGATAGCATTGCAATTTGCAAAAGAGAGATGAAATTGTTGTTAGATAAAGGAAAAACCAATACCGTGTATGTTTTTCTATATAATATAGGGTGGAATATTTACGAGAAAATAAAACAGGGATTAGAAAAAAAAGACCGGTTACAGGAAGCAAAATGCTATGTCTGGACGGCATATCAATTATGCAGCCTGTATCCGGAAAATAAGAAAAATTTGAAAGTGATTATAAATTACTTTAATGACATGAATTAGTCGGGATTTTCCATATTGCAATATGGCTGAATGTCTTCGCTGTCAGTATCAAAAGTATTAGAATCATCAGAAGGTTCTTCAATCTGTATATTGGTTGATGTGTCGTCATTTTTCTCCGCATGAACAAGAGCAGAAGGTGAAAGTGAGAGCGTGATTAGAAAAGTACAGATAAATAATTTTGTGCGTTTGAGTTTCATATCCTTAAATCCTTTCTTTCTAAAAAACTAATAATATTATAATGCAGATACTTTTTAAACACCATAACGTAACTGGCATAAATGAAATGTTACCGGATACGTTATGGTGTTTGCTGGTTTTTGAGGATATAATAGAAAAAAAGTTGTAAAGCTTTACGATTCTATGAAACATAAGCTCAATATAGGGAATGAAACTCTTTGCCGGCAAATTTTTCTTTACAATTGTTTAATGTTTCGACAAGTAAATATGACGGAGGAAACTATATTACTTTTAGTTATAAAGCAGACGTAAAAGGTCTATATGATGGTGGTATTACATATACTGTTGATTATGGTCGTATTAGTGGAAGCTTTCAGGTAAAGAAGTGAATTATGAGGGCTTTTTGTATAATATAATAATACGGAAAAAACGCTATTAGAAGCCTGAAAAGATTTAAAAATTCCGAGAGTTTATTAAAGAAAGGATGATGATACATGAAAAATAGAAAAAAAGGTATAGTTATAGCCTGTCTGGGATATTTGAGCATCTTTTTTGCCGGACTCACGGACTGCTTTGCAGGCGAAGATATTTCACTGGATTTACCGGAGAAAAAAATCGAAACAATTATGATTGATGGCATTACTTATAAACCATTTCAAAGCCAAAAGTTTGGTGACTTTCGTACTTTATGTGAAGATATGGAAAATGTAACCTTGTTGGATAAATCAGAAGCGCCGGTACGGGGAGAATTTTATATTGTAATAACTCTTTGCTATAACGATGGGGAAAAAGACAATTTCTATTTTTTTCAGGCAGACGAAGACGGAGAATGGTATATAGAAACAAAAGAGAACGAGGTTTATCAGGGAGCGGATTTTATTGAGGATTATGTGGGGGTCTATGAAGCCGCTGCAGCGGAAAGCGATACAGAGGAGTATCGCAGCGAGATTATTAATGTGGAGAACACAAAGAAAGGAATAGAACTTGATTTATGGTTAAAAGAACAGGGAATTCCTTTTGATAATAACGATTTGAGGGCTTTGTTTGCAGCGGAAATGCTGAATGAAGAAGAAAATTGGGAAACGCAGGAAGCTGCAATAAAAGCGGTTCGGCGCACTTTGACCTGGAAAATGGCGAGCTATCAGTATGCATTGAAAAACGGCTGTGAGGTGAATGACGAAGAACTTCAGAAGAAGATGGATGAAGAATTAAAAAAGATGAAGTCCACTTCAGTGTATAGTGAATTAGAAGCGATTTATAAGGAATATGGCATAAGCCATGAGGAACTCCGTGAATACGAAAAAGAACGTTATCGCTTGCTTTATACGGAAGAGAAACTCAGAAATTCTGTTTACGAACAGTTCCGCCACGGAAATAATCAGATTGGGGAAAAGGTTTGTGAATACTTTGACGAATACTTTGATTGTTTCTTATCTGAAGTTCTGCTTCCGTCTGAAGAAACGTATATCCATGAAATTCTGGAACCGCTTCTGGATGAGGCTGAAGAATTTTATATAGAGAAATATACGGGATAAATCGTTTGTATATCTTCATAAGGCATATAAAAGGGGACTATCGGGAAATGATAGTTCTAAACAAGAGCAGGTGTGACTCATGGGAGTCACACCTGCTATAATTATGCTGTAGTTATTTCTTCTCAACCATTCCCGCATTCAGCTTCACTGCATAGCGGAACAGGAAAAGCCCGATGACAAACAGTACGGCAATCATTCCCACCCCCTTGCTGATGTCTCCGGTAAGCTGTGAGGTTATGCTTACGATGGCAGTTCCCACGAAGGAAGCGCCCTTGCCGCAGATATCCAGAAGTCCGAAGTATTCGCCGGACTGCTCTGCAGGAATAATTTTGGTGAAGTAGGAGCGGGACAGAGCCTGTACTCCGCCCTGAAACATACCTACAAGGACTGCGAGAATCCAGAACTGTGTCTGAGTAGTCAGGAACATGGCAAAAACCGCAATGCCCAGATAGGCTGCAATACAGATGGTGATCAGTGAGGCTGCGGAATATTTCTTTGCCAGAACACCGAAAATAATACAGCAGGGAAAAGCGACAATCTGGGTCAGGAGAAGGGCAAGAAGAAGCCCGGTTGTGTCAAGGCCCAGAGCTGCGCCATAGGCAGTAGCCATGTCGATGATGGTGTACACGCCGTCAATATAGAAGAAAAAGGCAAGAAGGAAAATGAAAATCCGTTTTTCGTTTTTGATATTTGCAAAGGTTCTTCCAATCCGGCTGAAACTTTCCCGGATTGCCCGTGCTCTTTTTTCTACATAATATTTCTGGTGGTAGGATTTCAGAAGGGGTACAGTCATAAGAAGCCACCAGGCTGCGGTGATGGCGAATGCGATTGCCATGGCAGTTACCATACTGAGCCCCAGCTTGTCTACGCCAAGTACAATCAGAAGGCTGGCTATAAAAGGAATGCAGCTTCCGATATATCCCCATGCATAGCCGTTTGAGGAAATCAGATCTATTCTGTCTCCGGAAGTTACGTCTGAGAGCATGGAATCATAAATGATAAGGCTTCCGGAATATCCTACTTTTGCAATAATATATACAATAAGGAAAATAAGCCATTGCCTTGCGAAACCGAGACTGATACAGCCGATGGATCCTATGGCAAGGGCGAGAAGAAAAAGCGGTTTTTTATATCCCTTCGTATCTGCCAGAGTTCCGAACACAGGTCCTAAAATAGCGACAATGAAAGTGGCACCGGAGGCTGCGTAACCCCAGTAGGCAAGGTATTCCACAGAAGAAAGTCCCGCATTTTCTGCCAGATAATTAAAATAAATGGGCATAATAGTAGCGATGAGCATGGTAAAAGCTGAATTGCCTACATCATAGAGAACCCAGTTTCGCTCGCTTCTGGTCATTTTCAGGTTCATGGTATGTCCTCTCTTTCAGAGTTTTGTTTTTAATAATTATAACATAAAAATGTAAAAAATGGGGAAAGTTTCAGCAAAAATCTTGTTATTTTAAAGACTGTATTGGATTATGAGAAAAAAAGTGATATACTGATAATTATTCGGAAAGGAATGTTTTGACATCTGTTTTCGTATATTTATGCAAGGGGGAAGCGTGATATACAGATAGAAAATGTGTCAGAAGCAATGCAGAGTGAATTTATTCAGGAGGAGGACGCAGCTATGAGACTGAACCGTGTACAGGATGCTTTGAAAAAGAAAAATATCAAATATCAATATACAGAAGAGAACGGATGCGGAAGTGTTGATTTCATGTTCAGGGGACTACGGTTCCATGTATGGGAATATGAGGACAGAGTCTGGGGCGCTGAAACGAATGTGTTTGAAGCTGGCAGGAGTCAGGATATAGAGGGGAATTATGAACTGGTGATTTCGGAAGAAATCCTTTCCTGGCCGGATATGCTTCCGGAGGGATGATGTATGAAGAAAAGACGGAAAGCTGTTGGGGTGGCAGTTTGTTGCGCTGCTGTGAGTCTGTCTGCGGCAAATGTGGCTGAAGCTTCAGAAGAGGGGACTCTGAGCAGGCCGGAACGCGCAGAAACAGAAGAGAACGGCAAGTTGATTTTTATCGGGGACTCCAGAACGGAAGGAATACGGGATGCAGTGTACGACGACAGTATCTGGTCTTGTAAGTGCTCTATGGGATATGACTGGATGTCTTCCACAGGTGTGCCGGATATTGAGGATGAGATAGACGAGTATACGTCTGTAATCATTCTCATGGGCGTAAATGATTTGTATAATATAAACAATTATGTGAATTATATTAATAATAAAGCGATCGAATGGGCCGGAATCGGCGCGAAAACTTATTTCGTATCGGTAGGGCCGGTGGAAAATGATAAATATACTACAAATACAGAAATTGAAAGCTTCAATTCTGAAATGGAGGAGAATCTGGTGGGAGTAAATTACATTGATGTTTACTCATATCTGACAGAAAACGGATACTCCACTTTGGACGGAACACATTATCCGGATGGCGTTTCTGAGGATATTTACGATTATATTCTGGATAGTCTGGAAGATACAAGGAGTGGAATCTGGGGTTAAAGGAGAGAAAATGGGCGTATCAGCAAATTGTGAATACTGTGTTAACTACAGCTATGATGAGGATTATGAATGCTATACCTGTGAAGTGAATCTGGACGAAGATGAAATGGCGAAGTTCATCACCGGAGACTTCAGGCAGTGTCCATATTTTAAAATGGGCGATGAATACCGTATTGTCCGTAAACAGATGTAGACGGACCTTATAATGTATGTTATTATGAATCAACTATTAAATAAGAACACAAGAGAGGAAAAAAATATGGAAAATGTTTATGTTATGGAACACCCGCTGATTCAGCACAAGATTTCCATGCTGAGAGATCATCGCACAGGAACAAATGAGTTTCGTAAACTGGTGGAAGAGATTGGAGTGCTTATGGGATATGAAGCGCTTCGCGATCTCCCTGTAGAGGATGTGGAGATAGAGACACCGCTGGAAACATGTATGACACCGATGCTTTCCGGAAAGAAGCTGGCAGTGATTCCGGTACTCCGTGCAGGTCTTGGAATGGTAAGCGGTATCCTTACTCTGGTTCCTTCCGCAAAAGTTGGTCATGTTGGACTTTACCGCGATCCTGAGACACACGAACCACATGAATATTACTGCAAACTTCCGGAGTCCATCGATGAGCGTATTGCAGTAGTGGTTGACCCGATGCTTGCTACAGGCGGATCAGCAGTGGCAGCAGTGGATTTCATCAAAAAAAAGGGTGGGAAGAATATTAAGTTTATGTGCGTGATCGCAGCTCCGGAAGGTGTTGAGAAATTACATGAAGCACATCCTGATATTCAGATTTATGTGGGACATCTGGACAGATGTCTGAATGACGACGCTTATATCTGCCCAGGTCTCGGAGATGCAGGCGACCGTATTTTCGGAACAAAATAAAAAGAGGATTTTATAAGAAAACTATTGACAATCCCGGAAAAGTGTGATATTTTATCACAGAACGCTGCCGAAGACAGTAGGTGCCGTAAGGCATAAGGTTAAAACGCCTACCGAGGATTAAGTATTCTTATATTAGGATTACTCAAGCCTTACTGTCATGCAGTAAGGCTTTTTTATTATTGCGACGGCGGTATATCAAAATCTATAAGGAGGTGTACCATTTCATGGCAAAAGTAGAACTGAAACAACCAATCGTAGAAGAAATTCTTAACAACGTAAAAGACGCTCAGTCAGTAGTTCTTGTAAACTACAGCGGACTTACAGTTGAACAGGATACAGCTTTACGTAAGGAATTAAGAGAAGCTGGTGTTCAGTATAAAGTATACAAGAACACAATGATGCATCGTGCATTCGAAGGTACTCAGTGCGAAGGTCTTATTCAGCATTTACATGGAACAAACGCTCTTGCAATTTCTGCAACAGATGCAACTGCTCCGGCAAGAATCCTGGATACATTCGCTAAGAAAAACCCGGCTTTAGAATTAGTTGCAGGTGTAGTTGAAGGTAACTACAATGATCAGGCTGGTATCAAAGCACTGGCAGGCATCCCATCCAGAGAAGTACTCCTGGGCAAATTGCTTGGAAGCATCCAGTCTCCGATTGCAAACTTCGCTCGTGTGCTTAATCAGATCGCTGAGGCAAACGGTGGAGAGGCAGCTGCTGAATAATTGGCAGCTTAACCGTAAAATCCCGATAGAGGGAATCCAATGAATAAAATAAGATTATGGAGGAAACTAAAATGGCAAAATTAACAACAGCTGAATTTATTGAAGCTATCAAAGAATTATCCGTATTAGAGTTAAACGAATTAGTAAAAGCTTGTGAAGAAGAATTTGGTGTATCCGCAGCAGCAGGTGTTGTAGTAGCAGCAGCTGGCCCTGCAGAAGCAGCAGAAGAGAAAGATGAGTTCGATGTAGAGCTTACAGAAGTTGGACCAAACAAAGTTAAAGTTATCAAAGTTGTTCGTGAGATCACTGGCTTAGGTCTGAAAGAAGCTAAAGAAGTTGTTGACGGTGCTCCGAAGCTCCTTAAAGAAGGCGCTTCCAAAGCAGAAGCTGAAGACATCAAGACTAAACTTGAAGCTGAAGGCGCTAAAATTACTCTTAAATAATTATCTTCTCACACAGAAGATGAATTGCAGGAATGTCTCTGTGGCATTCCTGCTTTTTTTGATGTATTGCCAAAAAGGGAGAGAGATATGATAAAGAAAGCAATTGCAGGTGTGTTAAGTTTTGCTGTAATCGCGACCTTGAATGTTCCGCTGACTGTTAAAGAAGTTTGCGCGGCAGATTTATCTGCCGGGGAGTATATTTTGGCAGAAGAAGAGGAAGCAGACCTTAATGCGGAAGAAGAGATTTATATTGAAGAAGAATGCATAGAGGATGTTTTTTTTGCAGAGGGAGAATTTTCCGGAGAAGGATTTTCTGATGGAGAGGCTGCTTTTTCTGACGGAGGAAATTCTTTTACGGATACAGAGGAGACTTCCTTTGAAAAAACTCTGGAAGTAACAGAGGGAGAGGATATTACCGGGAAACTCAATGCGGCTTTGCTGGAAATGAAAGATAAGGCGACGGATACCCAGATGTGTAAAGTGATTATTCCGCCGGGGAATTATATACTGACAGGAACAATCTGTACCTACAGTAATATTCACCTTTATGCACAGGGGGCAGTGATTAAAAAAATGTCTCCGGGAAAGCATCTGATGCTTCGTCTGGGTAACACAGAAGAATCTGCCGGAGGATATAAAGGGTATCGAAACATAGTCATTGAAGGCGGAACCTGGGATGCTAATTACGAAACTGTGCCGGATAAAGAAGCGGATGGAGGTTTTGTGTGTTTCCGTATCGGACATGCGTCCAATGTGGAAGTTAAAGATGTCACGTTTCTCAATAATCTGAAATCTCATTTCCTGGAATTGGGCGGTGTGAAAAACGCGAAGGTGACAGGCTGTACTTTTCGTGGATACTGGGAGGAATTTACCGGCGGAGGTCAGGAGGCAATCCAGATTGATGCATGTAAAGACTATATTATGCCGAATTATCTGCCTTACGATGGGGCGGTATGTGAAGATATCTGTATAGAAGGGAATACCTTTGAGAATGTTTTTGCCGGAGTGGGAAGTCACAGTATGGTGTTCAACAGACCCTACCGAAATATTGTAATCAGAAATAATATTTTCCGGGATGTTGCAAAAAGAGCAGTCTGGTGTCTTAATTACGTTGATTCTATTGTTGAGAATAATAAGATGATAAACGTGGGTACCGGCGTTTATGTTCGTTCTTTGTATAAGGGGAATACCCATCTGCCGGATGGAGAAGCTGCTACGAATACAGGGAATCAATACGAATCTGATATTGTTGTCTCCAATAATGAAATTGTGTTGAATACGCCGAAGGTCATTGGAGAAGGATTGTGGAAGAGCTTTGGTATCGGCATTGTGGGGGAGAAATCTGCGGCGGCTCCCAATGGTGTGCCGGATGGAAACTATCCTGCCCGCGGTATTACAATAAAAGAGAATCGGATTTCAGGGCCGGGAAACGGAATCCGTCTGACTTATGCTGAAAAGTGTAAACTTTCTGATAACATCATAGAGCTTGCTCCGGCAGAGGAGTTTGATAATTGCGGTATGATTCTGGGAGCGAGCAGTTCAAATACGATAAGCGAAAACAGGATAAAAGGTTCTAAAGGTAATGCTGTCTATATTTATAGAGGTTCATTGGATTACGCGGAACCATCCAGAGAAAATGTTTTGGTAAAGAATACAATTACAGACTGTATGGATGACGGCATTGTGGCCGGAACCGGTAGTGATAGTACGAAAATAGAGAAAAACACAGTGAAGAATCTCGGCGCAGAGGGGATTGTTGCCTATTCCAATTCGAAAACCCTGATTTCTGGAAATACAGTGAGCGAATGCAAAAAAGACGGGATTTACGTTTCCTCTGTAAAAAGTGCCCAGATTACAGGGAATAAAGTGAGTGGAAATACTGTGGATGGCATTAAATCTGAGGGGAAAAATACGGCTCTTTCTGTGAAGAAGAACAATACTTTTAAGAACAGAGGGGCAGGCATGTGTCTATCTGGCGCAAATGGGGCGGTTGTTTCCCAGAATGAGATTACGTCTAATAAAAATAATGGAATCAGCATCCGGATATCTAAGGATGTGGTGATTTCAAAGAACACAATTAAAAGCAATAAGGGTTATGCAGTGATTGGAACTGATTCCTCCATAAAAACCTACAGCGGAAATACGCTGAAAGGCAATGGTCACACGGATACGATTTATGCAATTAACACGTCCTTACCTTATAGTGTGAGCGATAAAAAGATAAAAACCAGATAAATTGGAAAAAAATTAAAAAAGTGGTTGACACAAGAAGTTTTATTGTGCTATAGTGAAAGATGCTATATTATGGCAAGATGTGCCCACTTGTCTGCGGATGAGGGGATCATGTTATAATAAATATAAAGAAAAAACAGGGGTGAAACGTCAATGGAAAAAAACAGAATTCGTTCTGTAAAAACTG
>JAUNOY010000005.1:0-48437 GCA_030536995.1 Eubacteriales bacterium
ATTACGTTTTGTGCCTGAGCGAAGCGAAAGGAATGGATATAAAAATGAAAAGAAAAGGCAATTTCTTTAAAAGCCTTCGCTTTCGTATCCTGGTTATTCTTATTATTCTGGGAATTGTGCCGAGTATCATTGTGACAGGAATTGTAATCAGCAATTATGCAAACCGTGCAGTTCTGGTTCGTGCAGAAAGCCTGAAAAAGCAGAGTGATATTTTGTGCAGCCTGTTAATAAAAGAGAATTATTTAAATGACTCCAGCTCGCAGGTGGTGAACAGCAAGCTGGAGTTGTTCTGTAATATCTATGATGGCCGGATTATTCTGGCAGACAGGGACTTTAAGATAGTCAGAGATACGTATAATGCAGAAGCGGGAAATACTTTGCTTAATCCTCTTGCAATCAGGGCTTTCAGGGGTGAGAAAGCATACGAGTATGACAAGGGAACTGGCTGCCTTTCGCTGGCGGTTCCGGTGAGAAGCCCTGATGTACAGCAGCTTCAGGGAGTGATGCTTGTCGTTGCATCCATGAAGGAGACTGCATCGAATGTAAATGAGCTGAGACAGAAGAGTATCATGATCATAGGCATCATTGTGACGCTGTCAATTCTTTTGGCATATGTGCTGTCGACAATACTTGTGAAGCCTCTGGCGAGGGTGACGAAAGCAATTGAAGATCTTACAGACGGTTTTCAGAATGAAGAGATTTCGGTACCTGATTATACGGAAACTGCGTTGATCACGGAAGCCTTTAACAAGATGGTGGCGAGAATGAAGATTTTGGATGAATCGCGCCAGGAATTTGTTTCAAATGTATCTCACGAGTTAAAAACACCAATGACTTCAATGAAGGTTCTTGCGGATTCTCTTGTTGGTCAAAAAGGAGTGCCGGAGGAGCTTTATCAGGAATTTATGAGCGATATTACGGCTGAAATTGACAGAGAGAATAAGATTATCACAGATCTTCTTTCTCTGGTAAAAATGGACAAAAAAGCTGCTGATCTCAATATTACCCACATGGATATCAACAAGCTTTTGGAGGATATTCTCAAGCGTCTTCGTCCGATTGCAGACAAGAGGAGCATAGATTTGATTCTTGACAGTTTCCGGCCTGTGGAGGCTGATGTGGACGAGGTGAAATTTACTCTTGCAATCAGCAACCTGGTGGAAAACGGTATTAAATACAATGTAGACGAAGGATGGGTGAGAGTTTCTCTGGATGCTGATCACAAGTATTTCTATGTGACAGTGGCAGACTCCGGTATGGGAATTCCGCAGGATTCTGTGGATAAGATTTTTGAAAGATTTTATCGTGTGGATAAATCCCATTCCAAGGAAATCGGCGGAACAGGACTCGGCCTTGCAATTACCAGAAGTTCGATTGTCATGCATCACGGAGCAATTAAGGTGTTCAGCAAGGAAGGAGAGGGAACCACATTTTCTGTCCGGATTCCTCTGTCATATATTCCGTAGGAGGTGCCGTGTGAAAAAGTTAGTTACAAAAATTCTTTCAGTATTACTGACCTGTTCTCTTCTGGCAGGCTGCAGTATTGAGGTGAAAGAGAAGAAAGAGAGATCCGGTCATGAGTATTATATATACTACATGAATAAGGATGCCACAGCTCTGAAAAAAGAAAAGTATGAGCCGGAACAGGAAACGGCAGATTTTATGCTGAAGGATCTGATGCAGCGTCTGAATAACAAGTCGTTAGATGGTGAAAGAATTAAGCTTTTGCCGGAAGAGGTGGAGATAACTTCTTATAATATTGCAGATACGATTCTGGTTATAGATTTCAATGGTAAATATGCAAAAATGAGCAAGGCAAGAGAAATTCTGGTTCGGGCCGGAGTTGTGAAAACTTTCCTGCAGATTGCCGGAGTGAGTGCGGTGCAGTTTACAGTAAACGGAGTGGATCTTAAGGACTCACGGGAGCAGGCTGTGGGAAACATGAATAATTCTTCTTTCATGGAATTGAACGGAAATGATGCAGACTCCTACTGTTATGGGACGTTTACGCTATATTTTACAGATAAAACCGGTAAAAATCTGTTAGAAGAGCAGAGAACTGTGAGATATAAAAGATCGATTCCGAAAGAAAAAGTTATTCTGGAACAGCTTATGAAAGGCCCTATGGAAAAGGGAAATTATCCTACAATTCCGGAAAATACAGGGGTTTTGAGTGTGACGATTGCAGATAGAATCTGTTATCTGACAGTAGACGATGCATTTTCCGACTATGCGCTTGATGTGGCAGATAAGATTCCGATTTATTCCATAGTGAATTCACTTCTTTCCGGGATTGAGGCTGATAAAGTGCAGATTACGGTAGGCGATGACAGGGAGGGGACTTTCCGGGAAAAAATGCCCCTGTATCGATTTTATGAAAAAAAAGAAGATATTGTAATAAAGAAATAATAAGGGCAGTAAGAATGCAATCAAGAAATGGAGGAGCGTTATGGGAAGACGCCCTGTATGTATACTGTGTCTGTTTTTGATGGCTTTGCTCTGGTTGGCTGACTGGATGGGGGTTCCGATGATGCGCGGAAATCCTCTTCCGGCTGACATGAGAGAGGTGCTTGAGAAAGAGACAGAAGTTTCCGCCGTCGGGGAGGTGGAACGCTGTGCGGACACAGAATTTTCCCAATCTGTTTATCTGAAAAAAGTTTCTGTTATCTATAAATCAAAAAAAGTTTCCATTGGTAATTTAAGAGTATTTTTAAAAGGCGAACAAAAACTTCCGGCAGGGAGTCTTGTTTTGGCACGCGGAACTCTGGAAGAAGTAAAAGAACCCCGTAATCCCGGGGAGTTTAACAGTAAACAGTATTATGCGTGCAAACATATTTATTACTTTATGAAAAAAGGGGAAGTTATAAGGAATTCAAAGGGGTATTCCAGGTGGGGACAATTTCTTCTGGATATGCAGAGAAAGTTCTCGGATATTTTTGATAAAACGGCAGGCGAAAATGCGCCGGTATTCAGGGCAATCGTATTGGGAGATAAAAGTGAACTTGAAGCAGAAACGAAAATGAGATACCAGATGGCAGGGATTATCCATATTCTTGCTATATCCGGGCTTCATATCAGCGTTCTCGGAACGGGGTTGTATAATCTTTTGATGCGGATTGGGATTGGAATCTGGCCATCGGGTCTTCTTTCATTGTCAGTTATTCTCAGCTATGGGATTATGACAGGAGAAAGCGTATCAACAATAAGAGCTGTAACGATGTTTCTTGTCAGCGTGGGGGCGAAAATTACGGGGCGGATTTATGATATGCCGACGGCTCTTTCTTTGGCAGCTATACTAATCCTTCTGGAATCACCGGCATATTTTCTTGATGGTGGATTTTGGCTGTCTTTTGCGGCTGTTGTGGGGATTGGAGCAGTAGTGCCTGTATTCTGCGGTGTTTTTAAAGTAAATGGCAAGATGGGGAAAGCGCTGATATCCTCTCTTGCTGTACAGGTAGTGACTCTCCCGGTGATGTTGTGGTTTTACGGGGAAGTTTCGGCGATTGGTATTTTTCTTAATTTAATTGTGTTACCTACAGTGGGAGTTGTTCTGGGGAGTGGCGTGGCAGCTGCAATTTTGGGCTTGGTATGGAAAGCAGGTGCGGCTGTAATTGTAATGCCCGGACGTGGGCTTCTCTGGCTGTATGAAGGATTGTGTATATTGGGGGAAAAGCTTCCGTTTTGTACGTGGGTTGGTGGACAGCCGAAACATTGGCAGATTCTGACGTATTACATAGTTTTGGCAGCGGCAGCTGTAATATGGAAGTGCAGAAGTCGTTCTAAATGGGTTTTGTTATTTCTTGTCACAGGGATAATGGTGCTGGCGTGGAGACCTGAAACAGATTTGAGGATTACATGTCTTGATATTGGGCAGGGAGATGCGATTGCCCTGGAGACTCCTTCGGGGCAGACGTTTCTTATAGATGGAGGAAGCAGCAATAAAAAAGAGATATGCAGATATCAGATTCTTCCGTATTTGAAAAATCGCGGCATTTCTTATATAGAAGCAGTCTTTATCTCTCATACGGATAACGACCATATCAGTGGAATACAGGAGTTTCTTGACTATCAGGCTGCCGGGGTCAGTTCGGTAAAAATGGGAAGTCTGGTTCTTCCAAAGTGGGAGAATCCTCCGGATGCGTGGAAAAAACTGGCTGAGTCTGCAAGGAGAGCAGGGGTGAAAGTATTAACAGCAAAGTCCGGGGATGTCTTTTATGGAAAAAATATAGAATTAAGAGTGCTTGCACCGGGGAAAGAAGCCAGGGGAGAAAACGTAAATGAAGAAGGAATGGTACTGGAAATGGTTTACGGGAGTTTTAAGGGGATTTTTACAGGTGATATTGGAATAGAGACAGAAGAGAAGCTTCTTGAGGAGAAAGTATTGGAAGATGTTTCATATCTGAAAGTAGGGCATCATGGCTCCGGATATTCTACAGGAGAAGCTTTTCTGCAAACGATTTTACCGGAGTTTGCTGTGATTTCAGTATCGGAAACAAACACATATGGTCATCCTTCAGGAGAAACGATGCAACGTCTTCAAAAAGCAGGGGCAAAGGTATATTGTACAAAAGACCGGGGAGCGGTTACTGCAGAGGTGAGCCGTTCCGGTACAGTGAGTATTAAATCTTACCTGGAAAAAAGAAAATAAGAATCTCACCAAATTATGGGAGATTCTTATTTCCTTAAATATTGTTTTGGATTACATCATATTCAGGCACGAAGAAATTAGAAATGGAACCATAAGGGAGCAGATTACGCCATTAAAAACAGATAGGACTACGGTTTCTTCGTTTGTGTATTTTAAAATGATAGGCAGGGTAGTGTCTTCGCTTGTTGCTCCTGCCGGAGCAATGCAGGTATAGTAATTAAAATGTCCTGCGAGAAAAGGAATGAGAATAAAAGAAAACATTTCTCTCATGAGGTTGCTCATAAAAGCAATGCTGCCAAACTCTGCACTGACTAGACTGCTGATGGTAACACCTGCAAGGCTGTACCAGCCCATGCCGCTGGTAATGGCGGTTCCGTATCCGATGGGTATTTTCAGGATCAGAGAACAAATGATACCGCCCAAAAAAGAACCGGCAATAATTCCTAATGGAATAATAAAAATTTTTATATGGTATTCTTTTATTTTGGAAAAAATGCCTTTTTGCATTCCAATGCTGATTCCTACGGAAAACATCAAAATATATAAAATTATATTTGAGTGATTGCTGATAAAGTTTAGAAAAGTAAGTTCAATACCGGACATTCCGTATAACAATCCTATGCCTAAAGCACAAATCATAAATAAGACAATCATTTATCCACCTCGTTTTTTTGACTGGAATTTTTCTTCTTCATAAATTTTTGGGTAAGGAAAAAAACTATGAGAATTGACAATACTGTAGGTACTGCGAAAAACAATAAACTTGACAATCCTAAGGAAGATAAATCTTTAAGGAGATTTTCGTTTCTGCCTAATGTTATACCCATAGAAAGAATTAAAAGAAAAGTACATGTAAGGGATATGAATTCGTTCCCTTTTCTGATACGACGTGATACAAGAAAGCGTCCTGCAAGAATACCAAGACACATAATGATTATGACATCCATAATATATACTGCTCCTTTGTTGAAAAACTTTTTAAATACGATTATATCACAGTATACTAATAAAGTGAACCCCCTGTTGTTTGGGGAATTTATGATTGTATCTGCAGACATTCTATACGGAAAACAGTACAGGTAATGGTACTTTGGCTAAAAAGAACAGCATCCTTGCGAAAAAGGTGATGCTATGCTAAGATAAATTCACGAAAAGGAGAGGATTATGAAGCGTATTCAGGAGGATATAAGAACAGGACAATTTAAACATGCCTATCTTTTGTATGGGGATGAGGCATATCTGCGTCAGCAGTATAAGCACAAGCTTGCAAAGGCGCTGAATCCGGATGACGATACCATGAATTTCAGCCGGTTTGAGGGAAAAGGGATTGATGTGAGAGAACTGATTGATTTATGTGAAACAATGCCTTTTTTTGCAGACAGGAGAGTTGTACTTCTGGAGGATACGGGCTTTTTTAAAAATAAGTGTGATGAACTTGCGGATTATATGAAAGAACTGCCGGAGTATCTTTATCTGATTTTTGCAGAAACGGAAGTGGATAAGAGAAGCCGGATGTATAAAGCGGTAAAAAACGCTGGCTGTGTGACAGAGTTTGCAGGTCAGGATGAAAAAACACTGATGCGGTGGGCTGCGGGGATTCTCGGAAAAGAAGGGAAAAAGATCACCCAGAGAGATATGGAACTTCTTTTGACAAAGACCGGGACAGATATGGGGAACTTGCGTATGGAGCTTGAAAAGCTGATTTCTTATACGGAAGGAAGAGAAATCATATCTGCAGAAGACATTGAAGAAATCTGTACAACACAGACGACAAATAAGATTTTCGATATGGTAAGGGCGGTTACTGAAAAAAATCAGAAGAAGGCACTGGAGCTGTACTATGACCTTCTTACCCTGAAAGAGCCTCCCATGCGAATTCTGTTTCTTTTGGCAAAACAATACAGGCAGCTTCTTCTGACAAAAAAAATGACTGCGGAGGGGGCTGCGCAGAGTGAGATTGCGTCACGGCTTGGAATTCCGTCATTTGCAGTGCGTAATATTGCTGCTTGTGCCCGTTCCTATAAGACAGAGGAATTGGAGGAAGCAGTAGAAGATTTCGTAAATGCGGAGGAAGCGGTGAAAACAGGACGGTTGGGAGATGTGCTCAGTGTGGAACTGTTGATTGTGAAGTACAGTTCTGTCCGCTCGTGAGAAAATTTGATAAAAAAGAGAAAAGAAAAAGACAACCACATGACGGTGATGGTTGTCTTTCATTTTCATTTATAAGCTTATAATTAAAAACGAATATCTATTAGCCGATAAAGCAAAAATTAGTTGATGCTGTTAACGGCTTTGGATAAACGAGAAACTTTTCTAGCGCAGTTGTTTTTGTGGAAAACACCTTTAGATGTAGCTTTGCTGATTACGGAAACTGCATCTTTTAATGCTACCTCTGCTGCTGCTTTGTCTTTAAGTGCTACTGCAGCCTCAACTTTTTTGATAGCTGTTTTAACGGAAGATTTGATAGCTTTGTTTCTAGCAGCTTTAGTTCTGTTTACTAAGATTCTTTTTTTTGCAGATTTGATATTTGCCAATTCTGACACCTCCAATTCCGATATGATAATTATTATTGCTGTTTGTCATAAGAACAGACACGGGCGTTCTTATGAACATGCTTGTATATTCTATTATAATTAGCGAAAAATGTCAATACATATTTCCATAAAAAAAAGAAAAACTAAGAAAAGAGGCTGCTGTTCTGAATAGTTACAGCCGATATAAAAGAGGGCGGAGATGAAACAGTAAAAAGCTCTTAGTATATTTTGAAGGAATAATGGAGGCAGAGCATGTTGGAAAATTACAAAATCCGGACAGACCTTGCGCTTGAGGCTACAGAACGGTTTACAAAAGAAAATGTAGAAATCAGAGGCGTGGAAATTCACGAAACCTACAATGAGGAAAAGGATATGCGTATCACTGTGGTAAAAATTACGACAGAGAACGGAGCGCGTACGATGGGAAGGCCACAGGGAAGTTATATTACGATTGAAGCCCCTGATCTGTCTGCGCCCGATGAGAATTATCACAGGGACATTTCCGAGGAGATCGCATCTCATCTGCGGCAGCTTATTGACCTTGACAAAGAACAATCTGTCCTGGTTGTTGGCCTTGGAAACAGGGGAGTGACTGCGGATTCGCTGGGGCCCCGCGTAGTGGAGAATCTCCATATGACTAGACATATTATAAGAGAGTACGGGCTGAAGAGTACGGGTGAAGAAAAGATGCACCGGACAAGCGGAATCATTCCCGGTGTAATGGCTCAGACAGGGATGGAAACATCAGAAATTGTTCAAGGTATTGTGACAGAAACAAAGCCGGACGTAGTGATTGCTGTAGATGCGCTTGCGGCGCGCAGTACAAGAAGACTGAACCGTACGATTCAGATAACGGATACAGGGATAAATCCGGGATCGGGGGTGCAAAATCACAGAATTGGTCTTACAGAAGAAAATTTAAAGGTAAAGGTTATTGGAATCGGTGTACCTACAGTGGTGGATGCTGCGACAATTGTCCATGATTCTATGGCTCATCTGCTGGAAGCTCTTGATGAGGTTGAACAGAAAGAATTTCTGGAAGAAATGATTTCCCCGCATCTTCACAGCATGTTTGTTACGCCGAAGGATGTGGATGAAACTGTGAAATATTTAAGCTTCACCATATCAGAAGGGTTGAATCTGGCATTTTCCTGAAAATTCCGGATATGATTGTCGTGTGTATAGGAGTATAAAACAGGAGTTTTCGTCATAGGATAACGTGAGGTGGTGATTAGGTGACGAAATTCCAGAAAGCAGTAAGCGTGTGCATGAGTCTGTGTTTTTTTGTGATACTGGCAGTGCTGCCGGGACAGTTTTTTTTTCGGGAAAATGTGTACAGGCAGTTGCCTCTGTACTGTTTTCTGGAAGAAAAGGCTGCGTCTGCGCCTCCTGCGCAGGATCGGGAAACATACGAAAAAATTGTTTCAGCAAACGGTGCGTATCTGGGAGAAAAAATCCGGCAGGAACAGCTCAGGGTGAAACGGCTCAGGGAGGAATCGAAAATGTCTTTGCCAGAGGAACAGGGGATTGAAACAGCGGTGCTTCCGCACCCTGTTATCGATCTGTCGCCGGAAAAACTTGCGGACAGAGAGTATCTTTTAAATCAGTTTTTTGTGGAAGATGCGGCAACAGAGGCTTTTCCGGGGCTTTTAAATGCAGCCCGCTTTCTCGAAAAAAAAATGGATATAAAGCAGGATGCTTCTGCGCCGCAGATTCTCATTTATCATAGCCATGCTTCGGAAGCCTTTGCGGATTCCAGAGAGGGGGTGCAGGGAGACACAATTGTGGGAGTGGGAAGCCGTCTTGCACAGATTTTAAAAGAAAAGTACGGATATCATGTGATTCATATAAAGGAAGCCTTTGATATGGCTGGGGGGACGCTGGACAGAAGCAAGGCCTACGATTATGCAGGAGAATTTCTGACTTCTTTTCTGGAGAAGAATCCGAGCATTGAGGTGATTCTTGATGTACACAGAGACGGCGTACCGGAGGAGCGTCGTTTGGTGACGGAAATAAACGGAAAAAAGACAGCTCAGGTTATGTTTTACAATGGTATCAGTTATACAAAGAAACAGGGAAAGGTGCATTATCTGCCGAATCCTTACATAGAAGACAATCTCGCATTTTCTTTTCAGATGGAGTATCAGGCAGCGCAGTATTATCCGGATTTTTACCGATGCATTTATCTGGCGGGATACAGGTATAACCTGCATTTCAGACCAAAGTCCATGCTCCTTGAGGTGGGCGCACAGAATAATACGGTGCAGGAGGCAAAAAATGCCATGGAGCCCTTTGCCGAGCTGTTGAATAAAGTGCTTCAAGGCTGAAAAACGAGTAAAATTATGTGGCTATTTTATGTGCTATCATATATAATTAGGCATATGATGAAAGGAGGTTTTTCATATGAAGAAAAGAATCTGGATGGCACTTGCAGCTGCAGGATGCGTGATGATGGCACCGATGACCGTAATGGGAGGAGAAGAAGCCGGTATATCTGGAGATATTTACAGTTTTCAGATGGATTATGATGGAGAGATTTTTCAGCTCCCAATGGCATTTTCGGAACTGACGGAAAGAGGCTGGCAATTGAGCAAATACGATGATCCTAAAATGAAAGTAGGAACGAATTCCTATGCTATGGTCGGATTTGTAAAGGGAGACCTGGAACTCAGGGCAGATGTAATCAATTTCGGTATCAATGAAGCGCCGTTGGAGGAGTGTCTGATTGGTGGTCTTACTGTGGATGCAAGCTATTCGGAGATGGATTTTGGTGAAACTCCGGTACAGCTTCCGGGCGGAATATTGATGGGAAGTTCTAATCTGGACGACATCAAAGCTGCATATGGAGAACCAAGCGATATTTATGAGGGCGATAACTATGTAAAGGTGACCTATGAAAGAGATTCATATCAGGATGTAGAGCTTTATGTATATAAAGAAAAGAATGCTCTGCTTCAGGCATCGATGAGAAATTTTGCGGAGCCGGAAGATTTCGATAAAGGCAGCGTAAGTACAGAAGCCCCGGATATTGTAGCTGCGTACAAAGCTCCCACAGAACCGGGAAAGGATTTTATGGATCCTGTAGTAGAGTATTTCGGAGATCTTTATAGGCTTCCTGCTCCTGTTTCGGCTTTCACAGCGAATGGATGGGAACTTAAGGATGTGGAAGAGGGAGCTTTTGCAGAAGGCGGCGGCCTGGAATTTATTGAGATGATGAAAGAGAATCAGACTGTGAGGTTCGGTGTTTATAATCTGACAGAAAATGCAGTTACGATTGAGAATTGCTTTGTTACGGAGTTGAAGCATGCAGAGTACGATCCGGAAGTGCTTGCAATGAAGTTGGCGGGAGATGTCAGCCTTGGAGCAGAAAGAGAGAATCTGATAGCGCTTGCTAAAGAAAAAGGATTCGTCTGCGAGCTCGATGAAGAGGGCAGCTACCTGACAATCTATAAAGATAAGGAGACAAAACTGGAGACAAGGCTGGAAGTCTGGTTCAATAAGGATAAGAGTAAATCACAGGCGGCAAGTCTTACCTACAGGAATGAGATTCTTCCTGAATAAAAAACCTGTGTAAAAGATTACATAAAAATCCGGTGACAAATCCGAGGTCTGTATGCTATAATACAAAATTAGCAAAGAAACAGTTTAGAGAAAGACAGAGGAGGAACTCCTGAATGATAGACCAGAGTAAAATCAGAAATTTCTGTATTATTGCCCATATTGACCACGGTAAATCTACCCTGGCCGACCGAATTATTGAGAAGACCGGTCTTCTGACAGAGCGTGAAATGCAGTCCCAGATTCTTGACAACATGGATTTGGAGCGTGAGAGAGGAATTACCATTAAATCTCAGGCTGTCCGTATTGTATATAAGGCTCAGGACGGAGAAGAATATATTTTGAATTTAATTGACACACCGGGACACGTAGACTTTAACTATGAGGTTTCCCGAAGCCTTGCAGCCTGTGACGGAGCAATTCTTGTGGTAGATGCTGCTCAGGGAATTGAGGCGCAGACTCTTGCAAACGTATATCTTGCATTGGACCATGATCTTGATGTGATTCCTGTTATCAACAAAATTGACCTGCCGAGTGCGGATCCTGATCGTGTAGTTGCTGAGATTGAAGATGTTATTGGGCTGGAAGCTCATGATGCACCGCGGATTTCTGCCAAAACAGGCGTGAATATCGAGGGAGTTCTGGAACAGATTGTTCATAAGATTCCTGCTCCCCACGGCGATGTGGATGCACCGCTTAAGGCTCTTATTTTTGACTCTATATATGATCCGTATAAAGGGGTGATTGTTTTCTGCCGGCTCATGGACGGAAGAGTAAAAAAAGGAACTCCTATCCGTATGATGGCTACCGGATTTACCACAGAGGTTGTGGAAGTCGGTACTTTCGGCGCAGGGCAGTTTATCCCGTGTGAAGAACTGACAGCAGGTATGGTTGGTTACATTACTGCAAGTATTAAGAATGTCCGCGATACCCGTGTAGGTGATACGATTACCAACAGCAGCAATCCGTGTGCAGAAGCTCTTCCGGGATATAAAAAAGTAAATCCTATGGTTTACTGCGGACTCTATCCGGCTGACGGCGCGAAATATGGCGATCTTCGAGATGCTCTTGAGAAGCTTCAGCTAAATGATGCATCTCTGTTTTATGAGCCGGAGACATCGGTGGCTCTTGGGTTCGGATTCCGTTGCGGATTCTTGGGTCTTCTCCATCTGGAAATTATTCAGGAGCGTCTGGAAAGAGAATATAATCTTGACCTTGTAACTACTGCGCCAAGTGTTATTTATAAGGTTTATAAAACAAATGGCGAAGTTATTGACCTGACAAATCCTACCAATCTTCCGGATCCTTCAGAGATTGAGTATATGGAAGAGCCTATGGTAAACGCAGAGATCATGGTGACTACTGAATTTATCGGCGCGATCATGGAACTCTGTCAGGAGAGAAGAGGTCAGTATCTCGGGATGGACTATATGGAAGAGACACGTGCGTTACTGAAGTATAAGCTGCCTCTCAATGAAATTATTTATGACTTTTTCGACGCTCTGAAATCCAGATCAAGAGGTTACGCGTCACTGGATTACGAGCTTTGCGGATATGAACGCAGTGAGCTTGTGAAGCTTGATATTCTTGTAAATAAAGAAGAGGTGGATGCTCTTTCCTTCATTGTACACAGCGAAACAGCCTACGAGAGAGGACGCAAAATGTGCGAGAAGCTGAAAGATGAGATTCCGAGACAGCTTTTTGAAATTCCGATCCAGGCAGCGATCGGAAGCAAGGTTATTGCCAGAGAAACAGTAAGAGCCATGCGTAAAGACGTTCTTGCCAAATGCTATGGCGGTGATATTTCACGTAAGAAGAAACTTCTTGAGAAACAGAAGGAAGGCAAGAAGCGTATGCGTCAGGTAGGTAATGTAGAAATTCCGCAGAAGGCATTTATGAGCGTTCTGAAGCTGGATGATAAATAATCATCCGCACAGAATGCGCGGGAGGAATTCGGATGAAAAAAACATATAAAAAAAGCCTGGTCATTTTGATGGTTCTGGTATGCTGTACGCTGATTGGAGGCTGTGGCTGCGGCAAAAAGAAAAAGCCGGACGATGCCTCTACAAAGGTAATGCAGATTACGATTACGCCTGAGCCGACTCCGACTGCGGCTCCGGAACAGATTAGTTCCGAAGCAGTGTTGAAAAACGGCAATCTGACTATGGTAAATCTTTATCTGGCACAGAATAAGGATATCCCGGAAGATGTTTCCGGTGATGCAGCAGGAGAAACAAACGATACAGAAACAGAAGGAAAAGAGAATGGAAGCGAAGAATAATAAGACAGCTTCCATGGAAATCTATATTCATATTCCTTTTTGTGCAAAAAAATGTGAATACTGTGATTTTCTTTCCGGCCCTGCAGGCGGGAAGGAGCAGAGAGCTTATGTACAGGCTCTTTTGAAGGAAATCCGGGCGGCAGAAGAAGGTCAGGGAAGGAGTGTGTCCTCCATATTTATTGGAGGCGGCACTCCTTCTCTTTTGAAAGAGGATTTACTTGGAAGTATCCTGAATGAAATATACAAAAAATTTAATCTGGAACCGGGAGCGGAGATTTCCATTGAGGTTAATCCGGGGACTGTCTCTTCAAAGAAACTGGAGGCCTATCGCAGAATGGGAATTAACCGACTGAGTATCGGTCTGCAGTCAACCGATGACAGAGAGCTTAAAACACTGGGGCGGCTTCATAATTATGCACAGTTTCTGGAGACGTATCAGGCTGCCGGAAACGCAGGCTTTGACAACATCAATATTGACCTGATGAGCGCGTTGCCGGATCAGACGTATGAGGGCTGGGTCGCAAATCTGCGCAGGACAGCAGAGCTTTCGCCTGCTCATATTTCCGCATACAGTCTTATTATAGAAGAAGGTACGCCTTTTGCCATGAGAGAGCTTAATCTGCCGGATGAAGAAACAGAATACAGAATGTATGAGGATACAGCAGCAATTCTTGAGGAATATGGATATGAGCAGTATGAGATATCTAACTATGCAAAAAAGGGGAGGCGCTGCCGTCACAATGTAGGTTACTGGACGAGATGTGATTATCTGGGATTGGGGCTTGGAGCAGCATCTCTTTGGGGGAAGAAACGATTTTCCAACACGGCTGACATGGAAGAATATCTGAGAAACAGCGCGTTTCCGGGAAGGATTCGCCTTATGGAACCGGTTCTTTCCAGGGAGGATGAGATGGCAGAATTTATGTTTCTCGGTCTTCGTATGACAGAGGGAGTTTCCGAAGCTGCTTTCAGACAGGGATTTGGCGTGGAAATGAGAGAAATTTACGGAGAAGTCCTGAAAAAATATACAGGCATGGAGCTTCTGGAAGAGAAAGATGGACGGATTTTTCTTACAAGGAAAGGAATACATGTAAGCAATTCTGTGATGTCAGATTTTCTTTTGGAAACTTCTTGACGAACAAATGTTTGTGTATTATACTGGGAAAAAACAAAAACAGGAGGAACAGATGGCAGAGAATGTTATGAAAAAGCAGTTCATCAGGATCAGGGGAGCCAATGTAAATAATCTTAAAAATTTAAGTGTGGATATACCGAGAGATCAGTTTGTCGTTCTCACAGGTTTGAGTGGTTCGGGCAAGTCTTCTCTGGCATTTGATACGATATATGCAGAGGGGCAGAGACGTTATATGGAGTCTCTTTCTTCTTATGCAAGACAATTCCTTGGACAGATGGAGAAGCCGGATGTGGAGAGTATTGAGGGACTTCCGCCTGCAATTTCCATTGATCAGAAGTCAACCAACAGGAATCCCCGTTCCACAGTAGGAACTGTAACGGAGATTTATGATTATTTCAGGCTTCTTTATGCCCGTGTGGGAATCCCTCACTGCCCAAAATGTGGAAGAGAGATTAAAAGGCAGACAGTGGACCAGATGGTTGACAGTATTATGGCTATGCCTGAGAGGACGAAGATTCAGCTTCTTGCTCCTGTGGTCAGGGGAAGGAAGGGAACGCATGCGAAACTTCTTGACCATGCAAAGAGAAGCGGATATGTCCGTGTGCAGATTGACGGAAGTGTATATGAGCTTTCGGAGGAGATTTCGCTTGATAAGAACATCAAGCATAATATTGAAATTATTGTAGACAGACTTGTGGTTAAGCCGGGAATTGAGAAACGCCTTTCTGATTCCATTGAGACAGTTCTGGAACTTGCGGATGGTCTTCTGACTGTAGATACGATGGATGGAGAACTCCATAATTTCAGCCAGAGCTTTTCCTGCCCGGACTGCGGAGTCAGCGTGGACGAAATTGAGCCCAGAAGCTTTTCTTTTAACAATCCTTTTGGTGCATGCCCGGATTGTCTTGGTCTTGGATATAAGATGGAATTTGACATTGATCTGATGATACCGGATCAGAGTCTGAGCATTGCGCAGGGTGCAATTGCAGTCGTGGGATGGCAATCCTGTACTACTCAGGGCAGCTTTTCCAGAGCAATTCTGGATGCTCTTGCAAAGGAGTATAAATTCAGTCTGGAAACACCATTTGAGGATTATCCGGAAAAAATAAAGAATATCATCATTAACGGTACAGATGAACATTCTGTTAAGGTTTATTATAAGGGACAGAGAGGAGAGGGCGTATACGATGTGGCATTTCCGGGACTTATCCGGAATGTAGAACAGCGTTACAGAGAGACCGGTTCAGAGACCATGAAGCAGGAATATGAATCTTTTATGCGGATCACACCGTGTAAGACCTGCAAGGGACAGCGTTTGAAGAAGGAATCTCTGTCAGTTACGGTTGCAGATAAGAATATTTATGAAGTGACCAATCTTTCCATAGAGAATCTGAAGAAGTTTCTGGAGGAAATGCAGCTTTCCGACCAGCAGCTTCTTATAGGAAAGCAGATACTGAAGGAAATCAAAGCCCGCGTTAGTTTTCTTTCAGATGTAGGTCTGGACTATCTTTCTCTAGGGAGAGCTACAGCGACGCTCTCGGGAGGAGAGGCACAGAGAATCCGACTTGCTACACAGATTGGTTCTGGTCTGGTGGGAGTTGCTTATATTCTTGATGAACCGAGTATCGGACTTCACCAGAGAGACAATGACAAGCTTCTTCAGTCGTTGATGAAGCTGCGTGATCTGGGGAACAGCCTTATTGTGGTGGAGCATGATGAAGATACTATGCGGGCGGCAGACTGTGTGGTAGATATTGGACCGGGAGCAGGAGAACATGGCGGCCAGTTAGTAGGAATCGGTACTGCAGAGGAGCTGATGAAGAATGAAAAGTCCATCACAGGAGCATATCTCAGTAAAAAAATAAAGATTCCTGTTCCGAAGGAGCGACGGATTCCCGTGGATTTTCTTACGATTAAAGGGGCATCCGAGAATAATCTTAAGAATATAAACGTAGATATTCCACTGGGAGTTATGACTTGTGTAACCGGTGTTTCCGGTTCAGGGAAGAGCTCTCTGATTAATGAAATTCTTTATAAACGCCTTGCAAGAGATTTGAATCGTGCGAGGATTATTCCGGGGAAACATAAGGACTTGATCGGTGTGGAGAAGCTTGATAAGGTTATCAATATCGATCAGTCTCCGATCGGGCGGACACCGAGATCGAATCCGGCTACTTATACAGGGGTATTTGACCAGATCAGAGATCTTTTTGCAGCTACTTCGGATGCCAAGGCAAAGGGATACAAGAAGGGGCGCTTCAGCTTTAATGTTAAGGGAGGACGATGCGAAGCGTGCAGCGGAGACGGTATCATAAAGATAGAAATGCATTTCCTTCCGGATGTCTATGTACCTTGTGAGGTATGTAAGGGTAAGCGTTATAACAGGGAAACTCTGGAAGTAAAGTATAAGGATAAGAATATTTATGATGTCCTGAATATGACCGTGGAGGAGGCGTTGCCATTCTTCGAGAATATTCCGTCTATCAGAAGAAAAATAGAGACACTTTATGACGTTGGACTTTCCTATATCAGACTGGGTCAGCCTTCTACAGAGCTTTCGGGAGGAGAGGCACAGAGAATAAAGCTTGCCACTGAGCTGAGTAAGAGAAGCACGGGTAAGACGATTTATATTCTGGACGAGCCGACAACAGGCCTTCATTTCGCAGATGTGCATAAACTGATTGAGATTTTGAAACGTCTTTCAGAGGGAGGCAATACGGTTGTTGTTATCGAGCATAATCTTGATGTTATAAAGACGGCGGATTATATTATTGACATAGGCCCGGAAGGCGGAGACAGAGGGGGAACCGTTATCGCGAAGGGAACGCCTGAGGAGATTGCAGCGAACCTTGTTTCCTATACGGGTAAATATATAAAAAAATATCTGGAAGACTGACCGGGGCTTTTCTTTTTCGAAATTATTGTATATAATGAGAGAAACAAAAAGTACAGATGATTTCCCAACAGGGCATCTGTTAATAAAAAAACTAGAATAACAATATAAGAGAACGCCGGGAGTACTTCCGGTGAATGCGATAAACAGAAAGGAAACATGTATGCCAGCAAATGATATCGGAATCGACCTGGGGACCAGGAACAGCCTGGTGTACTCCACCGGGAAAGGGCTTGTCCTGAAAGAACCATCTGTGGTGGTTTATGATAAAAATTCAGAAAAAATCAAAGCAATCGGGGAAGAAGCCAGGCAGATGTCGGGACATGCGATTTCCGATATGGCAGTTATACGTCCGATTCGCCAGGGTGTTATTGTTGATTATACGGTAATGGAGAAGATGCTGAAATACTTTGTCTCAAGAGCGCTTGGAAGGCGGGCTTTCCGCAAGCCGCGCATCAGTATTTGTGTACCAAGCGGTATTACCGAGATTGAGCGCAAGGCTGTGGAGGAGGCGACCTATCAGGCAGGTGCAAGAGAGGTGTTTCTGGTAGAGGAGCCCATTGCAGCAGCGATTGGAGCCGGTGTGGATGTGACAAAACCATTTGGTAATCTGATTGTTGACATCGGTGCGGGAACGACAGATGTGGCAGTTATTTCACTGGCAGGAGTCGTGGTTTCCGGTTCTATCAAGGTTGCGGGAGATTCTTTTGATCAGGCTATTATGAATTATATAAGGGAGAAGCACAGCCTTTTTATAGGAGAAGATCTGGCAGAAAAGATAAAGATACAGATTGGAACTGCCTGCGAGGAAGCAGAACCAAGAACGATGGAAGTAAAAGGCAGAAATGTAATTACCGGACTTCCGAAGGTGACAACTCTGACTTCTGAGGAAATCAGAATGGCATTGAAGGATGCTACAAACCAGATTGTGGAAACCGTCCACGGAGTCCTTGAAAAAACACCGCCGGAGCTTGCTGCCGATATTGTAGACAGAGGGATTGTCCTCACAGGAGGCGGAGCTATGCTTCACGGTATGGATACACTGATTGAACAGAGGACAGGGGTAAGTACGCTTATTGTTCAGGATGCCATGGGCGTCGTTGCTGTCGGTACAGGCAGATATGCTGAGGTTATGGCGAAATTCGAAGGATAAAGCAGGGGGGTGCTGCAGATGCAGCGCCCTTTTTGGCATTAGAAGCCGGATTATAAAATGTACAGAAATGGAGAGATATGAATGAGTGAGACTGTAACCGGATACATAGACCATATTATTTTCCGGAATGAAGAAAATGGATATACAGTTATGGTTTTGAAAGAAACAGGAAATGAGGAGGAGCTTACTTGTGTGGGGACATTCCCGGCAGTGAACCAGGGAGCTTCCATAGAAGCGTCAGGAGAATATACCCATCATCCTGTTTACGGTAAACAGTTTCAGATTGAGAGTTTCCAGGAGAAGATGCCGGAAGATGCAATGGCAATGGAGAGGTACCTGGGATCCGGAGCAATCAAGGGAATCGGTGCTGCTCTTGCAGCCAGAATTGTGCGCCGTTTCGGAGAGGATACTTTTCGGATAGTGGAGGAGGAGCCGGAACGTCTGGCGGAAGTGAAAGGAATCAGTGAAAAGAAAGCAAGAGAAATTGCGGCGCAGGTAACTGAGAAGGCAGAAATGCGCAAAGTTATGATTTTTCTTCAGAAATATGGGATTTCGCTTAATCTCGGAGCAAAAATTTATCAGAAGTATGGACAGTCTGTGTATGGTGTGCTACAGGAGAATCCATACCGCCTTGCTGAAGATATCAGCGGAGTAGGGTTTAAAATCGCAGATGAGATTGCTGCCCGTATCGGAATCCATACAGATTCAGATTACAGAATCAGGAGCGGAATGTTATATACTCTGTTAATCGCTTCTTCAGAAGGGCATACGTATCTTCCAAAGGAGATTCTGTTTGACAGATGTTCCGGTCTTTTGGGGGTGGACGTTTCCTATATGGAAAAACATCTCATGGATATGACAATTGACCGAAAACTGATACAAAAGGAAATTAACGGGAATGTTGCAGTCTATCCCAGTAAATACTATTATCTGGAAATGAATACGGCGAGGATGCTGTGTGAGCTGAATGTGCGGTGCCCGGAAGATGAGGAATTTGTGAAGCGCCGTTTGGTTCAGATTGAGAAGGAGACTGGGACAGTTCTCGATGAAATGCAGAAAAAGGCAGTTTTTGAGGCTTCCAGTCATGGACTTTTCATATTGACAGGAGGTCCCGGTACAGGAAAAACAACAACGATTAACGCTATTATACGATTTTTCGAGGGAGAAGGGGCTGAACTTCGTCTTGCAGCGCCTACCGGACGGGCTGCGAAGCGTATGACTGAGGCGACCGGATATGAAGCTCAGACAATTCACAGACTGTTGGAACTTAACGGAATCCCTGAGGATGATCGGGAGGGGCAGGCTGTAAAATTTGAAAGAAATGCAGAAAATCCACTGGAAGCAGACGTCATTATTATTGATGAAATGTCCATGGTTGATATTCATCTGATGCATTCGCTTCTTCTTGCTGTGTCTGCAGGAACGAGACTGATTCTTGTAGGAGATGAAAACCAGCTTCCAAGCGTTGGCCCCGGAAATGTGCTTCGGGATATTATCAGGAGCGGGGAATTTTCTGTAGTTGAGTTAAAAAAAATCTTCCGTCAGGCTGCTGAGAGCGACATTGTAGTAAATGCTCATAAGATTAACCGAGGAGAACAGGTGGAAATATCCAATAAAAGTCGTGATTTCTTTTTTTTGAAACGATATAATGCGGATATTATTATCCGTGTGGTAATTGCGCTGATTCAGGAAAAACTTCCCCGATATGTGGAAGCCAGACCTTTTGAGATACAGGTGCTTACACCTATGAGGAAAGGACTTCTCGGAGTGGAAAGGCTGAATCAGATTCTTCAGAGATATCTGAACCCTCCGGATGGTAAAAAAAAGGAAAAGGATTTCGGCAGCAGACTGTTCCGGGAAGGCGACAAAGTAATGCAGATTAAGAACAACTATCAGCTTGAGTGGGAAGTAAGAGGAAAATATGGGATTCCGGTGGAAGAGGGAATCGGAGTTTTTAACGGTGATATGGGAATCCTGAAAGAAATCAATGAGTTTGCGGAGACGGCAGAGGTGGAATTTGAAGATGGACGCTTTGTTCAGTATTCCTTTAAACAGCTCGAAGAGCTAGAGCTTGCTTATGCAATTACCATCCACAAATCTCAGGGCTCGGAATATCCGGCAGTGATTTTGCCGATTCTTTCCGGTCCCCGGATGCTTTTAAACCGTAATCTTCTCTATACTGCAGTGACTAGGGCAAGGAAATGTGTGACTGTGGTGGGAGATGAAGGAACTTTTGCAGAGATGATTCGTAATGAGAAGCAGCAGAAACGCTACAGTTCCCTGGATCTGAGAGTGAAAGAGTTTGCTTCGGAGGATACAGTTTGAAAAAATTGACAGAAAGTTTTCTGAATATTTTATATCCCAGACGCTGCCCTCTTTGCCATGAGATTCTGAAGGAACAGAACAGCCTGATATGTGAAACGTGCAGAAAGACACTGCATCCCATAGAAGAGCCGAGATGTTATAAATGTGGAAAACCGGTCAGGGAAGGAGAAGAATATTGTTCTGACTGTGCATCAGTACAGCACTTTTATGACAGGGGAAGAGGGATTTTTGTGTACAACGAGAAGATGAGACAGTCTCTTGTACGCTATAAATATTACGGGTGCAGGGAATATGGGGATTTTTACAGCCGTGCCATGTATCTGTATGGGAAAAATGAAATTGCTCTCTGGAAGCCGGAGCTTATTGTTCCGGTACCTGTCCACAGGACAAAGGAAAGAAAGAGAGGATTTAACCAGTCTGCATATCTGGCAGAAAGAATAAGCAGATATACGGGGATTCCGGCTGATTTGACCCTCGTAAAGAAAATCAGAAAAACCAAATCGCAGAAAAAACTTACCGTCTATCAAAGGCAGGAGAATCTGAAAAAGGCTTTCTGTGTACAGCATTCTGTAAGTGCGGGGAGAATTCTTGTAGTAGACGACGTCTATACTACGGGAAGTACCATAGATGCAATGGCACGATGCCTGAAAGAAAAAGGGGCTGAAAAGATATATTTCCTTACAGTCTGTATCGGGGAAAGATGATAAAAAAACCTTTTCATAGGTTTGGATATATGTTACAATTAATAATATATGGTTCTTAGCGTATGTAGGAATGGATCAGTGAGAAACTTGTAAGGAGTAATTTATGTTAAATGAAGAGAAAGTAAAAATCATGAATCGGCTCGCTATGTACGAAAAGCGGGAAGGGAAGAAATATCTGCCGGTCAGCAAGTATTACAGAACAGATTATATCGGACTTGCGCTGATTAAGAATTTTTTTCTGGCAACCATAGGTTATGGTCTGATATTATGTGCAGTTGCTGCCTATTTAGGTGAATATCTCCTGGCGAATATCCACAAGATGAACCTGGTGAATCTGGGAATCTATGTTGTTGCAGGATATGTGGTCATGCTTGCAGTATATTCAGTGCTGACCTATATTTTATATTCCGTTAAATATCATAAAGCGAAGAAAAGTGTGAAATTTTATTATGAACAGCTTACAGCATTGAATAAGATTTACAGCCGTGAGGAGAAAAAAACAACTGGCAGGGGAACCGCAGGAGGATATAAAAAATGACAGCTTTACTGGAATTGAAGCAAAAAATTAAAAATTTATACGGACAGAATGAAATTTATATCCTGCCTGTATTGAAATTTGCACTGGCACTCATCTATTTCTTATGGATTAATGAAAAAATGGGATACATGAGCCAGCTTAACAATCTGATTATTGTGCTGATTCTGGCGCTTATCTGTTCGATTATGCCGCCGGCGGTAACAATCTTTGTAGGATTTGTTCTGATGTTAGGGCACGCATATGCATTGGGAATAGAAGTTGCAGCATTTTTGTTGGTTCTGATTCTGTTTATGCTGATTCTGTTTCTGAGATTCAGCGCCGGTAGTAATATTGTACTTGTGTTTACACCACTGTCCTTTACCTGCGGTGTTCCGGCTCTTCTTCCAATAGGATGCGGGCTTTTAAGCGGTCCGGCCTCCGCTCTTCCAGCAGGATGCGGTATTATCATCTATTATTTTGTTCGTTTTGTCCGGGCACAGTCGGCATATCTGGCTAATCCGGATGTGCTTCTCACAGAGAAGCTTAAAATGATGGCAGACGGGCTGGTTCAGAACTGGGGAATGTGGATTACGATTGTTGCCTTTATTGCAACAATTCTTATTGTTAATCTGATCCGCACACGCTCTTTTGATTATGCATGGAGAATTGCAATCCTTGTGGGCGGAGTAACTTATATACTGGTTCTTCTGGCAGCGGGTTACTGTCTGGATCTGACTTTTAACATCATTCCGATGGTTATTTATACAGTGGTTTCAGTTCTTGTGGGGATTGTACTGGAATTCTTCGTTTTCGGAGGAGATTACAGCCGCACGGAGAGACTGGAATATGAGGATGATGAGTATTACTACTATGTAAAGGCTGTGCCTAAAGCAGCGGTTGCAGCTACAGAGCGCAGCATCAAAAAAATTAATGCGGAACCAAGCACAGAAGAGAAGGTTTTTGAAGAAAAAACGGGTGCTTATGCAAATCCGATTTTTCACGAAGACGATATACAGGAGCCGGCTCAGAGTGAAGCGCCCGTGTTAAGAAAAAAGAGAATGGATGATGTGGACTTTGAGAGAAAACTTGAAGAATCTCTGAAAGATCTCTAAAATAAAAGAAAGGAGAACAATATGAAGGATATTGCCATTGAGCTTGCAGACTATTTATCAAGAATCGCACTTCCCAAGATCGGGATTATTGATGTGATACAGATTATTGTCATTGCGTTTTTTGTGTACCAGTTTATGATCTGGATTAAATACACGCGGGCATATACTCTGCTGAAGGGCATTGTTCTTGTTCTCCTCTTTATTTTTCTTGCGTATATCTTTAAAATGAATACGATTCTGTGGATTTTTTCCAATCTGGCAAGTACGCTTATCGTGGGCGTTGTTGTTATCTTCCAGCCGGAGCTTCGCAAGGTTTTGGAGCAGCTCGGACAGAAGAAGATTATGTCGGCCATCATCCCTTTCGGTTCGGATAGAGAAGTACAGGAACGATTCACAGATAAGACGATCAGTGAGTTGATCAAGGCATGTTTTGATATGGGCGAGGTAAAGACCGGAGCTCTGATTGTAATAGAGCAGTCAGAGCTTCTGACAGATTATATAAGGACAGGCATTAATCTGGATGCTATTCTCACCAGTCAGCTTCTTATTAATATTTTTGAACATAATACACCGCTTCATGACGGGGCAGTAATCGTAAGAGGAAACCGTATTGTAGCAGCTACATGTTATCTTCCTCTTTCTGATAATATGGAACTCAGTAAACAGCTTGGTACCCGTCACAGAGCAGGGGTGGGAATCAGTGAACAGACAGATTCTCTTACCATTATCGTTTCCGAAGAGACAGGGCAGGTTTCAGTGGCTTACAGAGGACGGCTGATTCGCGGCGTAAACAGTGCCAAACTTCGTGAAATGCTTGTGATTGCACAGAATAAGAAGGTTGTAGATAACAAGAAGCTTAGGCATTTGCTGAAAGGGAGAATAAAACATGAAGAGAAAACTAACAGATAATATCCCTCTGAAGATTATGTCCCTGGCAGTTGCAGTCCTTGTATGGCTGATAGTTGTAAACATTGATAATCCGATGGAAACGCAGTATTACACGGTGTCCAATGTGGAAATCGTCAACAAAGACTATATTGAATCTCCGGAAACAGGTGGAAAAATGTGTCTGCCTGAGGTAGATCAGGGAAGTATAAGGGTGGCGATCACCGCGCAGAGGAAGGTTCAGAACAGAATCAGTTCCTCAGATATTACAGCAACAGCAGACCTGCAGCAGGCGATCAGTCTTGATACAACACCGGTTATGGTGCCGATTACTGCATCATGTCCGGGAATTCCGGCGGAGGCTATCAGAGTGATGCCGCAGAATTTAAGTGTTTATCTGGATGATAAGGAAACACAGGAATTTGTTGTCAATGTGAGCAAGAGCGAATCGAAACCTGCCAGAGATTATGAAGTGGGAACACTTACCTCCAATCCGGAGAAAGTCAGGATTACAGGGCCGAAGTCTCTAATGGGTAAAATAGACAGAGTAAGTGCTGCTATAAACGTGACAGGAAGAAGCGAAGATTTTTCACAGGATAAAATACTAACGATTTACGATAGGAATCAGGATCCGTTGACAGATGCAGAGATGAATTCTCTGAGAATAGAGAATAATGGAAAAGTGACTGTATCAGCGAAACTGTGGAAGGTGCGCAAAGATGTGAAGCTTACAGCAGCTTATATGGGTGAACCGGCAGACGGATATCAGGTAGGAACAGTGAATACGCTTCCGGATACGATCAGTGTGGCAGGAAGTCAGGAGGCGTTGGATACGCTGGCGCAGAATAATAATGTGATTGAAATTCCAGGGGAAGAGGTAGATATTTCCGGGAAATCCAGAGATGCGGAGATTAAGGTAAGTCTTATCGATGTTCTTCCGGCAGGACTGAAGCTTGTCAGCGATTCCAGTGAAGATGTATGGGTAACCGTAAATATTCTTCCGTTCGGCAGTGAGGCGTTTGACTTCCTTACGAAAGAAATTGAAGTGAAGAATAAACCGAAAGATCTTCAGATTGCTTTTGAGACTGCGCAGATTGAAATTCGTATCAAGTCAGAAGGTGACAATTTAGACAAGTTGAATGTGGAGAAGGACGTTAAAGTTTCTATTGACCTGAAAGGGAAGGAAGAAGGAAGCTACGAGGTTCCCGTTGACATTAAGCTGCCTGAAGGCTATGAACTGGTGGACGATGTGGTTACGGAAGTCGTGATTTCAGCAGGAACAGTTGTGGAGGAAGAGGAATAAAAGCAGCAGATAGCTAAGAAATTATACAGAATAGGGGTGTATAAAAGATGATCAGGCATAAGGTGACGATCAAAAACCCTACAGGTCTTCATTTAAGACCTGCAGGGAATCTATGCAAGGAGGCTATGAAATATAAATGTTCGGTTTCATTTATTTTTAATGGCAGCATTGCAAATGCAAAAAGTGTTCTCAGTGTACTTGGGGCATGTGTGAAGTGCGGAAATGAGATAGAACTTATCTGTGAGGGAGAAGATGAGGAAGAGGCTATGAATGCCCTCGTAAATGCAGTCGAGAGCGGACTCGGGGAATGAAATGGTAAGATACAGGTGTAAATTTTAAAGGAGGAGTTATTATGAAAAGAAAATTAATTTCAGTTCTTCTTAGTATCTCAATGTGCCTGACTATGGTTTCGCCGGCAGGTGCAGCATCCTTTGGTTCTGAAAAGGAGACGGGTTCAGCGTTAATGGAAGCAGGAGAAGAAACAGAGTTTGGTACAGATTCCGCACAGGAAGAATCTGCAGAAGATGTTTCTGATATTTTCTCTTCAGGAGAAGATGTTCCGGAGTCAAACGTGGGAGAAGAAGGATTCCAGGATACGGCTGTTCAGGATAAACCGGCAGAAGAGGAGGAATTCCTTCCAGGAGTAATGGAGGAAGAGATTCCTCTGGCAGAAGCAGGAGATGCTATTCTTGTAGATGCGCAGGCATGGGAGAAAGATGGAGAGCACTTTAAGCTTCGCAAAGCAGTTTCCTCTGAACAGAAACAGGAGGAAATTTCCGCACAGGAAGAGATTCCATTGGATGTTGCTGAAGATGGAGAGACAGCTTTTTTGTCAGGAGAAGAAATCCTGGAAGCAGATAACGCGGAAGGAATGGATGCAGGAGAGGTTCCGGAAACCGAAACAGCTCCGCAGCCGGAGGAAGTTCCGCCTGCACAGGCAACTTCCGATTATTATACAGAGGCGGATGGAATTCTCTGTATTTCCACAGAATATAAAAATACAGTACATAACGGATACTACCTTTTTGATGAGAATGGTTACCTTGTAACAGGGCAGAAAGAGGTAAAGAGTGGAAATCTCGGACAGACAGAGGATACGGAATTCTGGTTCAGAGATATTGCCAATGCAGCGGTTTATCCAGAATTTGAAGGAGAGGAAATCAGTCCATATTCTTCCAGTCTGGGGCAGCAGATAAGAGATGACTGGGCATGGACAGGAAGTACTTTCCGTCACTATGACAGGAATGGCAGATATATGACTGTATCCCAGGTAGATGCTCTTTATAAGCAGGAGGGCAGATATACAGGTTATTATAAAATCGGAAATGATTATTATTGTCTGAAAGAAGACGGAACACCGAGAACGGGAGAGATTACTCTGAAGGCAGGTTCCTCTTCCTCGAAATATTATTTCCAGCCCGTAGTCTCAGAGGGGGAAATACCAGGAAAGATGTATTATAAAGGCTGGCTCACTCATAAGACGTCAAAGGGTGACAGATGGGTATATTATAACCAGGGTGTCACAAATCCGAAAGATATAGGTAAAGCGCTTGAGCGCGGAATTATTGCGACTCGTCTTGATATTGATAAAATGGGAAATTATACGTATCTGATCGATCAGAACGGATATATTATCAAGAGTACCATGAAAAAGGCTGCAAACGGGGCATACTATTGCACGGATTCCAGAGGTGTGATATATAGAGACAGACTTGTAAAGTACAGAGATTACAGATACTATTTCACTTCTGACGGCAAGCGCGCAACCTGGAAGAATAAATGGCATGTATGCAAAGGTGCCGGAAACCGATACTATTATTTCGGTTCTTCCGCAGGACGCGTACAGGAGAAGAAGGGATGGCAGAAAGTTCCGAATTCCAAAGGTAAATTTTCAGGATGGTTCTATTTCCCATCTTCAGGAAATCATTATATCAATAAGCTTACCTCTTCCGGATACTATTTCACAAGCAAGGGAAAACTTGCCGGCGGAATCCAGGAGATTAACGGAAAAAAATATCTGTTCGCTGTATCCGATGAAAAAACACATCGCGGTAAAATGTACAAGAGCACTTTGGTTCGTTACAGAAACAGATGGTACTATGCAGATGCCGATGGTGTTCTGAAAAAGAGCGGATGGAAAAAAATCAGCGGTAATTACTACTACTTTGATGATTACAAAGCAGTGACAAAGAAATTTATCAAGAAAAACGGAGTAAACGGTTATCTGGATGCCAACGGTAAATTTACTCAGGGCTGGGTAATCGTGAGCAATGCGAAGAATCAGGTGAAATATATCAATCCGGACGGAGATGACTTTGTTAAGAACGGAAGCAAATGGATTGATGGTCTTCTGTATTATTTTGACAAAAACGGATACAGAATCAATGACCTTACAAATATCTACAAACAGCCGTATTATTATACAGTAGACCGTGTCAATGGTGTAATGACAGTTTACAATGCTGCGAAGACAGTCCCCGTGAAATCAATCCGTGTATCAGTAGGACTTCCGGGTACACCGACTCCTTTGGGAGGGCCGTACAATCTGACCCCGTATGGCAGATGGCAGGCTCTCATGGGGCCATCCTGGGGACAGTACGGAACTCATGTAGATGGCGCCGGACAGGGCGGAATCTTCGTGCACTCTGTAGCCTGTGCACAGGCAAATCATTATAATCTTCCGGCAGATGCATATAATATGCTTGGAAAACCTGCGTCCCATGGATGTATTCGTGCATGTGTAGCAGATGCGAAATGGGTATATGAGCACAGCAGAGGCGGCAGATTATATGTGTTTGATGGTAAAGCAAACAGTAACGAAGCTATGAAGGGACCTCTTGGAAGAAGAGCGCTTGTTCCGTTGAAGTACCCATATAACTTTGATCCGACAGACCCGGCAATTTAGACTTATAGGCAAGGCAGTGTTTCAGGAGCAGTGAGCTCCCGGAAACACTGCCTTTTTTACTTGATATTTAAGAAAGGGATGTGTATAATAAAATGTAATATAATTGTAACTTATTTTAAAATTGCCGTACTCTGCTCAGAAACAGGATAGGGTATAAAGACAAAGGGGATAAGACTGAAAATGAAAAAATTAAAAAAATGGTTAGCAGCGGCTCTGGCTGCTGCAGTTGTAAGTACAGCCGGTTTCACAGCTACGGTTTCAGCGCAGTCATCGGGATATCAGCGATGGGACACAGTGGCGGAGGAAGAACGAGTTCCTGCAGCTTTTGCGAAGGATAAGGACGAAAAAAAGAAAATAGACCCCAAGGCATGGAAGAAAATAAACGGTGTCTGTTACAATGGAATCGGGAAGAAAATTCCGGGGGCAATTACAAGGGGGATTGATATATCTGAATGGCAGGGCAGGCCAAATTGGAAAAAAATAAAAAAATCCGATGTAGATTTTGCTTTTATACGTATTTCCTATGGAACGGGACACATGGATAAATCCTACGATTATAATATGCTTCAGGCAGAAGAGGCAGGAGTTCCGGTGGGAACCTATGTCTACAGTCTGGCAACCACCACAGATCAGGCTCTGGAGGAAGCGAAGCTTGCCATCGAAAAAATGGATGGCTACAAGGTATCCTACCCGGTTGTATTCGATTTGGAAGATTCCAGAATGGAAGGTCTTACAAGAAAGCAGGTTTCTAATCTTGCAAAGACGTTCTGCGAGGAAGTAAAAAAAGCAGGTTATTATCCTATGGTATACTGTAATACCAACTGGTATGACAATGAGGTGGATTGGGATATCCTTGGAGAATACGATGTATGGCTTGCGAAATACGGAGATAAGATTCCGGCTCCTTCCCATGAAGATTATGATTATACAATCTGGCAGTGTACAGATGGATATGGGGGCGGACTTTTAAATCCTACAAAGGGGCTGATTGATGGTATTGATGATAATGTGGATATAAATTTTGGCTTCGTAGATTACACGAAGATTATCAAGCCGAGAAAATATACAGCATCCGGATATAAACCTTCCAGTCATCCTTCAATTGATATTGACGGAAATAAATGGGGTTCCATAAACGGCTGGAGAAAAGAAAACGGAAAGACTTACTATTATGTAAATAACAGAAAGGTTACGGGCGTTAAAAAAATCGACGGGAAATATTATCGCTTTAGTACAAAAACAGGCGCTATGTATACAAACCGCAGAATTGTAGATACAAAAGGAAATATTTGTTATTATGGTGCGGATGGCGCACGTTATGCAAACGGATTCCACAAAGTAAAAATTAACGGAAAAATGAAAACATTTTATTTCAGCAAATCGGGAATTGCCCATAAAGGCTGGGCAACGATTGACGGAAAAAAATATTACTTCTACAAAGGAACATCTGTTAATTCCGGGACAAGAGCAGAAAATATAACCCTTACAAGTTCCAAAAACGTTGTTTCTGTTTTTGATAAAAACGGTGTCTGCATCAAGCAGTACCAAAAGAAAAAATAAAATGCTTACCCGGAAGATATAACATAAGTTTTGGCGAAAATATACATTGAATTTACAGTGTGATTGTGAGAAAATAATAAGGATACGGAACTAAATTCATTATAACAAAATACAGAGGATATAAATGATTGATTTTAACAGACCTGCGTTTGTAGGGAAAGAAATGGATTATATCATGGATGCCGTAAAGCGCGGAATGCTCTGCGGAGACGGGATTTATACGAAGAAGTGCTCCAGATGGATGGAGGAAAGGTTTAAGATAAATCATACATTGCTTACAACCTCATGCACCCATGCCCTTGAAATGGCAGCATATCTGGCTGGAATTGAGGATGGCGACGAGGTAATCATGCCATCCTATACGTTCGTTTCCACAGCAGATGCTTTCGTGCTCCGTGGTGCAAAAATTGTATTTGTGGATATCAGACCGGATACAATGAATATAGATGAACAGCTTATTGAACAGGCGATTACACCCAGAACGAAGGCGATTGTACCTGTTCATTACGCAGGGGTTGCCTGTGAAATGGATACAATTATGAAGTTGGCTCTGAAGTATGATCTGAAAGTTATCGAGGATGCGGCGCAGGGGGTGGATGCTTCCTATAAGGGCAGAGCTCTTGGAACAATTGGTGATTTCGGCTGTTACAGCTTTCATGAGACGAAGAATTACACCATGGGAGAAGGTGGTGCGCTTCTTTTTCAGAAGGAAGAATATCTGGAAAAGGCGGAAATTCTCCGTGAAAAGGGAACAGACAGGAGTCGTTTTTTTCGGGGACAGGTAGATAAGTACCGCTGGATGGACTATGGTTCATCCTATCTTCCAAGTGAGCTGAATGCGGCTTATCTTTACGCACAGTTGGAAGAGGCAGACAAAATCAGCCGTAAGCGTATGGAAATATATAATTACTATCACAGAAATCTGAAGGGGTTGGCTGACGAAGGAAAGATAGAACAGCCTTTCGTTCCGGATGGATGTACCCATAATGCGCATATGTATTATCTGAAAGTAAGGAATATGGATGTTCGTACAAGACTGCTCAGATACCTTCGGGAAAATGGAATCAACAGCGTATTTCATTATGTACCGCTTCATTCTTCTCCTGCAGGACTCAGGTTCGGTAGATTTTCAGGAGAAGATGTATATACGACCAGAGAGAGTGAGCGTCTGTTAAGACTGCCCATGTTTTATAATTTGGATATGGAACAGGTTAAGAGAATTGTCGATGTACTTGCTGCGTTTGACGAATTTTAATTACGGGAGAACAATATGAAAAAATGGAAAAAAGTACTCTGCTCGGTGATGGCAGGGATCATAGTGGCTGCCCTGCCTGTACAGGCGGCAGTTGTGGATCAGGAAATAAAGGCTGCAATTGAGACAAATGATATACCGCCGTGGCCGAAAGCTTCTGACTTGATGGCCGAAAGCGGTATTCTGATGGAATTTTCCACCGGAACTGTTATTTACAGTAAAGGAGGAGACCAGCGCATTTCTCCATCCGGTCTCACGAAGCTGATGACAATTCTGCTGGCAGTTGAAAATTCTGCTTTCACAGATCAGGTTACTTTTACAGACATCTGTCTTGCTAAGGCAGATCCGGAAAAAAATCTGGGGCTTGTGGCAGGAGAAACACTGACTATGGAACAGTGTCTGAAGGCTATGACCCTGGAAAATTCATATGAGATTGCAGCTCAGGTTGCTGAAAATCTGGGACCGTCTGAGGCGCAGTTTGTTGCAAAAATGAACGAGAGAGCAAAAGCAATTGGTTGTAAAAACACGAATTTTACCAATGCGGGCGGAAATTTCGATCCGAATCAGTATACGACAGCCCGAGATATGACCAAAATATTTCGAGAGGGCTTAAAGAATAAAATGTTCCGAAAAATAATAAGAACATCGAAGCTCACGGTAGGTCCTACGAATCTCAACGGTATGGAACGGTCCGTGTCAACCTATCATCCGATCCGCTCCAAATATTCGAGTATTTTTGATCCGGACTGTATGGGCGGTACATTTTCTGTATCTCAGGAGGCAGGAAGCAGTCTTGCCACAGCAGTGAAAAAAAATGGAGTTATTTATATTTCAGTAGTGCTGAATGATGTGGATATCAATCAGGCGGGAGTAGATACCCAGTATCTTATGAAATACGGATATGAGAATTTTCAGAAGATTCCGGTAAACGGAGGGAGCGTGGTAATCCCCAACGGAATGTCAGTGGCAGATCTCCAGATAAGTGAACAAAAATCCGGAGATAAAGTGCGCCAGTTTTATGCTGTGGATAACTATAGAGTTGGACGCGGTGTGAAGCAGGAGGCGGTTCCGGCTCCGGAGGTACGTTCTGACGAGCAGATTACGGAAGAACAGACAGATAGAATGAGACAGACGCCTGTTGAGGAAGCAAAAGAAAACGGTCTTTCTGATACAGCCAGAATACTTTTGGGAGTCATGGCGGTCATGGTGATCATTCTTATCATTCTTTGTATCCTTCTTGCAATCAAAGATCATAAAGAACGCAGATACTACGAAGATTAGAGGAAAGCACAGCAGTTTGGAAATATTTTCGAAGAGATTATATAGAAAAGAGGAAAATAAAATGGGAAAAATTACGGTAACACAGTGCGGCGATATTAAAGGTTTAAAAGTAGTAGAACCGGCAGTTTTTGGGGATGAACGCGGTTATTTCATGGAGACCTACAATTACAATGATTTTAAGGAAGCAGGAATTGACGTACAGTTTGTACAGGACAATCAGTCCAGTTCCAGAAAGGGGGTTCTTCGCGGACTCCACTTCCAGATCAATTACCCTCAGGACAAGCTAGTGCGCGTGGTAAGCGGTGAAGTTTTTGATGTGGCTGTAGACCTTCGCAAGGATTCAGAAACCTATGGCAAATGGTATGGTGTAATTCTTTCCGCAGAAAATAAAAAACAGTTTTTTATTCCTAAGGGATTTGCACATGGATTTCTGGTGCTCTCCGATAATGCGGAATTTGCATATAAGTGCTCTGACTTTTATCATCCAAACGATGAGGGCGGTCTTATCTGGAATGACCCGGAGATTGGTGTAGAGTGGCCTGTTCAGGATGGTGTAGAGCTTATATTTTCCGAGAAAGACCAGAAATGGGGAAGCTTTGCCCAGTACAACAGCGAAAAATAATTAAACTGTCAGAATAATAGATAAAAAGGACTTTTTGAATGGATCAGAAAAAAAATCATATGATAAATAACAAAAAACTGATCGCCTATCTGACGAAAAATGACTTTAAAACAAGGTTTGCAGGCTCTTATTTCGGGATTGTCTGGGGCTTTATCCAGCCCCTTGTCACAATCCTTCTTTACTGGTTTGTTTTTCAGCTTGCGCTAAAGCCCGGACCGATGACAAATACGGACGTACCTTTTGTCCTCTGGCTGATGGCAGGGCTTGTACCCTGGTTCTTTTTCTCAGAAGCAGTGATCAACGGAACCAATTGTTTTCTTGAATATAATTATCTGGTAAAAAAAGTAATGTTTGATATTAAAATTCTGCCTCTTGTAAAGGTATTATCTTCTTTATATGTACATGTTTTTTTTGCTGGGATTTTGGCTGTCGCCTATCTTATCAGTGGGAATTTCCCGGGAATTACTTTTATCCAGGTATTTTATTATTCATTTGCTATGGTGATGCTGTGTCTGGCGATCGTCTATTTTACAGCTTCTGTGACTGTGTTTTTTAAAGATACCACTCAGCTTGTGGGAATCGCTATGCAGGTTGGAGTATGGATGACGCCTATTATGTGGAACTTTCAGGATATGGCATCCAGAGTACCGGCAGTCATTCAGGGAATTCTGAAATTAAATCCCATGTTTTATATTGTGCAGGGATATCGTGATGCAATGGTTGACAAAATATGGGTCTGGGAACGGGGCGGACTTACTCTGTATTTCTGGTGTTTTGTGTCTGTTCTCTTTTTTATCAGCAGCAGAGTTTACAAAAAACTGAAACCACAGTTCTCAGATGTACTATAAACAGTCTGAATGGAGTATAAACGAATGAAAGAAACAGCGATTAAGGTCTCAAATGTTTCCAAGGTTTACCGTCTTTACGATAAACCTTCTTTGAGACTGAAAGAAGCGTTCAGTATAAGAAAAAAATCCTATCACAAAGATTTCCACGCCTTAAATGATGTATCTTTTGAAGTGAAGAAAGGCGAGATGCTTGGAATCATCGGAAAGAACGGGGCGGGCAAATCCACGCTCTTAAAAGTCATTACAGGAGTTCTGACGCCATCCTCCGGACAAGTAGAGATTAATGGAAAAATTTCTGCTCTTCTGGAACTTGGCGCAGGCTTTAATCCGGAATATAACGGAATCCAGAATGCCTATCTTTCCGGTACTATGATGGGATTTACAGAAGAGGAGATGGATGCGAAGCTGGATGGGATCCTGAAATTTGCGGACATCGGGGATTTTGTGAAGCAGCCGGTAAAAACTTATTCCAGCGGTATGTTTGCACGCCTTGCCTTTGCGGTTGCAATTAGCGTGGAACCGGATATCCTGATCATTGATGAGGCATTATCTGTAGGTGATGTCTTTTTTCAGGCGAAATGTTATAAAAGAATGGAAGAACTGAAGAACAGCGGAAAGACCGTCCTTTTTGTCACCCATGATATGGGAAGTGTGATGAAATACTGCGAGCGCTGTATTATCATCAATAATGGAGGGTTGTATGCGCAGGGACCGACTAAGCCGATGATCGATCTCTACAAGAAGGTTCTTGTAGGACAGGCTCCGGATGCAGCAGTTCTTGACGAGCATATGATGGAGGAGCTTACATCGGAGATTACAACGACAGAGGTAAGTGCAGATTCCTGGCAGGATTCTATGCTTATTAATCCTAATCATGAGGATTACGGGGATGGAAGAGCAACTATTATTTCCTTTGGGATTTTTGACAACAGCGGAAATATCACAAATACTATTTACAAGATGTCGGATTTTACAATCAAAATGCGGGTGAAATTTGCCCAGCGCATTGAGAATCCGATTTTCGCCTTTTCTATCAAGGATTTAAAGGGAAATGAACTTACGGGAACAAATACCCGAATTGAAAAAATTGATACAGGATACGTGGAGGCAGGGGAAACCATTGAAGTGGCTTTTACCCAGAAAATGATTCTTCAGGGAGGACAGCAGTTGATTTCCCTTGGTTGTACAGGATTTGAAAACGATGAGTTGGTAGTTTATCATCGCCTTTACGATATCTGCTGCCTTCAGGTGATTGCCGATAAGACAACGGTGGGATACTGTGATATGGATTCAAAGGTGAAGTATACAAGGAGCGTTACAAATGGCTAAATTAAAGAAACTGGCGGCTATGGCAGGCCTGTGTATCAGGGAACCGGAAACCCTGCTCAAAGGCGTGAAATATCTGAAAAACCACGGCGCTGCAGGATTTATGGAGAATTTAAAAGGCAGAGCGGAATATGAGACAAACCCGGATGTGTTCAGCTATCTTGTGGGGCTGGAAAAGAAGGGGCCATTTAATGGAGAGATTAAATTTTCTGTTATCATGCCTGTCTATAATGTTGAGGTAAAATGGCTGGAAAAGGCAATACAGTCGGTACAGAATCAAAATTATGTCAACTGGGAATTGTGTATTGCCGATGACTGTTCTACAAAAGAAGAGACAAGGGAATATTTAAAAAAGATAGATGATCCGAAAATCCATATTAAGATGCTGGAAAAAAACTGCGGTATTTCTGAGGCTACAAATGCGGCTGCAGAAATGGCAGACGGAGATTATCTTGTGCTTATGGATAATGACGATGAATTGTCTTTTTTTGCTCTTTTCGGATTTTATAAGAATATTATGAATACAAAGGCGGATATTATCTACAGCGATCAGGATATTATTGATGAAAATGGTAATCACAGAGAGCCGCTGTTTAAGCCGGACTGGTCACCTGACCTGATGAGAAGTCAAATGTATGTGGGACATCTTCTGGGCTTTAGAAGAAGTCTTTTCAAGGCGGTTGGCGGGTTCCGAAGCAAGTTTAACGGAAGTCAGGATTACGATCTGTTTCTTCGTATGAGTGAGAAGACAGATAATATTCAGCATGTATCCAAAATCTGTTATTCATGGAGAGCGCTTCCAAGTTCTACGGCGGCAAATCCTGATTCCAAACCTTATGCTCAGACTGCAGGGCTGATGGCAGTTTCCGAGCATCTGGAACGTACCTTTGGAAAGGGAAATGCCGAAGCTTTTGAGACAGAAGATTTATTTGTTTATGATGTGAGATACAAGTTGGAAGAGAAACCTCTGGTGTCCATTATCATGCCTACAAAGGATGCTGTGAATTATCTTCGTGAGGTAATCGACAGCATTGAGGAGAAGACCGAGTATCCGAATTATGAAGTACTGATTCTGGACAACAACTCAGAGAAAGAAGAAACCTTCCGATATTTTGAGGAAGTTACAGAAAAATACAGCAATGTTCGCGTAGTGAAAGCAGAGCTTCCGTTTAACTGGTCCTTACTGAATAATTTCGGTATGAAACAGGCAAAAGGCGATGTTTTTATTTTCATGAACAACGATATGAAAGTAATTTCACCTCAGTGGATGACCCGTCTTACAGAAAAAGCGCTTCGCCCTGACTGTGGAGTAGTTGGAGGGCTTCTCCTGTATGAGGATGGAACGATTCAGCATGCAGGCGTTGTCTGCGGAATCGGAGGATGGGCAGATCATGTATTTAAGGGGATGAAGCCGGTGCATTACGGTTCTCCGTTCATGTCTCCTATGGTGACCAGAAACGTGACCGCAGTGACGGGGGCATGTATGGCTATTTCCAGAAAAACAATTGAGGAAATTGGGACATTCAATGAGAATTTCATTGTATGCGGCAGCGATGTGGAAATCTGTATTCGTGCGCTGCAGTGTGGAAAGGTCAATATTTATGATCCTTATGTAAGGCTGTATCATTATGAATCCAAGAGTCGTGACCCGAAAGATATTCCGGAGGTTGATTTTACTCTTTCCCACGAGATGTATATGGCTTATAACTGTCTGAAAGACCCTTACTATAACGAAAATCTTGATTATATGAGCAGCGTCCCGAAAGTGTCAGTAAAAAAACAGGACGCAGGCAGGAGGAGAAAATGAAAAATTTAGTAAAAGGAGTGATTCGCAAAGCTGCTCATGCAGCAATTGAGAAGACAACTCCAATGGATACGAATATTGCGGAAATCACTCCTTATACTTTCCGTAAGATAGATTTCCCTGAAAAAAGAATTAATCTTCTTGTTCCGTCCATTAATCCGGAGCATGTATTTGGCGGAATATCTACAGCGCTGAAATTTTTCGGTGAGTTAGGAGAAAAGACTGGCTATGCCATGCGTATGATTCTGGTGGATGCTGCACCCTCCGAGGAGGCAAAGAAGAATTTCAGCGATGTGTACACTTTTGTGGATATGGCAGAAGACTCTTTGGAAAGAAAGCAGATTGTAGCGTACAGTGACCGCGCAGGCAAAAGTATTCCTGTTTCCGTAAATGATATTTTTATGTTTACGGGTTGGTGGACTGCACACTGTGCGCAGGAAGCTTATGAGGAATTCGAAGAAAAAGAAGGAATTGTACCAAATATTTTTATTAATTTTATTCAGGACTTTGAGCCGGGATTTTATCCCTGGTCATCCAGGTATCTTCTTGCGGAGGCGACCTATAAGAATCGTTATCCGCAGATTGGAGTGTTCAATACAGGACTTCTCCATGATTATTTCAAAAATAACGGTTTTTCTTTTGCTCATGAATTTGTCTTTGAGCCTGTGCTCAATGCAAGTTTGAAAGCTCAGCTTCCGAAAGAAGGGGAAACAGTAGAGAAAAAGAAACAGATTCTTCTTTACGGAAGACCGGGAACCGAGAGAAATGCATTTAACCTGATTGTTGCGATTCTGAAAAAATGGGTGACAATGCAGGAAAATGCAGAAGAATGGACGATTCTTTCTGCAGGAGAACAGCATGAGCCTGTAGAACTTGGAAACGGAATGGCAATCCGCTCTGTGGGCAAACTTACTCTGGAGGAGTACGCGCGAACTCTGAGAGAATCCTATGCAGGAATTTCCCTGATGGCGTCCCCTCATCCAAGTTATCCGCCTCTGGAAATGTCTGTTTTTGATATCAAGGTTATGACAAATACATTTGCAAATAAGAATTTAAAAGATTTCAATGAAAATATTATTTCCATGGATAATATCAGCCCGGTTAATATGGCAAGACGTCTGAAAGAAATATGTGATGGATATACAGCTACGGTACAGCACAGAGAGTCCAACCCGAAATATCTGGAAAACACAGAGTTGTTTTCCTTTATTGATGAGATTAAGACTTTGCTGTAGGAGGTTTATGTGGAAGAGAGAATTGGAAATGTAGTGTTGGATTATACATTTTATAAAGGAACAGACCAGTACAGCGATGGAGAGATAGAGGATGTGCTTCTTTCTCTGATTCAGAAAGATCCGGATGTGGACAGGATTATCCGAGAGGATAAAAGATGGCCGGTCTTATATCATTTTTCTCCGATCAGGCAGAATATAGTGGAGTGGTATCCCTTTAAAAAGGATGCCAGCGTTTTGGAGATCGGTGCAGGCTGCGGTGCGATCACAGGTGGTTTGTCTAAAAAGGCAAAGTCTGTCACCTGTGTGGATCTGTCCCGTCGTCGTTCCCTTATCAATGCGACCAGGAATCAGAAGTGTGACAATGTGCGTATTATGGTGGGGAATTTTAATGATATTGTTCTGGAAGAAAAATTTGATTATATTACGCTTATCGGCGTGATGGAATATGCTGCATACTATACAGAAGGAACAGAGCCTTTCAGAGGATTTCTGGAAAATATTGCGAAGCTTCTCAAGCCAGATGGAAAGGTTCTTATAGCCATTGAGAATAAATTCGGCATGAAATACTGGGCAGGCTGCAGGGAAGACCATACAGGAGGATTCTTTGACGGTCTGGAAGGGTATCATCAGACAGACAGCAAGGTGCGAACATTTGGAAAAGAGGAGTTGAAGGAAATTTTAAATTCGGCAGGTTACGGGGAAACACAATTTTATTATCCGTTCCCTGATTATAAGTTTCCTCAGCAGATCTTTTCAGACGACTATCTGCCGTCGCCGGAAGATTTGGTATGTTCCCTGGAATCCTACGACGCAGATCGTCTGCGTTTGTTTGACGAGACTTCTGTGTTCAGAAATGTGGTAAATGCAGGTAAGTTCGACTTTTTTGCAAATTCATATTTCATTGAAGCAGGCAGAAAGTAGAGGTGTCAAATTGAAGAAAATCTTTTCGAAATTTACAAGAGAGAGGGATGTACGTTTTCAGATTGAGACTTCCATTTATCTGGAAAACGGAGAAAAGTTTGCGCAGAAGCGTCCCCTTACAGATTCTGCAGCACCTCATGTCGCTGCTTTATATGAGAACTGTAAATATTTCCGTGAAAAAGGCGTAACTCTTTTTACAGAATGTGAACCATTTGAAGATGGAGTGCGTTTTCCTTTTGTAAAAGGTGTGACGTATTACACACAGATTCTGCAAGCGGTTGAAGACGGAGACAGAACCCGATTCGACGGTCTTCTTGAAACGTATAAGACTCTGGTGGAGGAAAGCTGTGGTAAGGAGTTTGCAGAGTTTGAAACTTCTGCAGAATTTGAAGCAGTTTTCGGGAAAATTCCGGAACTGAAAGAAAAGAAAGCCTGCAGAAAACTGGATATTGATCTGACTCTGGATAATCTGATTCTTCTTCCGAATGGAGAAAACCGTATCATTGATTATGAGTGGATGTTTGATTTTTTGGTTCCTGTAGAATTTGTTTACTACAGGGCTGCGCTTGCGCTTTATGTGCGAAACGGTGAAGGAATGAATGCATTTGCAGGAAGAGATGAGCTGTTTGGCAAATTCGGCCTGGGCAGGAAAGAACAGGAAATCTACGGGCAGATGAACGAGGCATTTAATGCTTATACCTCCGGTGGGGAGAAATCTTTCCATAAGGCACTGAAAAAATATGCAAAGAAGTCACATACTCTTTCTGAATGGGCAAAACAATCCTGCAGTGTTGTCCAGCTCTATATCAGTGAGGATGCATCCTTTGAAAATGCAGTATGTCTGGATTTCGAAGCAGGAGAAAAAATTGATCTGCAGATTGATCTGAAGGAGTTTAAAGACGTGAGAATGATTCGTCTTGATCCTCTGAACGTACCGGTAACGATTCATGATTTTTCTTTTTTCTTTACAGTGAACGGGGAAGAAAAGAGAGTCGAGCCGATTGGTTTTCGCCATAATGCGATGATGGTTTATCAGGAAAGTTATGTTTTTGCAGAGGAAGACCCTCAGATTATATGGGATATTCCTGAGGGGATGAAACCGGAAAAGCTTCACATCACATATTCCATCGGTGAACAGGAGGATGGACGGACGCTTATGAAAGCGCAGATGGAGGAACTTAAAGCAAAGGAAAAGAAGCTTTCCTATATTGAGGGAACCAAAGCTTACAGAATCTTCCTTGAGAAAAAAGTAAATGCAGTATTTGGAGGGGAAAATTGAAAAAAGAACTGACAGTCTGGATGAAAAGGCGAAAAGCACAGCTTGTTTTTACAGGAATCCTCTTTATTCTGCTGGCGTTCTGGGCACTTGTAATGCCCTTTGAGGCTGCGCCGGATGAGGGAATGCGTTTCCAGATACCGGAATATATTGCCAGATATCACAGTCTCCCTGACGGGAGAGATGAGGCGCTTCGCAATCCCCAGTGGGGAATTTCCTATGGTTTCGGACCTCAGCTTACTTATATTCTGCAGGCGATTTTTATGTCTGTTATGGCTGTATTTACGCAGGCAAAAGGTTCTGCCATGTTTGCAGCCAGAATGGTCAGTGTTCTGGCGGGTACGGGAACGATATGGATGAGTATACTGATCAGTGAAAAGCTGTTTGAAAAAAAATACAGGAAACTGTTTGTGGCGCTGGTAAGTCTTCTGCCCCAGTTTCTTTACCTTTCTACCTATATCAATAATGATGCGCTGGCTTTATTCGGAACAGCAGTAATCGTATACATGTGGATATGCGGGAGTGAATCCGGCTGGAATATCAGAAGCTGTATCGGGATTACAGCAGGAATTGTAATCTGTACGCTTACATATTTTAATTCCTACGGGTTTATTCTGTGCAGCATCTTCTTTCTTTTCGGTAGTTTGTTTATGCAAAAGAAGCCGCTGAAAGAAATTGCAGGTAAATCTCTTTTTATTGCAGCGCTTGTACTGTTTCTCACGTCCTGGTATTTCATTAGGAATTATTTCCTGTATGATGGAGATATTCTGGGAATGAAAATCAGTACGGAGTATGCGGAAATGTACGCAATAGACAGTCTGAAGCCTTCTATGCGCCGGACACCGGCAAATACAGGAACCTCTCTGGCAGCAATGTTTTTCGGAGAATCGCAGTGGTTTGCAGTGAGTTGGAAGAGTTTTGTAGGTGTATTCGGGCATATGGCTGTTTATATGCGCCAGTGGCAGTATTATTTTTATGCATTTCTGTTCTGGATTGGGGCAGGAGGAATTTTTTTCAGAAAAAAGGCAGGGAACAGGAAGAGAGAAAGCCGTCTGTTTACAGGGGTGATGGCTGCGGCAGGAGTGATACCGTTTGCTCTGTCTCTGTATAATTCCTACTATTCTGATTATCAGCCTCAGGGACGTTATCTTATGCCCATGCTGATTCCTATGATGTATTTTGTAACGAAAGGTCTTCAGAATGTGTTAGAGCATTTTATAAAACCGGAACAGACAGAGCGGGTAATTCGTATAATTACAGTAATACTTTTGGGAATTATGATTTATGTGTATATAGGAATCTGGTTCATGACATATAAAGACGGATTGAATCTTTTGACCTGATGAAATAAAAAAGGATGGAAAACCGATTTTGCCGGTTTTTCATCCTTTTTTTATCACGATTTGATGATACGGATCATAAGGAAGAGAAGAAGGAGGAGAACGGAAATTCCGATTCCGCCAATAACATAATACATGGTGTTGTTTCTGGTGGCAGAAAAGTCTTTTGCCTCTTTCATATTTTTTTCGCCAATTTCTGCTTTGGTGTCTTCTGCTGCAACCTCGTTTTCGAGAGTGGCAGTTCCGACTCTTGTATCTCCGAAATAATAGCTTCTGCGGATTTTATCGCCTTTTTCTTTATCCTTGAAGGTAAGGCTGTCCGCAGAGGCGCCGTTTGGAACAAAAACGATTCCTCCGGAAATCCTGTTCAGGTCTTCGTCCGGAAGTTCCAGCCTGCCGAAATTGTCATAACCGTAATTTAAAAGAGAAATGGCTTCGTCGTCTGTGACTCCGGCTGCGCCGTTAAGCACTACGCAGATAAGAGTGACTCCGTTTCTGGAAGCCGCGCATACAAGGGTACTGCCGGACGCCTGAGTGTATCCTTCCTTGCCGCCCAGACATCCCTGATAATAGGCAGGGTCTGCAGTATTGGTCATGGTGAATTTATTGGTAAGGGCACGTTCGCCGCCGGATACGTTGGTAGCCGGAATGGTATAGGACTGGGCTGCGGCGATAGTGCGGAAGGTATCGTTGTTCATTGCTGCTCGCATGATCAGCGCCATATCGTAGGCTGTAGTGTGCTGATTTTCGTCGGGAAGTCCTGTAGGATTGGTAAAGATGGTATCTTTACAGCCGAGCTCTTTTGCACGGGCGTTCATTTTTTCGACAAAGGCTTCTACAGAGCCGCCCACATGTTCTGCAACCTGAAGTGCGATATCGTTGGCGGAAGCAACCATGATCGCATAAAGGCACTGCTCCATAGTAAAGGTTTCATCAAGCTGGGCAGATATGTTCACACCTCCGTCTGTAACACCGGAAACTCCGGTAGCCGTCATGGTAACGGTATCTGTAAGCTGGCTGTTCTCAAGAGCTACGAGGGTTGTCATAATTTTGACAGCAGCAGACGGATAAAGAGGCTGGTTTGCATTTTTGGAAAAAAGAGAAGTCTTTGTGGACGATTCCATAACTACGGCAGCAGTGGACGAAATATCTGCCGCCTGAGGCCAGCCCGGGATTGCATTTGTCTTAATGGAAGAGGTCTGTTCTGCGCCCTGTGCAGTTGCTGATACAGGCATCTGGAAAAGAAGAGAAGCGCTGATTCCAAGAGCCAGAACAGCAGCGGTAAGTTTCTTTTTTATCATAATCAGTATTAACTCCTATGCTAAAATATTTCAAATCTTTAATAGTATAGCACATTTCTTGCAAAAAATATAATAGAATGTTAAAATAAAATGTAACTAATATGTATCAGAGGTATGGTTTATGAGTAAAAAACAGCCGTCAGGCGGAGGAATACAGTGGGGAAAGGTTCTTAAGAAGCTTTCACCATATACAATACAGAAAGGGTTCCGTTATCTGAAGCATTACGGCCTGAAAGAATTCTGGGTGAGACTCCATGAGCGTTTCGAACCTGAAGAGGTCCCCTACGGACCGTGGTATGAGGCTTATGCGCCGGATGAGGCGACTCTGGAGCAGCAGAGGAAAAGGAAATTTAAGGAGCCGCTTCTTTTCAGCGTAGTTGTCCCGGCTTACAGAACTCCGGTTCTTTTCCTGAAACAGATGATAGAGTCTCTTCTGGCTCAGACTTATGCAAACTGGGAGCTGTGTATAGCAAATGCCAGTCCTGACGATGAAGAAATGCAGAAGGTTCTGGCAGATTATGCTGCGAAGGACAGTCGTATCCGGTTCCGCAATCTGAAAGAAAATCTTGGAATTGCAGGGAATACGAATGTAGCTCTTCAAATGGCAGGAGGAGAATTTGTGGGGCTTCTCGACCATGACGACCTTCTTGCGCCGAATGCCCTTTTTGAGATTGCGCTTGCACTGGAGAAACATCCGAATGCAGATGTTGTTTATACAGATGAAGACAAGGTAACGACAGAGTTGGATGAACATTTTCAACCGCATTTGAAACCGGATTTCAGTCTGGATCTTCTTCGCTCCAATAATTATATCTGTCATTTTTTTCTTGCGCGCCGAAGCGTAATAGAAGAGGCAGGAGGCTTCAGGAAGGAGTTTGATGGAGCGCAGGATTATGATTTTATTTTCCGTTGTGTGGAAAAAGCAAGGGAAATCCTTCATATACCGGAGATTCTTTACCATTGGAGAACACACAAGGCATCCACTGCGGACAACCCTGCAAGTAAGATGTATGCGTTTGATGCGGGGAAGAGAGCTATTGAGGCTCATCTTGAACGAACGGGAACAAAAGGCGAGGTCAGCCATACGCCTGATCTGGGATTTTACAGGGTGAAATATCCGGTGCAGGGAGAACCGCTTATTTCAATTATTATTCCAAATAAGGATGAAAAAGAAACATTGGAAACCTGCCTGGATTCCATAAGAAAGTCAACATACAGGAATTATGAGATTCTTATCGTGGAAAATAACAGTACCACAGAGGAGATTTTTCGGTATTATAAAGAACTTTCCGATGAGGAGAACGTCAGGTTGCTTCGTTGGAAAAAAGAATTTAATTACGCAGCTATCAACAATTATGCAGCTTCTCATGCAAAGGGAGATTTTCTGTTATTCTTGAACAATGATGTGAAAGCTATCACTGCTGACTGGATAGAGGAGCTTTTAAGTGTATGTCAGCGTCCGGAGGTAGGAGCGGCAGGTGCGAAACTGATTTATCCGGACGATACGATTCAGCATGCAGGTTGTGTGATCGGAATGGGCGGAATTGCGGGGCATATGTTTGTAGATATGCCTGCAGACCGTACAGGCTATCTGCATAAGGCGTCGATTCTGCAGGATATGAGCGCGGTTACAGCTGCCTGTATGATGATGAAGCGTGAGGCTTTTGACAGAGCGGGAGGCTTCACAGAAGAGCTTGCTGTGGCGTTCAATGATGTGGATTTATGCCTGAAGGTAAGAAGCGAAGGCTATCTTATTGTCTATGATCCCTATGCGCAGCTTTATCATATGGAATCAAAGACGAGAGGGGCGGAGGACAGTAAAGAAAAAGTTCAGCGCTTCCAGACGGAGATCGAGTATATGAGATGTCATTGGATTGATATTTTGAAGAATGGAGATCCATACTATAATAAGAATCTGTCTCTTACGAAATGGAATTATTCACTGAAGCCCCTTCCCGGGATGGGACAGAAGACACTAGGAGGAAAACATGCAGGAAGTATCGGTCATAATTCCTAATTATAACGGGATGGCATATCTGGACGGTGTGCTTGCCAGTCTGGAACAGCAGACAATGAAAAATTTTGAAGTGATTCTTGTGGATAACGGCTCTGATGACGGGAGCTGCGCGTTCGTGTCAGAACATTATCCGTGGGTACATTTAATAGAACTGCCGGAGAACTTCGGGTTCTGCAAAGCAGTGAATGAGGGGATAAAAGCATCCCGCTCCAGATATGTTCTGCTTCTGAATAATGATATTGAAGCGGAAAAAAGCTTTCTTGAGGAAATGGTAAGTGCGATTAAAAAGCATAAAAAAGCGTTCTCATGCAGTGCGAAGATGATTCAGTTTCACGACAGAGACAAGCTTGATGATGCGGGAAATTATTACTGTGCTCTTGGCTGGGCTTATGCACGAGGAAAAGGCAAAGACATTCATGCTTTTGAAAAAGAAGAAAAAGTATTTTCCTGTTGTGCAGGAGCCGCCATTTACAGAAAGAAGATTCTGGATAAAATCGGTTATTTTGACGAAGAACATTTCGCTTATCTGGAAGATCTGGATATCGGATATCGAGCCAGAATTTACGGATTTGAAAACTGGTATGTGCCGAAGGCAGTGGTATATCATGTGGGCAGCGGAACCAGCGGTTCCCGCTATAACCAGTTTAAAACAAGATACTCTTCCAGAAATAATATATATCTGATTTACAAAAATATGCCTTTCATACAGATTGTTCTGAATCTGCCGTTTCTTCTGGCTGGATTTGGAGTTAAAATTCTGTTTTTTGCGTGTAAAGGACTTGGCAGAGAGTATATTGCAGGAATCAAAAACGGATTTCAGATCAGCAGGAAGGGTCGGAAAGTGCCGTTTTGTTTTTCTCACTTCCCGGCATACTGCAAGATTCAGTGGGAACTCTGGATAAATATTCTTCGCCGTTTTCGGGGATAAAAATTGTTTTTTCATAAAAAAATTATAAATTCCGGCAGAGATTAGTTGATTTTGCAGGATATCTATTATAATATAAAGGCTATGAAAAAATCAGGTAATGAAAAAACGAGGTGAAAAAACTTGTTAGTGGACAATGAAAAAAATTTCAGTCCGGTGAATATGCTCGTTGACGCAGTGGCAGTAGGTCTGTCCTATCTTTTTGCCTGGCTTATACGTTTCGTGGGGCCGTTTTCAGATACGGCGGTCAGGGCGAGAAGTTTCGAGCAATATATGATGTGGCTTGTCTTTATTATTCCGCTGTATCTGCTTTTGTATCAGGCTTTTACTTTATACACACCGATGCGTATGCAGGGACGCCGTCTTCTGCTGGCGAACATTATTAAGGCAAACAGTTTGGGGCTTCTTATCATTATGTTTACTTTTTACATGATTGATGAGGGGGAATTTTCCAGATCTACTTATATTATGTTCTACCTTTTCAATATTGTACTGCAATGGGGCTCCCGTATGCTGATGTTTGCTTTTCTCAAAAATATGAGAGAGCGCGGACTGAATCAGAAACAGATTATCTGTGTTGGCTACAGCCGTGCAGCAGAGGAGTATATTGACAGGGTGCTTAAGAATCCGCAGTGGGGATATATCATTCGCGGAATTCTTGATGACAATGTTCCGGCAGGTACCATGTATAAGGGAATCAAGGTTATCGGTCGTATTGCCAACCTTGATGTTATTCTTCCTGCAAACCGTCTGGATGAAATTGCAATCACTCTTGGACTGAATGAGTACTATCGTCTGGAGGAGATTGTTGCTTTGTGCGAAAAGTCAGGAGTACACACGAAATTTATTCCGGATTATAATAGAATTATCCCTACGAAGCCATATACAGAGGATATTCTCGGACTTCCGGTAATCAACATCCGATATGTCCCGCTCAGTAATACGTTCAATGCTCTTGTGAAACGTTGCATGGACATTGTCGGTTCTATAGTGGGAATCATCGTTACTTCACCGGTAATGCTTGTTATGTGTATTCTGATTAAACTTACATCACCCGGTCCTTTGATCTATAAGCAGGAGAGAGTCGGACTTCATAATAAGACTTTCTGGATGTATAAATTCCGTTCTATGGAAATACAGCCGGAAGCAGAAGAAAAAAAAGCATGGACTGTTAAAAATGACCCCAGAGTTACAGGGATCGGCAAGTTTATGCGGCGTACAAGTATTGATGAGCTTCCTCAGCTTTTCAACATATTAAAAGGCAATATGAGTCTTGTAGGGCCAAGACCGGAAAGACCTTTCTTTGTGGAAAAATTCAGGGAAGAAATTCCCAGATATATGGTGAAGCACCAGGTTCGCCCGGGACTGACCGGCTGGGCACAGGTAAACGGTTTCCGCGGAGATACGTCTATCAGGAAGCGTATCGAATGTGATCTTTATTATATTGAGAACTGGAGTGTAGGATTTGATATAAAGATTATGTTCCTGACGATTTTTAAAGGCTTTGTAAACAAAAACGCATACTAAGATAAGGGGAAAAAATATGGCTAGACCAGGAAAAAAGAAAAGAGTATTATTCATCCTTGAGATTGTGGTTCTTCTTCTGTTTATCGGCGGTCTTTATGTATACGGTCAGATTACATCTAGACTGGACAAGGTATCACAGCCGAAAATCGAAAAAGAAAAGATTCTTGTAAACTCTGAGGTTCCCGAAATGACGGGATACACGACTTATGCTGTTTTCGGTGTAGACAGCCGTGGAGAGGGAAGCTCTCTCTCTGCAAATAACAGCGATACTATGATTATTGTGAGCATCAACAACGATGCCAAAGAGGTGAAGCTGGTATCCCTGTACAGAGATACCTTCCTGAACATCGGAAACGGAACCTACACAAAGGCGAATGCAGCATATGCATACGGGGGACCGGAACAGGCGATTTCCATGCTCAATACAAACCTCGACCTGAATATCACAGATTATGCAACAGCTGATTTCAGCGCTCTTGTTGAAATTATTGATGCAGTCGGCGGTCTTGACATTCCGCTTTCCTGGGACGAAATTGCCCATGTAAACAGCTACTGTGTAGAGACATCAGAGGTGACAGGCAAATCCTATACACCAATTGAAAGACCGGAGACACAGCCGGCAGATACAGAGGCCCCTATTGGAACGTATCATCTCAATGGTGTACAGGCAACAGCATACTGTCGTATCCGTTACACTTCAAGTCTTGATATGGGACGTACGGAACGTCAGAGAACAGTCATCAGCATGATTGTGGAAAAGGCCAAGAAAGCCAATATTACAACTTTGTTTAAGATTGTAGATGCAGTATTCCCGATGGTGGAAACTTCAATCTCCAAGGCAGAGATTCTGAAATTGATTCCGGTTCTTCTGACTTATGACATCGGAGATAAGACTGGATTCCCGTTTGAATACAAGTTCTCCAATGTAAAGGGAAGTATCATTGTTCCTACTACACTGGAAAGCAATGTGGCAGAGCTCCATAAGCTTCTCTATGGAGATGCGAATTACAGTCCTTCTTCAGAGGTTGTGAACAGAAGCAATGAAATCCTCAATGCAGTGGGCGGAGCAGCAAACCTGGAGGATGCGGCAGCAACTCCGTCACCGGATCAGACAGAGCCGGAAGACGACTTTATCTGGTCAAACGGTGGAAGCACAAATAATGATTATAACAATAATTACGGGGACGGAAGCAGTGGAAGTACCGGAGGCGGTGATTACGGGGACGGAAGCAGTGGAAGTACCGGAGGC
>JAUNOY010000005.1:48447-134005 GCA_030536995.1 Eubacteriales bacterium
GGGGCGCCGTTGGAGACGGACGTCGCGGCTAATACGGAGAGGCCGGGGGTGGTGACTATGGAGACGGAAGCGGCGGTGATTACGGAGACGGAAGCGGCGGCGATACCGGAGGCGGAGAGCTGGGAGACGGTACAGAAGGAAGCTTCGATGACGGAGCTGCTGTTGACGGAACCGGAGAAGCTGCGGTAGGATATACAGAGGAAATTTAAAACAGAAAGACCATCCGGAATAAGGATGGTCTTTTCTTACACGATATAACTATACGGAGGAGCGGAAATGGAAAACAAAAGCGTTGATGTCATTATTCCGACGTATCATCCGGGAGCATCTTTTCCTGAACTGATACAGAGACTGGAAGGACAGGAGGTAAAACCGGACAGGATACTTGTGGTAAATACAGAAAAAGAATTCTGGAATCCGAAATGGGAGAATCTGAGTTCCTTAATGGAAGTACACCATATTGCAAAAAAGGATTTTGACCATGGCGGTACAAGGTGTTTCGCGGCAGGGCTTTCCAGGGCTGATATTCTGGTATTCATGACACAGGACGCCCTTCCGGCCGATGAACACCTGATAGGAAGGCTTATAAAACCTCTTATTGAGAACAGCACAACAGGAGCTGCCTACGCCAGACAGCTTCCTGCAAAAGACTGTAATTTCATCGAAAAATATACCCGGTCGTTCAACTATCCAGAGGAATCCTCGGTGAAATGCAGGAAAGATATTGAGAAATACGGAATTAAAACGTATTTCTGCTCCAATGTGTGCGCTGCTTATGACAGAAGAATTTATGAGAAACTGGGGGGATTTGTACGCCGCGCAATTTTTAATGAGGATATGATTTATGCCGGGAACCTGGTGAAGGCAGGGTACGGGATTGCTTATACAGCAGATGCAGAAGTGTACCATTCTCATAATTATACTGCCATTGAGCAGTTTCACAGAAATTTTGATCTGGGAGTTTCCCAGGCGGAACACCCGGAGATTTTCGACGAAGTACCGTCGGAAGGAGAGGGACTTCGTCTTGTAAAAAAAACCTTCGTCTACCTTGTAAAACAAGGTCGTTTCTGGCTTGTGCCGAAGCTGATCGTACAAAGTGGTGCCAAGTACGCAGGTTATTTTATGGGAAAAAGATACAAAAAACTTCCGGAAAAGCTGATTCGTATCTGTACAATGAATCCGTCTTATTGGGAAAAGAAATAAGGAAAATGCGTTCACTGCATTTTACGAGAATTGTCACATTTTGAACACAATTCGTTGCTATACTGAATCCATAAAATGATAAAAAGAAGAAACTTTCCAAAGTAATCAAAAATGTGGAAAAGTTTCTTTCACAGTATAGAAAGGAGCTGTAATTCATGAGTGATGGCAGAGAGGATTTTGAAGAACTGAATCCGCCTGAGCCCAGATATGAACATTACCATTTGGGGCAGAAAGAACCGGAGCCGGATGAAAGCTTCGGGAAACATGATAAGCCGGAGAGCAGACAGAACTCATTTGTGCGGAAGCTGATTGCGACGATTGCCCTCGCTGTAGTATTCGGAGTTGTTGCCGGAGGAGTTTTCTGGGGAATGAAAGTTGCGGCAGACAGGTACGCAGGAGACGATAAAGATACGGTACGTATAGGAAGCACAGATACGATTACGGAATATACATCGAAAGGAACTCGGGAGGCTGTATCGGGTAAAGGCTCTGTGGCAGAGGTAGCAGAAGCGACTATGCCTGCAGTTGTGGCAATTACGACGGTAAGCATTAAGGAAATTCCCAGTTTTTTCGGATATGCGACATATCAGAAGCGAAGTTCTGAGAGCGGTTCCGGAATTATTGTGGGAGAGAACGAGGAAGAACTTTTTATTGCAACAAATAATCATGTAGTGGAAGATTCGTCTACTTTGAGTGTATGTTTTATTGGAGATGATGTAGAAAATGCAGAAGAAGAATCTCTGGATCTTGTCACAGGAGACGGAGATCTGAATCTGGAAGATGCGGTGACAGCCAGAATCAAGGGAACGGATGAAATGAACGACCTTGCTGTAGTGACTGTAAAGAAATCGGATATTCCGAAAGATACTTTAAGTCAGATTAAAATTGCGAAGCTTGGAAATTCTGATTCTCTGACTGTGGGTGAACAGGTAGTGGCAATTGGAAATGCACTTGGATACGGACAGTCGGTTACGTCAGGATGGGTCAGCGCACTGAATAGAAATATAAGCACAGAGGATGGAAGCGGCACAGATTTGATTCAGACAGATGCTGCGATCAATCCAGGCAACAGCGGAGGTGCTCTTCTCAATATACAGGGAGAATTGATTGGAATTAATTCTGCGAAATATGCAGATTATGCAGTGGAGGGGATGGGATATGCTATTCCCATTTCCAAGGCACAGCCAATTCTTGAGGATATTATGAAGCGTAAGACAAGAGAAATTGTAGACGAGGAAAAAGCTGCATATATGGGAATCAAACTGAGAAACCGTTCTCAGGAGGTTATCCAGATGTATGATATGCCGACAGGCGCTTTTATCAGTGGAGTAGTTCCGGGGGCGGCAGCAGACGAAGCAGGAATCCGGGAAGGTGATATTGTAGAAACGTTGGACGGTCTTCAGGTGAGCAGCGAAAAAGATCTTCTGGATAAGCTTCAGCGTTACGAGGCAGGCGAGACGGTTGAAGTTTGTGTTGCAAGATTTACGGATGAAGGATACGCAGAGACAACGCTGGATATTACGTTCGATTTTCGTCCGCAGTAAAAGATAAAAACAGGAGGGATGCCGCAGGAAGGTATCCCTTTTTCCATATATGGAAGTGAGTTTTTATAAAAAGTTTATTTGATACACAGAGGGATTGTGGTATAATTCAAGATAAGCCAAGGCAGTGAAAGGAGTCATTATGTCAGAAAAGTATAATGATAAAGAAGAAGTAAAAGAAAAAGAAATCGTAAATGCGGAGGATGCGGAAGAGAAAGAGGATGAATATGAGAAATTCTGTTTCCTTTGCAGGAGACCGGAGAGTCAGGCAGGACCGATGATCAGTCTTCCCAATGATATACATATATGTACCGATTGTATGCAAAAAAGCTTCAATACCATGAATCAGCAGTTTAGCGACGGTAAATTTAACTATTCCGATTTGTTGAACATGCCGAATGTGAGTATGATAGATTTGAGCAGTCTGCAGAATCCGATGTCTCAGAGCAAAAAAATCAAGAAGAAAAAGAAAGCAGAGGAATCCAAGCCGGTGATCGATCTTAAAAATATTCCGGCTCCTCACAAGATTAAGGCTACTCTTGATCAGTATGTGATCGGTCAGGAAAAGGCGAAGAAGGTTATGTCTGTAGCGGTTTATAACCACTATAAGAGAGTTGCCACCAATACGATGGATGAGATTGAGATAGAGAAGTCCAATATGCTGATGATCGGGCCTACCGGAAGCGGTAAGACTTATCTGGTAAAAACGCTTGCGAAGCTTCTTGATGTGCCGCTTGCTATTGCAGATGCGACCTCACTTACAGAGGCAGGATATATTGGCGATGATATTGAAAGTGTCGTATCCAAGCTTCTTGCAGCAGCCGACAATGATGTAGAGAAAGCAGAGCACGGTATCATTTTCATTGATGAGATTGATAAAATCGCGAAAAAGAAGAATACAAATCAGCGAGATGTAAGCGGAGAGGCTGTACAGCAGGGGATGCTCAAGCTTCTTGAGGGCAGTGACGTGGAGGTTCCGGTAGGAGCAAACAGTAAAAATGCAATGGTTCCGCTTACTACGGTCAATACAAGAAATATTCTTTTTATCTGCGGAGGCGCATTCCCGGATCTGGAGAATATTATCAAGGAGAGACTGAATAAGCAGGCATCTATTGGTTTTTATGCAGATTTAAAGGATAAATATGATAACGATCCTCATCTTCTGGAGAAGGTGACGGTAGAGGATATTCGTTCCTTTGGAATGATTCCGGAATTTATTGGTCGTCTTCCGATTATCTTTACGCTGGAAGGTCTTAATGAGGATGCTCTTGTCAAAATCCTCAAAGAGCCTAAAAATGCAATATTGAAGCAGTATCAGAAGCTTCTTGCGCTGGATGAGGTGAAACTTGAATTTGAAGACGATGCGCTTCGTGCAATTGCCAAGAAAGCAATGGAGAAAAATACGGGGGCCAGAGCGCTGAGAGCTATTCTTGAAGAATATATGCTTGACATTATGTATGAAATTCCAAAGGATGACAGCATCGGTCAGGTAATTATAACGGAGGGATATATCGAAGGAAATGGAGGACCGAAGATTCTTTTGAGAGGACAGGAAATCCCTCTTCTGGAACAGCAGGCATGACAGCGGTCAGAAAGGAGAAGGTGATTATGGGAGCAGATTTTTTTGATGGTTTGGGAGAAGCTCTTACGAAAACAGCCAGAGAAATCGGGGAGCGGGCAGAGCAGATTTATGAAGTGCAAAAGCTACGTAACAGGATTTCCGGGGAAGAGCGGATGGTAGATAAAATTCTGATTGATGTGGGGAATCTGATTTATAAGAGATACGAAAGCGGCGAAGAGATGGAGCCGGAGATTACTGTTCTGTGTGAAGAGGTTCGTCAGCATATTCGTAAAATCAGAGAGTATAAAAGACAGGCTGCCGGAATGAAAGGGCAGAAGGTCTGCCGGTCATGCGGGAAGGCGATAGACAGAGAAGTATCCTATTGTCCGTACTGCGGTACAGCATGTACATTTGAAGAAGCGGAGTCTGAAACAGAAGAATGTGCAGACGATGTGATCGAAGAGAACTGGGAAGACAATTTTCCCGGGGAAGAACTTCGGGAGGACACTGATTGCGGGAGTTTCAGTCAGGACGAGTCGGAAAAATCCGATGAGAAAAAATGCGAAGATGCCTGCGAAGGCAGGGGGATGGAAGAAAAACCGGTGGAATGACCGGGAATGGAAATAAGAAAAGTTCCTGAAGTGCAGGGATTATAATAGGGGGAAACAGGTTCTTACAAAGAGCCTGTTTTTCTTTGATAAAATGGAGGGGACATAGAAAAATTGTATGTGAAACTGGTAAATATTAACAAAAGTAACAAATACGTAAATAATAGTTGCACTTTTGTAAGAAATGTGATAAGTTAGTATCATGTAATAAGTTAAAAGTAAGGATGCGGCCGGTGGGTGTGAGATGGGGAGCGCCGGGGCTTCCGGGAAAATTCAGAAAGTGAGGAGATAAATAATGAGAAACAGAAAAATGTTTCAGGCATGTATGGCAGGTGTACTCAGTGCAGCAATGCTGATGACAAATATTTCTGTCTGGGGTGCAGAATTTTCTGACGGCGCCGAGGCGCAGGAAATTGAAGCAGCAGCAGAGACAGAGGAGGAGATTCCGGTTCTTGAGGACGAGAACTTTGCTGCAGAGGCTGCAGAGGCTTCCGAGACTTCTATCAGTTCAAGTACATTTCCGGATGCAGTATTCCGTGAGTATGTCCTGAAGGAATTTGATACCAACGGAAACAAGAAGCTTTCCGATTCTGAGAAAAAAGCGGCTACAGAGCTGAAACTGGCAAACATGGGAATCAAGGACTTAAAAGGTGTAAACTATCTGCCGTATCTTACCATGTTATCTGTACCCGGAAACAAGCTGAAAAAAGTAGATTTAAGATATAATACAAGACTTGAAAACATCAATCTGAGCGGAAATGACCTTTCAGGTACTCTTGATTTAAGAAAATGTACCAGAATGGAAACAATCAACTATTCAGACAATGCGCTTACCGAGGTTAACATGCCGTCATCCAAATATCTGAAAAAGGTTGAGATGATCAACGCAAGCAAGAATAAATTTAAAAGCCAGACAGACGCAGGTCTGTACTATAAGAATATCAACAGTTCTGTGATGTCTAAACTGATTGAGATTTATGCAAGCGACAATGAAATGACAAGCTTCAACTGCAATGGTTACGCAGGTATGATGCTTGACCTGCGCAACAATAAGATTACCAAGTTCGAAGGCGGTTCAGGCGGTTTTCAGGCTCTCGGTATTCTTCTTGACGGTAAATACAATACTCTGAAAAGTACATCCAAGGTTGATTTCTCCGCTCTTGGAAACGTGGTACCTCAGAGATTCAACTGTAACTCCAGCGCAAGATCCAAGATTACAATGGTTACTCCGAGATTATCCACCTCTCTGGCATCTGACTGGTCACAGATTAAAGTAACAGTAGGTTCTACCAGCGACAATGCAAGCTATAAGCTTGAAAAGAGAACAGGAAGCGGAAGCTATAAGACTATTGAGACCTGGGAAGAGGGCGAGCTTGTAGATCCGGAATTCGGCGAGAACGAATATATTGACAGGGATATTAAAGCAGGCGAAACCTATACATATAAGCTGACAACAACCGTTAAGGTTCAGGATGCTGACAAGAATTCTGTTGCATGGTCTAAATCTGCCGGAAAGCAGATAAAGGTAGCTCTGGATAAACCTTCTATCTCTGTGAAGTCTTCCAAGAAAGGCTATGCAACTATTAGCTGGAAGGAAGTTTCCGGCGCTGACGGATATCAGGTTTACTATGGAAAGAAAGCAGGCTCCAAGAGCGCGACAACACGCCTTACAACTACAAGCAAACTGTCATACTCCAAGAGCAGACTCTCCAGCGGAAAGACATATTACTTCCGTGTCCGCGCATATAAAAAAGTAAATGGCAAAAACATTTACGGCGCGCCATGTACTGTAAAGGGCGTTAAGATTAAATAATGCCAATTAGGAATCTTTAAAATAAAATATTGCGGCTGTGAGGTTTTCTGACAGTCACAGATTCATCCTTGTGGTGAAACACTACGAAAACGCCGGTTATACAGAAGAGATATCTTTTGTATACCGGTGTTTTCCGTATAAGGGGGAAGGTTTATGAAGAGAAAAAGCAGATATGCGGGAGTTTTGGTCTTGTTTCTTGTTTTTCTGTGGACAGTTTCGGTAAGGGCGGGATCTCCGGCGAAGCCGGCGACTCCAGTGCTGAAAGGGACTGCGCATAAAAATGAAGTGACTCTTACCTGGAATCAGGTAAAAAATGCCAGAGGATATCATATTTATCTTTATTACAGTGCAGATCAGGGGTTTCGCCGGGTGTTGAATATCAGTGCCAGAGCAGAGCGCAGAGTTACGCTGAAGGGGTCTCTGGACCGCATTTATAGGTATAAGATACGGGCATACAACAAGAAGGCGAATAAAGTGACCTACAGCAGTATGTCAAAGGAACTTCAGATAAAAACGGCTCCGTCGAAGGCGAGTCTGAAGCTGGCAGAGAAACGAAGCGTTTCTATGACACAGTTAAACTGGAATAAGGTTTCTTCCGCAGATGGATATCAGGTAATACGCTCGGAGAAAAAAGAGGGACCGTACAGGAGGATTGCAGTTCTTCCCGGAAAGGAGACAATTTCTTTTCAGGATACCAATACAGAGGGAAAAAAATGGTTTTACCGTGTCAGGGCATACAGTCGAAATCCCGGAAGCCGGGTCTACGGAGCTTACAGTGATCCTGCGCGGACATCGGAACGTCCGCTTATGGTAATTGGGGATTCGAGGACTGTGATGCTGAAAGAACTGATAGGAGATAAAACAACCTGGATCTGCAAGATAAGCATGGGCTATAAATGGCTGGCAGAAACAGCGGTGAAAGAAGCGGAAAAAGCTTTGAAAAAGAACAGTGACATTGTAATCTGGCTTGGTGTGAACGATCCGTATAATATTTCTGATTATATTACATGGCTGAATGAAAAGATTCCGGTCTGGCGTTCGAAAGGAGCCAGAGTTTATATCATGGCTGTGGGACAGGTGGAGAAGGATCCTTTTGTGGACAATGAGGAAATCAGAGAGTTCAATGCTCGGATGAAATCTTCGGTTCGGGGGGCAAGATATATAGATCTTTATACATATCTGGAAAAAGCCGGGTATCGTACAACGGACGGTACCCACTATGACGATGCAACAAGCAGGAGAATCTATCATTATATGAAAAAGAATATTCGATAAAAAAATACGGGAAGTCTGATGATTTTTGACTTCCCGTATTTGTCGGAGTTTTCTTTAATTTAAACAAAAAAATAATGCAGGAGATGGGACTTGAACCCACACGATCTTGCGACCACAGGCACCTGAAGCCTGCGCGTCTGCCAATTCCGCCACTCCTGCATTTCTTATGATCAATCGCTGTTTCGCGACTGCTTGATTATAATAACCCATGTCAGGATAAAAGTCAATAGTTTTTTTGAAATTTTTTATTTTTTTTAATTTTTCTTCCAAAAGGCACAAAATACCTTATAAATTTTTTTGGGCAAAACAGAATTATTTTTAGTGTCACATTGTGTTGAAAAAGAAATTTCGATGTGATATAATCTCGAAGATTTAGGATAAAATAAATGAAACAGAAAGGGAGATTGTATGAAAGCATTTCTGATATTAGAAGATGGCCATGTATTTACAGGAACGAGCATTGGCTCTAAAAGAGAAGTTATCAGCGAAATCGTCTTTAATACTTCCATGGCAGGTTACCTGGAAGTCATGTCAGACCCGACATATCTGGGACAGGCAGTTTGTATGACATATCCGTTAATCGGAAACTACGGAATCTGCTATGAGGATCAGGAATCCAGAAATACCTGGGTTGACGGAGTGATTGTTCGTGAATTATCCCGCATTCCAAGTAACTTCAGAAGCGTGGACACAATCCAGCACTTCTTAATGAAACACGATATACCGGGTATTGCAGGGATTGATACAAGAGCATTGACCAGAATCCTTCGCGAGAAAGGTACCATGAACGGTATGATCACGGTTGATGAAAATTATGATTTAGATACAATTATCCCGCGTTTAAAAGCATATAAAAAAGAAGATGCAGTAGAAACTGTAAGCCGCCGCGAGAAGGAGCTTGTGAAGGGAAATGGTCCGAAGGTTGCTCTTATGGACTTTGGTGTGAGAAACAGCCTTGTAGCTGCTCTTACAGACAGAGGCTGTCAGGTGACGGTTTACCCTGCACACACCAGTGCAGAAACAATCCTGAAGGATGCTCCGGATGGAATCCTTCTCAGTAATGGCCCCGGAGACCCGAAGGCAAATCCTTCTGTTATTGAGGAAGTAAAGAAACTGTATGAGGCAGAAATTCCGGTTATGGGTGTAGGTCTCGGACATCAGCTTATGGCACTTGCAGCAGGCGGAGATACTTATAAGATGAAATGCGGACACAGAGGAAGCAACTATCCGGTTAAGGGGCTGGAGACAGGAATGACCTATATTTCTTCCCAGGGTCACGGATATGCAGTTGATGCCTCTGTTCTTGAGGAGAAAAATATTGCTAAAGTTTCTTATACAAATGTAAACGATGGCACAAATGAAGGTCTGGAATACATTGGAAAGAAAATCTTTACAGTTCAGTTCCAGCCGGCAGCCGAAGAAGGTGTGCAGTATACAAGTTCCTTATATAATAAATTTGTAGAAATGATGGGAGGGAATAAATAATGCCAAAGATGAAAGACATTAAAAAGGTACTCGTTATTGGTTCCGGCCCGATTATCATCGGTCAGGCGGCAGAGTTCGACTACGCAGGAACACAGGCGTGTCGTGCGCTGAAAGAAGAGGGAATCGAGGTTGTACTTCTGAATTCCAACCCTGCAACCATCATGACAGACAAAGACATGGCTGACAGAGTCTACATCGAGCCTCTGACAGTAGAAGTTGTAGAACAGTTGATTATAAAAGAGAAACCGGACAGCGTTCTTCCTACACTTGGCGGACAGGCTGGTCTGAATCTTGCAATGGAACTTGCAGAGAGCGGCTTCTTAAAAGAGCACAATGTTCGTCTTATCGGTACGACTCCTGATACCATCAAGAGAGCGGAAGACCGTCAGGCATTTAAAGATACCATGGAAAAAATTAACGAGCCGATCGCTGCTTCCAAGGTTGTTACAACTGTAGAAGACGGTGTGGCTTTCACAAATACCATCGGTTATCCGGTTGTTCTGCGTCCTGCATACACACTTGGCGGAAGCGGCGGCGGTATCGCGTACAATGAGCCTGAACTGATTGAAATTCTGGAGAACGGACTTCGTCTTTCCCGTGTAGGAGAGGTTCTTGTAGAGAGATGTATCTCCGGATGGAAAGAGATTGAATACGAAGTAATCCGCGACAGCGCAGGAAACTGCATCACGGTATGTAACATGGAGAACGTAGACCCGGTTGGCGTCCATACAGGTGACTCCATCGTAGTTGCTCCGACACAGACATTGGGAGCGAAAGAGTGTAATATGCTCCGTACTTCCGCTCTGAACATCATTACAGAGATTGGAATTACAGGCGGATGTAACGTACAGTTCGCTCTTCATCCGGAGAGCTTCGAATACTGTGTAATCGAGGTAAATCCACGTCTGAGCCGTTCCTCAGCTCTTGCAAGTAAGGCAACAGGATACCCGATTGCCAAGGTTGCATCCAAGATTGCGCTTGGATATACACTGGATGAAATTCCGAACGCAGTTACAGGAAATACATTTGCAAGCTTTGAGCCGACCATTGACTACTGTGTAGTTAAGGTTCCGCGCCTTCCATTCGATAAATTTATCACAGCTAAGAGAACTCTGACCACTCAGATGAAAGCTACCGGAGAGGTTATGAGTATCTGTACAAACTTTGAGGGAGCTTTAATGAAAGCAATCCGTTCCCTTGAGCAGCATGTAGACTGCCTGCAGTCCTATGATTTCAGCCATCTTACAGAAGAAGAGCTTCTTGAAGAGCTGAAGGTTGTGGACGACCGCAGAATCTGGAAGATTGCAGAAGCAATCCGCAAAGGAATTCCGCAGGAGACAATCTATGATATTACAAAGATTGACCGCTGGTTCATTGACAAAATCGCAGTAATCGTTGAGATGGAGAACGCTCTGCAGACAGAGGAGCTTACAGGAGAACTTCTTCTGGAAGCGAAACGCATGGAATTTCCGGACAATGTCATTGCCCGCATGACAGGTAAGACAGAAGACGAGATTAAAGCTATGCGTGAAGAATGCGGAATTAAAGCGGCATATAAGCTGGTTGACACCTGTGCGGGTGAGTTCCAGGCTGCTACTCCGTACTACTATTCTGTATACGGCGACAAAGAAACCGAAAACGAAGCCATTGCAACTCCGGATAAAAAGAAAGTTCTTGTACTTGGTTCCGGTCCGATCCGTATCGGTCAGGGTATCGAGTTCGACTTCTGTTCCGTACACTGTACATGGGCATTCGCAAAAGAAGGATACGAAACAATCATTATCAACAACAACCCTGAAACAGTAAGTACAGACTTCGATATTGCAGACAAACTGTATTTCGAGCCACTTACACCGGAAGATGTTGAGAATGTTGTAAATATTGAGAAACCGGACGGAGCAGTTGTTCAGTTCGGCGGACAGACAGCTATCAAGCTTACAGAAGCTCTTATTAAGATGGGAGTTAAGATTCTCGGTACTTCCGCAGAAGACGTAGACGCAGCAGAAGACCGCGAACTCTTTGACGGAATTCTTGAGCAGTGCCAGATTCCGAGACCAAAGGGAGATACTGTATTTACTGCAGAGGAAGCAAAAGAAGTGGCAAACAGACTTGGTTATCCGGTCCTGGTACGTCCTTCCTATGTACTTGGCGGTCAGGGTATGAGAATCGCAGTAAGCGACGAAGACGTTGAAGAATATATCGGAATCATCAATCAGATTGCACAGGATCATCCGATTCTGGTAGATAAATATCTGGTAGGAAAGGAAATCGAGGTTGACGCTGTATGCGACGGCGAAGAAATCCTGATTCCTGGTATTATGGAGCATATCGAGCGCGCCGGCGTTCACTCTGGAGACAGTATTTCCGTATATCCGGTACAGACCATCAGCGAAAATGCAAAGGCAACTATTGCAGAGTATACACGCCGTCTTGCAAAAGCACTTCACGTTGTAGGTATGATTAACATTCAGTTTATCGTATGCGGTGAAGAAGTATATGTTATCGAAGTAAATCCGCGTTCCAGCCGTACGGTTCCTTATATCTCCAAGGTAACAGGAATCCCGATCGTACCGCTTGCAACAAAGGTAATTCTCGGATATAAACTGAAAGATCTCGGATATAAAGCCGGATTACAGGAAGAAGCGAAACATATCGCAATCAAGATGCCGGTATTCTCCTTCGAAAAGATTCGTGGAGCAGATATCAGCCTTGGACCTGAAATGAAATCTACAGGTGAGTGTCTTGGTATTGCGGAAACCTTCAATGAGGCTCTTTACAAAGCCTTCATCGGAGCCGGTATCCGCCTTCCGAAACACAAAAATATGATTATCACAGTCAGAGACGAGGATAAAGAGGATATTATTCCGATTGCAAGAAGATTCGAAGCGCAGGGCTATCGTATCTATGCAACACTTGGAACTGCAAAGGTTCTCAAAGAGAACGGAATCAAAGTAATCCGTACCAATAAGCTTGAGCAGCCTGCTCCGAACCTTATGGACCTTATCCTTGGACATAAGATTGATGTTGTCATTGATACTCCGCCTCAGGGTGTTGAGCATCAGAAGGACGGCTTCCTGATCCGTCGTAATGCCATCGAAACAGGTGTAAACGTTCTGACCTCCCTTGACACAGCAGAAGCGCTTGTGACAAGTCTTGAGAACACAGACCTCAATAATCTGACTCTGGTTGACATTGCAACAATTGATAAAAGATAATAAATATTAAATACTAGACAGTACCGCACATCTGACAGGGTGTGCGGTATTTTTGGGTAAAACAGGTAATACAGAAAACAGTTTACAGAATTTAAAATAAAGAATATACTGAAATAGTGAAGTAAAAAAAGAGGATTTCCCGTTAAAGACAGGGAGAACAAAAAAGAAAGGGGAAGAAATGGAAATTATTGAATTATTGAAGGTTATTCTTCTCGGCATTGTGGAGGGAATCACGGAATGGCTGCCTATCAGCAGTACCGGACATATGATACTTGTGGATGAATTTGTGAAGCTGAATGTGACAGAGGAATTTAAGAACCTGTTTTTTGTAGTTATTCAGCTTGGAGCGATTCTTGCAGTAGTGGTTTTGTACTGGAACAAGCTTTGGCCCTTCTGCATAAAGAAGATTCCTAAAAAAATGCAGGTAGCCATTAATAAAAAGCCCGGATGGGCAAGATTATATCTGAATTTCAGCGAGAAATACTGCGATAAAGAGAAGTGGGTTTTGTGGTTTAAGATTATTGTGGCGTGTATCCCGACGATTGTGATTGCTCTGCCGTTTAACGACGTCATTGAAGAGAAGTTTAATAATTATGTGGTGGTCGCCATTGCGCTTATTGTCTACGGCGTACTGTTTATCGTGATTGAGAACTATAATAAAAAAAGAACAGCCGTCTGTGAGAATCTGGAAGACCTGTCTTTCAAAACTGCTCTGATTATCGGCGCATTTCAGGTGCTTTCCGTGATTCCGGGAACCTCCCGTTCCGGTTCTACCATCATCGGCGGTATTCTGGCAGGAACTTCCCGTACCGTTGCAGCAGAATTTACATTTTTCCTTGGAATTCCTGTTATGTTTGGCGCCAGCCTACTGAAAATCCTGAAATTCGGTTTGGATTTCACAGGTGCGGAGCTAATGATTCTCGGCGTTGGTATGGCAGTTGCCTTTGTGGTGTCCATTCTTGCAATCAAATTCCTGATGGGATACATAAAGAAACACGATTTCAAGGCATTTGGCTGGTACAGAATCGTACTTGGTATTCTGGTACTTGGATATTTCATTGGTAAGACAATTCTGGCATAAAAAAAGAGACTTCGGTCTCTTTTTTCATATTTCCGAAAGTTCACCGACATGGGTGACATCATATCCTGAAAAGCTGTGAAGCTCCTCCCGGAATTCCTGTGAACATACAAGATTCAAAAGAATGGAATATGCGGAATTGTTCATTATCTCTGCCGGAAAGACAAGATACATGGTCTGCATATCCAGAGGAAGAAATTCTGTGTTTGGATAGTAGCGTGAAATAAATGCTTCTCCAAGAGCTGCATCGACAGAGCCTGATGCAACGGCAGCGGCAGACGCCATGTCAGAAATTGCTTCGCTTGTATATCCGTTTATGGAAGCTGCAGAAATACCGCTGGCTTTTAAATGGCGGTCAAACCAGATTCTCCGGCTGCTTCCGCGCTCTCGGTTCTGAAATCTGACATTTTTTTCCGGAAGGTCGGAAAGAGTCCGGATATTCAGTGGATTTTCCTTCTGTATATAAAAGCCCAGAGGATAATCGTAAAGACGGAGTAAGATAAGTCTTTCTCCGGGAATCAGGCATGTGATATCTTCCGGCTTAAGGCTGGCAGCAGCAATATGCGCCTTTTTGAAATAAAGGGCATAGAGGCTGTTGTAGCTGTTCATATGAGAATGAAGAATCGGGAGAGCGCCAGACTGTGCTGCAATTTTGCCAAGGAGATAATCCAGAGCGGGGGTATTTTGACCACAGAGGAGAATCCCGTTGGAATGGAGAAGATAATCACGTTTCAGGAGCGAACTTTCCGGCGGAAAGGCAGAAGGCTGCACAGGAAGGGGAGCAGGTTCGCTGCCCATCAGATACTGTGCGAGCTGTTCTTCGCTGACACGGAGCTGCTTGCCTATTTTCGAGGAGACAAGCTCGCCTCGCTTAATCAGTTCGTAAACGGTGGTCTTCCGGATTTTCAGCCTGTCCGCGACTTCCTGTGCAGTATAAAGTTTATTCATCAACTCCTACCATAACATTGGTAGCTTTAATAACAGCATATGCATCGGAACCGATTTCCAGTCCAAGCTCTTCAACTGCGGAGCAGGAGATTGTTGCAGTGATAATATTTCCGCCGCCGATATCGATGGATACGATAGAGTTAACAGCTCCTTTGTTGATATTTACAACTTTTCCTTTTAACTGGTTTCTGGCACTTAATTTCATTTTAATTCCCTCTTTCTTAAAATTGTTAGTTAATTTATAATAGCATATATAAATTGAATTGACAAGTTAATAGGGATATTGTAGAATAAAAAATAACAAAACTGAATAAAACCGAATAAAAATGAATAAAAGAAAGGCTGTAAGAGAAATGAAGAAAAAAATTTTGACCACATTGCTTGCAGGTGTATTTTGTATGAGTACCGTTGGTTCTGTGTCTGTATATGCGGCAGAGGATGTGAAAGGTGAGGTTTATGCCTTTATTGCAGCCAGCCTCAGTAATTCCATGGAGCAGATTCAGAAAGATTTTAATGAAATCCATCCGGATGTGGAGATACTTTACAATGCGGACAGTTCCGGTACGCTTCAGACTCAGATTCAGGAAGGCGCACGCTGCGATTTATTTTTCTCTGCTGCTCAGAAACAGATGGATGTGCTGAAACAGGATAAGCTTGTGAAAGAGGATTCCGTAGTCGATCTTCTTGAGAATAAGGTTGTCCTGATTAAGCCTAAGGGGCAAGAGACGAAGGTTACAGGTTTTGAGAATATTACGGATGCCGCAAATCTTGCTCTTGCAGGGGACAGCGTTCCGGTAGGTCAGTATGCCCGTGAAATTTTTACAAATCTGGGAATCATGGAAGATGTAGAAAAAATGGAAATCAATGAGGGCAAGAATGTTTCGGAAGTTCTTGCAGCAATCAGTGAGGGCAGTAATGAGGTTGGCGTAGTGTATGCCACTGATGCTGCGTCTGTTGCAGATAAAGTGGAGATTATCGCAGAAGCTCCGGCAGACAGTTTAAAGACACCGGTTCTTTATCCGGTAGGGCTGATTGAGAGCGCAGATGCGACGGAGGACGATGCGAAGGCAGCGGAAGTGTTTATGGAATACCTGCAGTCTGAAGAGGCAATAAAAGTTTTTGAAGAATATGGATTTTCGGCTGCTTTGTCTGAGGAACCGGAGGTTGTGACAGAGGAAGCCGAGGCAGCAGGAAAATGATGGGGTTTTTGGAGGAAATAAACTGGAGCCCTCTCTGGATTTCTCTGAAAACAGGATTTATCGCTACAGTGCTTGCCTTTTTTATCGGCGTGTACTGTGCAAGTAAGGTAATGAAACTTAAACCTGTTACGAGGGGAATTCTGGATGGGTTTTTTACAATGCCGCTGGTGCTTCCGCCTACAGTTGCTGGGTTTCTGCTTCTGATGGTATTCAGTCTGAGAAGACCGTTCGGTGCGTTCCTTCTGGAGCAGTTTGATATAAAAGTGGTACAGACCTGGAAGGGCTGTATTATAGCTGCCGCAGTGATTGCCTTTCCTCTTATGTATCGCAATGCAAGGGCGGCCTTTGAACAGGTGGATATCAATCTTGTTTTTGCAGGAAAGACCCTTGGAATGAGCGACAGGGCAGTTTTCTGGAAAGTGGTCATGCCTGCGGCAGGGCCGGGAATCGCTTCCGGCACAGTGCTTGCTTTTGCGCGTGCCATAGGAGAGTACGGAGCGACTTCCATGCTTGCCGGAAATATCCTTGGCAAGACAAGGACAGTTTCTGTTGCCATAGCCTCTGAGACTGCTGCAGGAAATTACGGGATAGCAGGCTTCTGGGTTGTGGTTATTCTTATCATCTCTTTCTTTATTGTGGCGCTGATAAATATTGTATCCGGCAGGGGAATGCGGACAGGAAGGTGGCTGTGATGGCATTAGAGGTTCATATTGTAAAAAAGCTGCATGGCTTTACCTTGCGCGTGAATTTTTGTACAGAAGGCTCCAATATGGGGGTTCTGGGAGCATCAGGAAGCGGAAAGAGCATGACGCTGCGGTGTATCGCGGGTATTGAAACGCCGGACGAGGGGAGAATTGTCATAAACGGAAGAACGCTTTTTGACTCGGAAAAGCATATAAATCTAAAGCCCCAGGAACGCCGTGTAGGTTATCTTTTCCAGAATTACGCGTTGTTCCCGACTATGACTGTGGAAAAAAATATTTCCTGCGGATTTCGTGGGGATAAGTCGGAGCGAAAAAAAAGGGTAAGGGATTATCTGGAGCGTTATCAGCTTGTGGGATTGGAAAAGCGTTATCCTTCCCAGCTTTCAGGGGGGCAGCAGCAGAGAGTTGCGCTGGCAAGGATGATGATCGGAGAGCCGGAGGTAATTCTTCTGGACGAACCTTTTTCTGCTCTGGACAGTTATCTGAAAGACGTACTGCAAAGAGATATGGTGAATTTCCTGCAAGAATATAAGGGGGATATGATCCTTGTCACACACAGCAGAGATGAAGCATATAAATTCTGTGAGGAGCTGACGCTTCTGAAAGACGGAAGTGTTCTTGTTACGGGAGAGACGAAGGAGATTTTTGAGAATCCGAAGCTTGTGGAGGCTGCGCGTCTGACCGGATGTAAGAATTTCACGGCTGTACAGAAACTGGACAATCATAAGATTTACGCAGCAGACTGGGATGTAATCCTGTATACCAAGGAATTTGTAGAGAGAAATATTACCTGTGCTGCTATTCGCGGACACTGGCTTCAGCCTTGCGAAAATGGAGGAAGAAACTGTATGCGCGCAGAAGCAGTGGAATGTGTGGAAACTCCGTTTGAGCACCAGTATCTGGTAAGAAATAAAGATAATAAAGACAGCAGTCCGCTATGGTGGATGAAGCCTAAGGGAAGCTTTCAGGAACTGGCATCAGAGGGGGTGCCCAAGTACATATACTTTCCGGAGGAACATATTATGCTGCTGAAATAAAATTAAGAGAGCTTATGGCTCTCTTAATTTTATTTCAGGATATGGTACGGCGTATTCAGGGATTGTTTCTGGAATATTTGATATAGTCTACAACCATCATGGCAAGCTTAAAGGTCAACGCATCTTCAAAGGTGCGGATATCAAGACCGAATTTTTTCTGGAGCTTTTCGAAACGGTATACCAGAGTGTTTCTGTGAACGTAAAGCTGTCTGGAGGTCTCGGAAAGATTCAGATTGTTTTCGAAGAAAGTTTTGATAGTGATGAGAGTTTCCTCATCAATGGAGTCAAGGGTTTCATCCCGGAAGATTTCGTCAATAAACATTTCGCAGATGGAAATCGGAAGCTGGTAGATAAGGCGTCCGATACCAAGGCGGTTGTAGCCGAACACATTCTCCATGGAATAAAAGATTTTTCCGACTTCGAGTGCGGTACGGGCTTCTTTATAGGCATTTGCGAGCTGGCTGATATCTCCGGCAATGTTGCTGTAGGAGACCCAGGCTGATGTCATGGCCTCTGTATTGAGCATATCCACAAGCATGTAAGCAATGTCGTTTAAATCCTCAAAGGTTTCTGTTGACTGAAGCTCTCGAATAATGATAATGCCGGAGTCGTCGATTGCGGTAATGAAATCTCTGGTTCGCGCAGAAAAGATATTGCGGATGGTCGCCAGAGCGCTTTCGTCCTTGTTTTGTTTGGTCTCTACAAGGAAGACAGCACGACGGACGGAAGTGGCAATGTGAAGCTTTTTGGCGCGGTTAAAAGCATCCACATCTGAATAGGTATTCAGGAGCAGATTTTGCATAAAGGTATTTTTGTCGTTTTTTTCTGCATAGGCAGTCAGAAGACTCTGCACCTGACATACGGCAAGTTCTCCAATGGTTGCTGCGCTGTCCCCGCGGCCCCACACGACAAGAAGAAAGGCAAAATGGTTATTATGCATGATTTTGTACAGGCAGCAGCTTGTATTGGATACAAGGAGTGCGTTGCTTTGCAGGAATTCTTCCAGTTTGGCAGAGGCTGGAAGAGGACGGTCACAGGTGGAAACAAAGATGCTGCTGTCCGGGTTTAAAAGGCAGAAATCAAGATGACTGATATTCTTCCAGTCTTCCAGACATTTCTGAAGTATATGCTGTATTTTCATCGTCTGTGTCCTTTCTGTAGTTATTTTGCTTTGATTATATCATAAAGTGGGAAAAAGAAAACCCGGAGAAAATTCCCCGGGCTTCTGATTTTATAATTAGTTAGTGATAACCAGTTCTGTCTCTTTGTCGAAGAAGTGAGATTTTTCCATATCAAATGCGAATTTGATTGGGTCGCCGGTTTTTGCTGTTGTACGTGGGTCAACACGAGCTGTAACCTGAGTTCCGTTTACATCGAAGTATAAGAATACTTCGGCACCGAGAAGCTCGTAAACTTTAACTACAGAATTCATTGGAGCATTTGGAGCTGCTTCGATGAACATCTGGGAATCATGGATATCTTCTGGACGGATACCCATAACAACTGTTTTGCCTACATAACCGCCGTCTTTAAGAGCTTTTGCTTTAGCTGTTGGGATAAGAAGTTCGTATTCGCCAACTTTAGCAACAAGGTCATTTCCTTTTGCTGCGATTGTAGCGTCAAGGAAGTTCATCTGCGGAGATCCCATGAATCCGGCTACGAATAAGTTGCCTGGTTTCTGGTAGAGGTTCTGAGGTGTATCAACCTGCTGAACAACACCGTCTTTCATAACAACGATTCTTGTACCAAGTGTCATAGCCTCTGTCTGGTCGTGTGTTACGTAGATGATAGTAGCGCCGAGTCTCTGATGAATCTTGGAAATTTCGATACGCATCTGTACACGAAGTTTGGCATCCAGGTTGGAAAGAGGCTCATCCATAAGGAATACCTTAGGATTACGAACGATAGCACGACCCATAGCAACACGCTGTCTCTGACCACCGGAAAGAGCTTTCGGTTTACGGTCAAGAAGTTTCTCAAGGTCAAGGATTCTTGCTGCTTCACGAACTGCTTTGTCGATCTCATCTTTCGGAACTTTACGAAGTTTCAGACCGAATGCCATGTTATCATATACTGTCATATGAGGATACAGAGCGTAGTTCTGGAATACCATCGCGATATCACGGTCTTTAGGCTCTACATCGTTCATAACTTTATCGCCGATTTTTAATGTACCGCCGGAAATTTCTTCCAGACCGGCAACCATACGAAGTGTAGTAGATTTACCACATCCTGAAGGTCCTACGAAAATGATGAATTCTTTATCTTCGATTTCAAGGTTGAAGTCTTTAACAGCCTGGAAACCGTTTGGATATGTCTTGTTAATATGCTGTAATGATAAGCTTGCCATGTTTATTTTCCTCCAAATTTGATAATGATAAAAATGATTAATTATACGTTTTTGCTTTTGTACGTTTTTTCATCTGTTGTCAGTATAGCGAAATTCACAATTTCGCGCTAGTGCAGAAATCTACAAAGTTTCCTGTGGTTTCTTGACAGAATGACGAATTATTTCCAGTTATCGGGAATTCTGTGTTCATTGACAAACATTCCCTTAAATAGTGGAACGTGGAAAAGCTCAACGAAACGTTCACATTTGCAAAGGAAGAGATAGTATATGTTCAGCCCACAGTCGTGGAGTGTCTCGAAGTTTCCCTGTCCTTTTGCAAGGATGACATCCGCAGTGTCAAGAAGGTTCCGTGTGACGTCGTCGATGCCTGGAAGCCAGGTGCCGCCCACATTGCTGCCATTGCCCTGAACAGTTACAAGGTCTGTAAGACCGCACATACGGGCATCTTCCATTGTCGCGTCGTTGACTACAGGCTCTCCTCGTACAATAACGGTGATTTTTGTATCCGGATAGCGCTCCTTAAGTACCTCTATGGCAAGCTTGTCAAGAACGATTTCCCCGCAGTTATCTGTAAGGTAGACAAGAGAGCGGGCATTTTCCATTTCTTCCTTGAAACGGGTGTATTCTGTTTCATCCAGAGATTCTTTCTTTTCACTTCTGATCATGGAAAGCACCTTGTCCTTGCTTACGTGTTCCATTGCGGCGAAATCAATATAATTTCCGATTCGTGCATAATTGAGAGCTGATTCCAGAGAATCGGGGGATTCACGGATTATGGCGCGCAGGTTATCCTCCAGGTCCATCATCAGACTGTTGAATTCTTTTTTGATTTCTGTGTAATCTTTTTCCGGAACATTCCAGAATTCACTGTAATATTTGCTCAGTTCCACGGAAATGCTCGGCGCACAGTCGTTTTCCCCTGCCTGGGAAAAACGTCGGCAGACCTCTTTCATATAAGTGACTTTTTTCTCTTCATCCTTAAAATGACGGATGTTTTTTTCCTGCTTGTTCATTGCACAGCACATGCAAAAAGGGTTGAGTTTCATGGCTTTTTTCCTCTTTTTTGTAATTTTCTTATTAAAATTGTAGCAAGGAGAGAGAACAGTGTCAATGGGGGAATGTTTTCGTTGACAGATGGAAGGTAATGTGACAGACTTAGTATCTGAATGATGGATTGGGCGTGTCTTTGGCAGGCTTTGGTATAGTTTTGGAGAAAAGGTGATTTTGATGAATAAAATTGTGATAATCGGGGCGAATGATTTCCAGAAGCCTCTGATTCAAAAGGCAGGGCAGATGGGGTATGAGACTCATGTGTTTGCGTGGAGAGAAGGCGCTACAGGCGCAGAAGATGCAGATTATTTTTATGAAATCAGTATTACGGAAAAAGAGGAAATCCTGGAAAAATGCAGGGAGATCAAACCGGATGCAGTAGCGACCATCGGGTCTGACCTTGCAAATATCACTGTGCAGTATCTGGCAGAAAAGCTGGGACTTCCGGGAAACAGCAGAGAATGTATCATAAATACAACTAATAAGGCAGCTATGAGACAGGCTCTTTCAGAAGCCGGAATTCCGGTTCCTTTTTTCAGGGCTGTCTCAGAGGGAGAACGCATCGTCCCTCCGTCCTGGCCTGTAGTTGTAAAGCCTACAGACCGTTCCGGAAGCCGCGCCGTTACCAGGGCAGAGCGGATGGAGGAGCTTGAAGAGGCAATAAAAGCGGCTGTTGCACAGTCTTTTGAAAAAAAGGCGATTGTGGAGGAATATATTTCAGGAGCTGAATACAGTGTTGAGACAATAAGCTTTCGGGGAAAGCACAGATGTCTGGCAATTACGAAGAAGTTTACAACAGGGGATCCTCATTATATTGAAGTAGGGCATTTACAGCCTGCGCCTTTGCCGCAGGAAATAGAAGAGAAAGTAAAAGAGAACGTATTTCGTGCTCTGGATGCGCTGAAGGTGGAATTTGGGGCAGGACACAGCGAACTGCGTATTGACAGCAAAGGGAACATCAGAATCATAGAAATCGGCTCTCGTATGGGAGGAGACTGTATCGGCTCAGACCTTGTTCCTCTGTCCTGCGGGCAGGATTTTACTGCTATGGTTATTGATACAGCGGCAGGAAGGGAACCGCAGTTTGCAAAGAACGCTCCTGATATGGTCAGTGCAATCCGTTTTATTATGAATGAGAAAGATTTTGTACACCTTGAGAAATTAAAAGCAGAGCATCCGGAGAATATCAGAAAAATCGTGCTGGAGGGAGAGGTAAAGAAGGCAAAAATCTCAGACAGCGGAAGCCGTCCGGGCTTTTATATCCTTCAGGCGGCAACACAGGAGGAGATGAACATGCTTTTCCATGAAGGGCCGAAGGAAAATCCTGTCAACATTTATCCGACACCCATTCAGAAGCTGCGGTTTGGAAGAGGGGAAGGAAATGAGTTTTATATGAAAAGGGACGACCTCCTTCCGTTTTCCTTTGGGGGAAATAAGGTGCGCTTTGCAGAGAAATTCGTTGAGGATATGCGAAGAAAGCATTGTGACAGTATGATTATTTACGGCAATTACCACTCGAATCTCTGCAGGATTCTGTCTGCGCTTTGCGCAGAGCTTCAGATGCCCTGCTATATGATACACAATACAGAGGATGTGAAGGAGGACAAAGAAACCTTTAACAGCCGTATGATCAAAAAGGCGGGGGTAAAGGAAATTGCCTGCAGGAAACAGGGGATTGCAGACGCTGTGAAGCAGGCTGTAGCAGAACTTACAGAAATGGGATACCGTCCTTATTATATTTACGGAAATGAAAAAGGCGAGGGAAACGAGAGCGTTCCGATGTCAGCTTATGTGCAGGCATATGAAGAAATCTGCGGTTGGGAGGCAGAGGAAGGAATGGAATTTGACTATATTTTCCTTGCATCCAGCACAAATGCCACTCAGGCAGGACTCCTTATGGGAAGTCTTCTTCGGGGAGACAACCGCAAAATTGTCGGGATTTCAGTTTCCAGAAATGCACAACGGGGAAAAGAAGTGATTGCGCATAATATTTCAGAATATGTGGAAAAGCTTTGCCCGCAAAGGACAGACCTTGTGGATAAATCAAAAAATCAGATATATTTCACAGACGCTTACATGGAAGGGGGCTATGGAGCGTTCTCTTTGAATGTGGCAGGGCAGATAGAACAGCTTTATGAAACAGATGGCATATATCTTGATATGACATATACAGGAAAAGGGTTTTATGGTATGATGAAATATCTGGAAGAACAGAAGATTCAGGGGAAAAAGATTCTTTTTCTTCATACGGGCGGAGCGCCGCTGTTCTTCGACTATCTGAACAGTGAAACAGAGGATTGAAAATGAAGAAATTAATGATTCTGGGAGCAGGGTATTCTCAGCTCCCTTTATTTGAGGCTGCGAAAAGGCTTGGGGTTTATACTGTCGCGGCGAGTACGCCGGGAGACTGGCCGGGATTTGCGGCTGCAGATGAAGCTTCTTATACAGATATTTCAGACCCTGAGGCAGTGTGCAGGGCTGCCCGTGAACTTGGAGTGGACGGCGTTGCCACCTGCTGCCTTGATACAGGAGTCCGCGCCATTGGGTATACCTGCGAGAAGCTGGGGCTTAAAGGACTTACTGCTGAGGCGGGAAAAATAAGCTCAGACAAATTTCTGATGAAAGAAGCTTTCCAAAAGGGCGGAGTAAGCTGCGCGAAGCATATATGTGTAAGAAGTGCAGAGGAACTGGAGACGGCTCTTGAGATACTTCGCTTTCCTGTTATTTTGAAGGCGGTTGATCTGATGGGAAGCAGGGGACTTTTCCGATGCAAAACAAAAGAAGAAGCCCTTCGGTATTACGGAGAAACAATGGCTGCGACAAGGAAGGATTACTGCCTTGTGGAGGAATTTATAGAAGGAGAAATCTTTGGCTGTGAGGCGATGATGTCGGACGGAAAGCTTGTCTTTTGTCTGCCAAACAATATTGAAGCGTGGCAAAGTCATGTCCCAACGCCGATCGGTCATTCTGTTCCTTATAAAAAACTAACGCTTCTGGGAGATGAAGTGAAACGTCAGCTTATGCTGGCAATAAATGCAGTGGGACTTGACAATTGTCCTGTAAACTGTGATTTGATTCGACGGGGGAATGAAGTGTTTGTCATTGAAATCACAGGCAGGGCAGGCGCAACCTGTCTTCCTGAAATGGTAAGTCTGTATTACGGAATTGATTATTATGAGGCAATCGTGCAGCTTGCGCTTGGCATGGATGTGGAGAAGCTCTGGAGTGCGGGCCGTCCGAAGCGTTCTGTGCTTGCAAGGAGTCTGACATCAGACAGGACGGGAATTGTGAAGGCGATTCATAACAGAAACGAGAAAGCGGAATTAAGTGAGGTGGATTTTGCTAATCCTCCGGAAAACGGACTGATTGATATTTCTTTTAATATTCAGGCGGGTGAAGAAGTGCGGCGTTATGAAAACGGCAGGGACAGAATCGGTCAGGTCATCCTTACCGGAAAAAGTCTTCAGGAGTGTGAGGAGCGTCTGGAAGAAGTTTTGGCAAATATACACATTGAATTTACAGAATGATTGTGAGAGAATATTATGGATAAACATTTGCCTGTAAAAAAGGGCGTCTATCTGATGCTGCATATCAGTCTGCTGTTCAGTTCCCTGAGCGGTGTCTGTTCTAAAAAAGCATCAGGATATATAGAGAATATTTTTTCCATCCCGTTTCTGTTCTGGTTCGGGTTGGTTTTTGTAATTATGTTTGGATATGCTGTAATCTGGCAGCAGATTCTGCGGTATCTGCCTCTGACTGTGGCATATGCCAACAAGCCGGTGACTCTGGTGTGGGGAATTGTCTGGGGAAGCCTGATTTTCGGGGAAAAGATTACGTGGAATATGCTGGTGGGAGCTGCGATTATTTTTGCCGGAATTTATCTGGTAAGCAGCGACGGAAGCGAGAACAAAAAAGGAGAAAAAGCGTTATGAGTAAACTTGGAACAGCGGTCTGCGTACTTCTTGTCTCTGTTTTTATCTCGTCTGTATCGCAGGTTCTTCTGAAGAAAGCGGCTGACAGGACATATAAAAGTAAGCTTTTTGAATATCTGAATCCGCTTGTTATCGGAGCTTATGCCATGTTTTTCGGTTCGGTGATTCTGACTATGCTGGCGCTTCGCTATGTGCCTCTGTCCATGTCGCCGATTCTGGAATCCACAGGCTATATTTTTGTGGCTGTTTTGGGATATTTTTTCCTGAAGGAGCGGTTCAGCAGACGCAAGGTAACAGGAATCTGCCTGATTCTGGCAGGAATAGCCGTATTTTCGATGAAGATGTAAGCGGCTGGTTAGGAGAGAAAAAAGATGTTGGTATCAATTGTTATACCGTGTTATAACTCTGAGCACACCATTGGGAAAGTGGTGGAGCTTGCTGTGGAGGAATTCGGTAAATTAGAAGATTATGATTGTGAATTTGTTCTTGTCAACGATTATTCCAGAGACGGAACATGGAAAGCAATTCAGGGACTGGCTGAGAGATATCCAAATGTGAAAGGGATAAATCTGGCGAAGAATTTCGGTCAGCACAATGCAATTATGGCAGGGCTTTCCAGAACAGAGGGAGATCTGATTATCGGAATGGACGATGATATGCAGAATCATCCGTCTCAGATTCCGCAGTTTCTGAAAAAAATAGAAGAGGGCTATGATATTGTATTTGGTGTATTTAAACAGAGGAAATTTTCTGTTTTTAAGAATATTACCGGCGCAGTGAGCCGTTTCCTTCTGTGGCATCTTCTGGACAGACCGAAGGATATTCAGATGAGCAGCTTCTGGTGCTGCCGCCGTTATGTTCGCGATGAGGTGGTAAAATATGACGGCTATAATATTTTTCTTCAGGTGTTGTTTTTCAGAACGACACATAATATTGCCAATATAGAAATTGAGCATTTCGCAAGGGAAGTGGGAGAGTCAAATTATAATTTCAGGAGAGGGCTTAAGCTGTTTATGTCCTGTTTGAACTTTACGGTGATTCCCCTTCGTGTGGCTACTTTTTTGGGAACGGTTTTTTCGGCGGCAGGATTTATTGGAGCGCTGGCGGTGTTGATTCGCAAGCTTTTTGACCCGACGATTGCCATTGGCTGGTCTTCTATGATGTGCGCCATGCTGGTACTTTTCGGATTCAGCTTTCTGATGCTGGGAATTATCGGCGAGTACATTGGCAAGTTGATTTTAAATATCAATAAGACGCCGCAATACGTTATACGTGAGACTGCGAATCTGGATACAAATGAAGAGGGAAACAAAGATACACGGGAGTGAATACAATGAAAAAATGGAAACAGCTGCTCTGCGGAGTTATTGTGGGAATACTGAGCGCTCAGGCAACAGTGGGAGCAGCGGCAGATCTGGATGCGAAATATACAATAGAAACAAACGAAATCCCCTCATGGCCTCAGGCTGCTGATATTATGGCAGACACAGGGGTTCTGATGGAGGCGTCCACAGGTGCTGTTCTCTTTGACAAAGGGGCAAATGAGATTCGTTATCCGGCAAGTATTACGAAGCTGATGACGCTTCTGGTGGCTGCGGAAAATGGAAATCTGGAGGACAAGGTTACTTTCACTGAAACGGGAATCCGTGATGTAAAGCCGGATTCCGGAAATATCGGGATGCAGCTTGGGGAAGTGCTGACTCTGGAGCAGTGCCTTTATGCCATGATTCTTTATTCTGCCAATGAGGTTTCTGCTCAGATTGCAGAATTTGTCGGCGGGACAGAGGAAGCATTTATTGAGATGATGAATGAGAAGGCGGAAGAGCTTGGCTGTAAAAATACGCATTTTACAAATGCAAGCGGTCTGCCGGATCCCAATCAGTATACAACGGCAAGGGATATGGCGCAGATATTCCGGGCGGGGCTTCGAAATAAAGTTTTCCGCAAAGTAGTAAAAACAAGGGCTTTTAAAATTCCCAAAACAAATAAAAACGATCAGGAACGCTTTCTTGCAACCCATCATCCGCTTTTGTCCGAACAATCCGGTATTTTTGACCCGGACTGTATTGGGGGCAAGTCCGGTATGACGAACGATGCAGGACATACGTTGGTGACAGGTATGAAGAAGAACGGTATGACGCTGATCGCGGTGGTTCTCAGGGATGTGGACATCAATCAGGCAGGGGTGGATTCTCAGAATCTTTTCCGTTATGGATATGAAAATTTCCAGAAAGTTGAGGTTGATGGAGGAAGCGTGGTAGTCCCAAAGGGAACAGATGTGAAAACTCTTTCTGTCAGGGAGAATCAGGTGGGAGAAAATAAAGTACGCCAGAGATATTTCCTGAATGACCGTTATGTGGGAAGAGGTACGATAGAAAGAGCTCAGCCTACGGCGGAGCCGGCAAAAACGCCGGACGCTGAAAAAGAAGAAGGCGACGGCAATGCAGCCGAGCCTGCCCGGAGTGAAGAGGTAAAAGAACAGGAAAAGGAACAGGAAAAGGGACTTTCCAAAACTGCAAAAATACTTCTTGTTATCATGGGCGTTATGGCGCTGATTCTGGTTATCCTCTGTAATATGCTGATTATTAAGAAACAAAAGAAGAACAGACGTCACAGGTGAAAAAATAAAATCATCCTCCTGAGTTTCCGCTCTGCATTGGCTGCGGATTTTCGGGAGGATGATTTTGTGTCAGGTGTTTTAGAAGTGTCGTCTGTTATTTTTTAGCAGCTTTTTTGGCGTATTCTGTTGTAACAAGATTCTCGTAATCGAGGCGTTTGTTCAGCTCGCCTGCGCCTTCCAGAATATCCTGAAGAAGGTTGAAACTGTCTTCCTCAAAAATCAGATTATCTTTCCATGTATCCTGATCGTAATATCGTTTCACAATGGTGGTGATGGTTTCCAGATTAAATTCCGGAAACTGGGGAGCGATAACCTCTGCAATTTCTTCAGGTGTATGGTTTACCACGAAGTCCATGCCTTTTTGAAGTCCGTTTGTGAATGCCGTAATAAGCTCAGGATGTTTTTCCATATAGCTTGTTTTTGCGCTGTAGGAAGTGTAGGGCACATAGCCGGAGTCTACACCCAGAGAAGCGACGACATAACCTGCGCCTTCCTGTTCAAGGGCTGTGGCGGACGGCTCAAACTCTACGGAAAAATCTCCCTGCCCTCCGGAAAAGGCAGCGGCAGTAGAGCCGAAATCAATACTCTGGTCGATGGTAAGGTCAGTTTGCGGGTCAATGTTGTTGGCTTTGAGGATATGCTCGAAGACCATTTCCGGCATACCGCCTTTTCGACCTCCCAGAACTTTTTTGCCCTTAAGGTCTTCCCACTGGAAATCAGGCATTTCCTCTCGGGCTACAAGGAAGTTTCCGGCGCGTTGGGTGAGCTGGGCAAAGTTTACGATTACGTCGTTGGCGCCTTCCTGATAGGCGTAGATGGAAGCTTCTGCGCCCATGAAGCCGATGTCCGCTTCGCCGGAGATGACAGCCGTCATAACCTTATCTGCGCCGAAGCCTGTTACCAGCTCAAGGTCGATGCCCTCTTCTGCAAAGTAGCCTTTTTCAATGGCGACATACTGAGGCGCATAGAAGATGGAATGGGCGACTTCGTTTAAGGTGACTTTTGTAAGCGGCTCTTCCTTATTTTCTGCCATAACAAAAGAGGGCAGAGCTGTGATTGCCAGAAGTACGGCAAGAGCGGCAGCAGTTACTTTTCTTTTTAATTTCATATACAATGACTCCTTTTCCTTTCTTTTTCAGCATATGAAAGAGGAGAAAAAAAGGTGAAAAAAACCTCTGCTGAATAAGATTTTCGTTTAATTCAACAGAGGTAAAGAAGCCGGTTATTTTTGGGAATAAAATCCTGCGGGAAACAATGTCTACCGGATATCCTCCGGATATTCCACGCCTTCCGGAAGGGGATCCCACTCATTTAAGCCAAGGCTTTGTTTGAATTTCGCCTGTTCCAGAGTTAATGGAGGAAGATCTTCATTCAGGTAGTCCAAAAGTTCGCTGATGCCTTCCCTTGTTTTATTGTTTACCATAAAGATCCGTTCGCATCCAGTATTGATTAGCCACTGGCGAACCATGGGGATGTTTGCGTGAGGAGAATCCACCTTGGTGATGATTCCGATAAGCGGGCGGAGTATAAAAGCCCGTGAGCAGGGGGCAAAAAGATTGAATGGTTCGTCGGCAGCCTGAACAATGGCTACCACATCTGCCTCGAAAGAGAAGCAGGCAAGTCCGACACTGAAATGCTTGGACTCTGCATATTCGCCCGGAGAGTCTATGGTATCATCGTTTGTGTTGGTATACTGAGTCTTTATGTAGTGAAGCTCTTCACCTTTGAGAGCCTGAGTCAGAGAAGTCTTTCCGGCTTCGCTTCGTCCCATTAAAAACATTTTCTTCATCTTGTCACCTCGCAGGTTCTGAAACCGAGGGTATCACGGAAAAAGCGGACAACTTCCTCAACTGCAGTCTCCACCTGTGCAAGTCCGCCTGTGAGAATGAGAGAGCCGCAGAAACGGTCCATAAAGCCGATGTCTACATTGGCGCTTTTGACAGCGACATCTGCTGCGACTACAACTGCTTCCCACGGTGTGAAGCGGATCAGACCGATGGTCTCGCCTGTATGATCCTCGCCTTCGTGAACACCGATGTGAAGACCGAGATTTTGATAGATACAGGCTTCGGAAGGATTGATAATATGGGCAAGGCATACTTCTTTTCCGGGAACGCGTACGCGGGTAAGACGGAGTTTCTTCCCTTCCAGCTCTTCGTAATTCTTGTGAAACAGCTTTTCCAGAAGTTCCTCTCTGGTAATCTGGTTTGTTTGCTTCATATCAGCACTTCCTATCTTTTTGTAATGTTGCAGACTACATAACCAAGAGAATCACGGAAATAATCTACGACCTCTGTCATTGCGGACATGACGTCGGAAATCTCTCCTGTGATGATCAGGGTTCCTGTAAAGCGGTCTGCGAATCCAAGATAAACATTTCCGCTTTTTACTGCGATATCGGATGCGATAACTGCAGATTCCGGAGGAGTCATATTCATGATTCCGATTGCGGAAGAGCGGTAATCAAGCTGGGGATTTAAACCAAGCTTCTGATAAATGATAGGCGCCGGACCTCCCATTACATGTGCAAAGGTAATTTCCTTTCCTGCTACGGTTTCCTGTACGATTCTAATCTGTTCTACATTCTCATTTGCCATTGATATGTCCCTCTCTTTCAGAAATTCTATTCGATAAAGCTTTTAATCCTGCAAAAAAGCAAGCTATTCTACGCTAAATTATACTATCCGGCGATAAGGGGGTCAAGTTGAAAAAAATCCTTTAAATAGTAAAATTCTTTGTTTTTTTAAATAAGGAGAAAACATTTTCAGAAATGGATTGCTGTTTTTTGTCAGAGGCGTATAATGGAGCCTATATCACAAAAAAGAGGAGAAAGAAACACATGAAAAAACAGGGGAATTTGCTTATGAAGCTGACAGACCTCGCAGGGCTTACTTTTTTATGGATTATCGGATGCATTCCGATTGTGACACTTTTATACGGTGCTGTAGGAGCGCTTCTTGGAGCCGGGAATTCCTATCTGGCAGAGCCGGCGTTAGAACGTATTTGATACAGGAATCGTGAAAAATTGTGATTGACATTCATACGTTAATGTGACAAACTAGCTTTATTAAGTCAGAAGGAAGGGAAATTATATGACAGAGAAAAGACAGTGCGGTGTGCTGCTTCCGATTAGCAGCCTTCCGTCCAAATATGGAATCGGATGTTTTGATAAAAGCGCGTATGAATTTGTAGATGCTTTGAAGGCAGCGGGACAGAGCTGCTGGCAGATTCTTCCTCTGGGGCCTACAAGCTATGGGGATTCCCCGTATCAGTCATTTTCCACATTTGCGGGAAACCCTTATTTTATCAGTCTTGACGCCCTTATTGAAGAAGGAGTGCTCACGAAAAAAGAATGTGAAGCTGTAGATTTCGGAAAAGATGAGACAAGTATTGACTACGCGAAGCTTTACAAAGGTCGCAGCAAGCTTTTGAGAAAAGCCTATGAGCGCAGCGACATCAGTAAAAATGAGGAATTCTGTAAGTTCCAGCAGGAGCAGGGCTACTGGCTGAAGGATTATGCTCTTTTTATGGCTGTAAAATCCCGTTTTGACGGTGCACCCTGGAGCGAATGGGCGGAAGATATCCGTTTGCGCTGGCAGTTTGCGCTGGATTATTACAGAGAACAGTGCTATTTCGATATAGAATTTCAGGAATATGTACAGTTTAAATTTTATGAACAGTGGGGGAAATTAAAAGCCTACGCAAATGAGAACGGAATCCGAATCATTGGAGATATTCCGATTTATGTGGCAATGGACAGTGCAGACACCTGGGCGAGTCCGTGGCTCTTCAAAATCGACGAGGATAATCAGCCGACACAGGTTGCAGGATGCCCTCCTGACGGATTTTCCGCAACAGGACAGCTCTGGGGAAATCCTCTGTACAACTGGGAGGTGCACAAACAGTCCGGTTTTGAGTGGTGGATTCATCGGATCCGTCACTGCTTTACCATGTACGATATTGTCAGAATCGACCATTTCCGAGGTTTTGACGAATATTATGCGATTCCTTTCGGCGATAAAACAGCAGAGAACGGCTGGTGGGAAAAAGGGCCTGGTATGGAGCTTTTTAATGCCATTAAAAACCGTCTTGGAGAACAGGATATTATCGCGGAGGATCTGGGCTTTATGACAGATACGGTAGTGAAGCTGGTGGAGGACAGCGGATATCCGAATATGAAAGTAATTGAATTTGCTTTTGACGAGCGTGATACGGGAAACAGCAGCGATTATCTTCCCCATAACTACCCAAATAACTGTGTGGTATATACAGGAACTCACGACAATGAAACTCTGTCTGGCTGGTTTAAGGATATTACGCCAAAGGAACGGAGAATGGTTCGTCAGTATCTGAACAACTTCCATACCAGCGATGACGAGATTTATAAAGATCTTATCTGTCTGGTTATGCGCAGTGTGGCGTCACTTTGCGTGATTCCGATGCAGGACTATCTGGGACTTGACAATTCAGCCCGTATCAACCAGCCGTCCACTTTGGGAAAAAACTGGAAATGGCGTCTGAAGAAAGGGCAGTTTGACAGGCAGATTCAGACAGAAATGAGAGAGCTTGCAGTAAGATACGGAAGATGCGAGCCTGTATATGAGCCGGAAGAGAAGGAAACAGAAGCCGAAGAAAAAGAAATGAAAGAAGAAGCAGTTCCAAATGCAGGAATTAAGGAAAAAGCCGGGGAGAAAAAATGATATGAAAATGAAAACAGACAGAAAGAGAGACTCTTTCCGGTCGCACTGGGGATTTGTCATAGCCTGCATCGGTTCTGCGGTGGGAATGGGAAATATCTGGATGTTTCCTGCAAGAGTGTCGAAATACGGCGGCGGTTCTTTCCTGATTCCGTACTTCATTTTTGTCATTTTGATTGGTTATTCCGGAGTGATTGGAGAAATGGCATTCGGAAGGTCAGTACATTCCGGACCTGTGGGAGCCTTTGGCGCAGCCTGCGCCTCCCGTGGGGAAAAGTGGCGCAAGACAGGAGAGCTTCTTGGATGTATTCCCATGTTTGGAGCACTTGCTCTTGCCATCGGCTATTCTGTGGTTGTAGGCTGGATTATTAAATATATGGTAGGAACCTTCACAGGGGCGACTCTTGCGCCGGAAAATGTAGAGGGCTTCGGAGAGGCGTTTGGTTCTATGGCGTCGGCTTACGGAAATAACGGATGGCAGATTGTGGCGCTTATTGTCTGCTTCGTCATTATGGCATTCGGTATTTCGTCAGGTGTGGAAAAGGCGGCGAAGATTATGATGCCGTTATTCTTCCTTATGTTTCTCGGACTGGCAGTGTATCTTGTTTTCCAGCCGGGAGCAATGGAAGGGTATAAATATATTTTCCGCATTGAGAAATCAGCGATTCTGAACCCCATGACCTGGGTATACGCGCTTGGACAGGCCTTCTTTTCTCTGTCTCTTGCAGGAAACGGAACCATTATTTATGGTTCTTATCTGAAAGAAGATGCAGATATTGTAGATTCTGCGAAAAAAGTTGCATTTTTTGATACGACGGCAGCAATTCTGGCAGCCCTTGTGATTATTCCTGCGATGGCGACAGCGGGACAGGAGCTGACAAGCGGCGGTCCGGGACTGATGTTCGTCTTTATTCCTCATATTTTTAAGGGGATTCCGGGAGGCAGTATTCTGGCAGTTATTTTCTTTATCGCCGTATTTTTTGCAGGAATCACTTCCCTTGTGAATCTGTTTGAAGCGCCGATTTCTACTTTGCAGGATTATTTCCATCTGAAACGTCCTTTGGCAGTGGGAATCATTGCGGTAATCGGCGGAGTAGTCAGTATTATGATTCAGGGAATTGTTTCAGGATGGATGGATTTCGTTTCTATTTATATCTGTCCGCTGGGCGCAGGTATGGCTGGAATTATGTTCTTCTGGATATTCAAAAACGGAGCAGCCCGGAAAGCGATTCAGACAGGGCGCAGTAAACCTGTCGGCAGATGGCTGGAGCCGGTAACGAAATATGTATTTTGCGGATTGACGGTTATTGTTTTTGTTCTTGGAATTGTTTTTCACGGAATAGGGTGAGCAGACCTGTTAACTTGTGTTCTGAAATGATGCAGGGATGATAACGGTTGTTTCTGTGAAATTAAAAAACAGACGGGAGAATTATATTATGTCTAAAATTGGATTTATCGGATGTGGAAATATGGCTTCTGCCATGATTGGGGGAATGCTGAAAAAAGGACTTTACAGTAAAGAAGAAATTATTGTTTCCAATCTCACGGAAGCAGGAAGCAGACGCAGCCGTGAGAAACTGGGGGTTGTGACCACTCTTGATAATAAAGAGGTGGTAAGAAGCGCAAAGATTGTTTTCCTTGCAGTGAAGCCGCAGTTTTATGAAGAGGTTCTGGAAGAAGTAAAAGCAGAGATTACTTCAGAACATATTCTGGTGGGAATCGCTCCGGGAAAAACCCTTGCGTGGCTGGAAGAAAAATGCGGACAGCCGATGAAAGTGGTGCGTATGATGCCGAATACCCCGGCTCAGGTAGGGGAAGGAATGACAGGCGTTTGTGCTAACGAAAAAGTAACAGAAGAAGAATTAAAGCGGATGTGTGAGATTACAGACAGCTTTGGCCGCACAGAGGTCGTGCCTGAGCGCATGATGGAAGCTTTAAGCGCAGTGAGCGGATGTTCACCGGCGTATGTATATATGTTTATCGAAGCAATGGCAGACGCTGCAGTTGCCCAGGGAATGCCGAGAAAACAGGCATATGCCCTTGCGTCTCAGGCAGTGCTGGGAAGTGCTAAGATGGTGCTTGAGACCGGGCTCCATCCGGGAGAATTAAAAGATATGGTATGCTCTCCGGCAGGAAGCACCATTCAGGGTGTGCGTACTCTGGAGGCGAAAGGGTTCCGCAGCGCTGTGTTTGAAGCTCTCACAGCAGCTGCAGAAAAAGGTAAAACACTTTAATTCTGGGACAGGAAAATTACCATCCCTGGCTCATGGTGCTGTTGTGGTATTTCGTGGAGCAGGTCACATCCTCTCCAAACCATGCGGGGGGCTGATAGGCGTTTGCCTCTTCCACAGAAGCAAATTCCACTTCAGCAAGACAAACGCCGTCGTATACGCCGTGGAAGATATCCAACTCAATGGTGAGTCCGTTTTTTTCGGGAATGAGATAACGTGTTTTGGAAATCAGAATGCCGTCGGCTTTGGGTTTTAAATGTTCATAGGCTTCCTGGTTCAGCGGAAGATTATATTCTTCTCTGGCAAGGAAGCCTTTTGATTTGTAGGTTAAATAATAAGAATTGTCCTGACGGCGGATACGCACCACCGGATCTGTGCAGAGATATCCCTGCTCGATTTCATGTTTGTCAAAAGAAGCAAGGTCTGCAGGCAGATTTTCTTTTGTGATGAGAAATTTACGTTCAATTTCCATAGATAAACACCTCCGTTTTTGTCTCAGTCTATGTTCAGGAACAGTATACCCTTCCCGTTGTAAAAAAGAAAGCGAAATGCTATAATATCCGTAATTATTCCGTATAAAAAAGGAGGAACTTACATGAGCAAGGTATATATTTTTCTGGCAGACGGTTTTGAGGATATTGAAGGTCTGACAGTGGTAGATTTGATGAGAAGAGCACAGATTGACATAAAGACAGTTTCCATTAAAGAGACAAAAGAGGTTACTACATCCAGAGGAATTACGCTTTTTGCGGATCTGACTTTTGCAGAATCAGATTATAAGGATGCAGATATGCTGGTGCTTCCGGGAGGAATGCCGGGAACCCGTTATCTTGGAGATTACAGACCTCTGACAGAACTTCTGACAGCATACTATGAAAAAGGCGGGAAAATTGCAGCCATCTGTGCAGCGCCCAGCGTTTTTGCAAAGCTTGGTTTCCTGAAGAACAGAAAAGCCACCTCATATCCGACTTGTCTGGAGGGTCTGGAAGTGGGAGAACTTAGTGAAGAGCCTGTTGTAGTAGATGGAAATGTAACTACAAGCCGGGGACTCGGAACTGCCATTGATTTCTCACTTTCCCTTATTGCCCAGCTTCTGGGAGAGGAAACAGCGGAAAAAATCGCGGAATCCGTGATTTACAACAGATAAACCCGAAAAAACCGCGTATTTCTGACGAAAAAACACTGGCGTTTTTGCTTGTTTTGTGATATACTTCTGCAATGACTGTAAAACATTTGGCTGCGGTCGCAAAGAAAAGTGTTAAAAATATAATATCACATATACCCTGAAAATTAAGGAGGAACATCTAAAATGAGTTTACAGGTGGAAAAATTAGAAAAGAACATGGCGAAACTTACTATTGAAGTTTCCGCTGAAGATTTAGAAAAGGCTATGCAGAACGCATACCAGAGAGCAAAAGGAAAAATTTCCATTCCTGGATTCCGTAAAGGTAAAGCACCAAGAAAAATGATCGAGCAGATGTACGGCAAGGGAATCTTCCTTGAAGACGCTGCAAACGCTCTGATTCCGGAGCACTACAGCAAAGCATTAGCTGAGTGTGATCTTGAGATCGTTTCCCAGCCGGAAATCGACGTTACACAGGCTGAGCCAGGTAAAGCTTTCATCTTCACAGCAGAAGTTGCAGTGAAACCGGAAGTTACTTTAGGCGAGTACAAAGGTGTGGAAGTTGCTAAAACAGACGTAGCTGTAACAGACGAGGATGTTGATGCAGAAGTTAAGAAAGAACAGGAGAAAAACTCCAGAACAATCGCAGTAGAAGATCGTGCAGCTCAGATGGGCGACGTTGTGACAATTGACTTCGAAGGTTCTGTAGACGGTGTTCCTTTTGACGGCGGTCAGGCAACAGAGTATCCTCTGACACTTGGTTCCCATACTTTCATTCCGGGATTCGAAGATCAGTTAGTAGGAGCAGAATTAGGTTCTGACGTAGACGTTAAGGTTACTTTCCCGGCTGAATACCAGGCAAAAGAGCTCGCAGGCAAAGAAGCTATCTTCAGATGTGCAGTTAAGAAAATCGAAGCAAAAGAGCTTCCGGAGCTTGACGACGATTTTGCAAAAGACGTTTCTGAGTTTGATACTCTTGCTGAGTACAAAGAGAATGTTAAAAAAGGTCTCGTAGAAAAGAAAGAGGCAGAGGCTCTCAGAGCTAAAGAAGACGCTGCAATCGAGAAAGTAATTGAAGGCGCACAGATGGATATTCCGGAAGCAATGATCAAATCTCAGTGCTCTCAGATGCTTGATGATTTCGCAAGAAGAATGCAGGCACAGGGATTATCTATGGAGCAGTACTTCCAGTTCACAGGCATGACTGCTGAGAAGATGATGGAAGATATGAAACCTCAGGCACTTAAGAGAATTCAGACAAGACTGGTTCTTGAGAAGATTGCTGAAGTTGAAAATATCCAGCCAAGCGAAGACGAAGTAAATGCTGAAATCGCAAAAATGGCAGAAGCATACAAGATGGAAGCTGACAAATTAAAAGAGCTTCTCGGCGACCGCGAATTAGAGCAGATGAAGAAAGATATGGCTGTACAGAAAGCCGTAACTCTGGTTGCTGAGGCAGCAAAAGAGGCTTAATCACTTCCTCTTGACATAGAAAATGGAGGCATGTATATGAGTTTAGTACCTTATGTCATTGAACAGACGAGCAGAGGGGAGAGAAGCTACGATATTTATTCAAGGCTTCTGAAAGACAGGATTATTTTTCTGGGCGAGGAAGTAAATGATGTGAGCGCGGGTCTTATTGTTTCCCAGCTCCTTTTCCTTGAAGCAGAAGATCCCGGAAAGGATATTCAGTTATATATTAACAGTCCCGGCGGTTCCGTAACTGCGGGAATGGCAATTTATGACACAATGCAGTATATCAAATGTGATGTTTCCACCATTTGTCTCGGAATGGCAGCCAGCATGGGTGCATTTCTTCTGGCAGGAGGTGCGAAGGGTAAGAGATTTGCCCTTCCTCATTCCACGATCATGATTCACCAGCCGTCAGGCGGTGCACAGGGTCAGGCAACTGAAATCCAGATCGTGGCAGATCATATCGCACAGACTAAGAGAACTTTAAATGAATTATTGGCTGCAAATACCGGTCAGCCGATAGAGGTTGTTGAACGTGATACAGACCGTGACAACTATATGACCGCGGAAGAAGCGAAAGCATATGGACTGATCGACGGCGTTGTCATGCACAAATAACGAATGATAAGACTCCTGCGATCACGCAGGAGTCTGTCTTGATTTATAGGAAAGGAATGGAAAATAATCCATGGCAGAAAAGATAAGAGAGAGAGTCAGATGTTCCTTTTGTCATAAGACAGAGGACCAGGTGAGAAAGCTCATCGCAAATCCGGACGGGAATACTTTCATTTGTGATGAATGTATCGGTATCTGCTCGGAAATCATGGAAGAGGAACTCAATGCTTATGGCAGAGACGAATTATTTGACTCAGACATTAATCTTCTGAAACCGGAAGAAATCCATGCAATTCTGGATGATTATGTAATCGGACAGGACGACGCAAAAAAGGCCCTGTCTGTAGCTGTTTACAATCATTATAAGAGAGTCCTTGCGTCCAGAAATCTGGATGTGGAGCTGCAGAAAAGTAATATTCTCATGCTTGGACCGACCGGTTCCGGCAAGACACTCCTTGCACAGACTCTTGCAAGACTTTTGAATGTACCTTTTGCCATTGCAGACGCGACAACTCTGACAGAGGCGGGATATGTGGGCGAAGATGTGGAAAATATTCTCCTGAAAATTATCCAGGCAGCAGATTATGATATTGAGCGCGCCCAGTATGGAATTATCTATATTGATGAGATTGACAAGATTACTCGTAAATCTGAAAATACATCCATCACTCGTGATGTTTCCGGTGAAGGTGTACAGCAGGCGCTTCTGAAGATTATTGAAGGAACCGTGGCAAGCGTACCTCCTCAGGGAGGACGTAAACACCCGCATCAGGAGTTCCTCCAGATTGATACCACAAATATTCTTTTTATTTGTGGCGGAGCTTTTGACGGGATTGAAAAAATCATCGAAAACAGAAAAGACACGAAATCTATTGGATTTGGCGCAGAAGTTACAGCGAAAGAAGAACGTAAAATCGGAGAGCTTCTCAAAGATGTTATGCCGGAAGATTTCATTAAATTCGGTCTGATTCCGGAGTTCATCGGACGAGTTCCGGTTGTGGTAACGCTTGACGGACTGGATGAGAGTGCTCTTATTCGTATCCTCAAGGAGCCTAAGAACTCTCTGACGAAACAGTACCATAAATTATTTGAGCTTGATGGCGTAGAACTTGATTTCCAGGATGAGGCGTTGGAAGTAGTTGCCCGCAAATCTCTGGAGAGAAAGACAGGAGCCAGAGGACTGCGCGCTATCATGGAAAATTCTCTGATGGATCTGATGTATAAGGCTCCGTCAGATGATACCATTCGTAAATGTGTAATTACCAAAGATGTTGTAGAAGGCACCGGTGAACCGGAAATTATCCGCGGAGAGGCGCCTGCACCGGAAAAAAGTACCGGAAGCAGAAGGACATCCCGCTCCCGTAAAAAGGGAACACCGGAAACAGCCTGATGAAGGGATGAGAAATAGATGACAAATTCAACAAATGTGCTGCCAGCGATTGCATTGAGAGGAACAACGATTCTTCCGGAGATGATTGTTCACTTTGATGTAAGCCGGGAACGTTCTACTAAGGCAATCGAGGCTGCCATGCTCCATGACCAGAAGATTTTCCTGATCACTCAGATTGATCCAGAGGTGGAAGTTCCGGGAATGGCGGATCTGTACCGCATCGGAACGATTGCCTATGTGAAACAGGTAGTGAAGCTCCCGAATCATCTCATTCGTGTTCTGGTTGAAGGAATTGAGCGGGCGGAGCTTCTTGGATTCCAGCAGGAATTTCCATATATAAAAAGTGAGGTTTCTGTTTTTGAAAAAGAAAGTGCAGTCCTGCCTGAGCATGTACAGGAAGCTATGCACAGAGGGCTGAAAGGATTGTTTCATCGCTATGCGGCTGAGAGCGGAAAAATCAGCAAAGATCTGGTGGCGCAGATTCTGAATGTTGAGGATGTGGAAGAACTGGTTAACCAGATTGCAGTAAATCTTCCCCTGTCTTATCAGAATAAACAGAAGATTCTGGAGGCAATCTCAATCGAGGACCGCTACGAGGTATTGGGCGCGATTATCAGCAGTGAGATCGACATTATGCAGATTGGAAAGGATCTCCAGAAAAAAGTAAAAGCCCGTATTGATAAAAATCAGAGAGAATATATCTTAAGAGAACAGCTTAAACTTATTCGTGAGGAGCTTGGAGAAGAAAACACAGCAGATGACGCGGAAGAATTCCGAAAACAGTTAAAGAGTCTTCAGGCATCTGACGAAGTAAAAGAGAAGATAAATAAAGAAATCGACCGTTTTAAGGTGATGAATAACAACGCTTCTGAGAGTACGGTACTCAGAGGGTATATTGAGACTTTGCTTTCTCTTCCGTGGGATAAGCGTTCTCAGGATTCTGACGATCTGAAAGAGGCGTGGAAGATTCTTCAGAAAGGTCACTATGGCTTAAAAGATGTAAAAGAACGTATTATGGAGTTTCTATCTGTGCGTAAGCTTACAAATAAAGGAAAAAGTCCGATCCTTTGCCTGGTAGGGCCTCCGGGAACAGGCAAGACTTCTATTGCCAAATCTGTGGCAGAGGCAATGCACAAGAAATATGTGCGTATCTGTCTGGGCGGTGTTCGCGATGAAGCGGAAATCCGCGGTCACAGGAAGACATATGTAGGCTCTATGCCCGGACGTATTACAGCTGCGCTGCAGCAGGCAGGAGTAAGCAATCCTCTTATGCTTCTTGATGAGATTGACAAGACAAGCAGCGACTATAAGGGAGATACTTCCTCTGCTCTTCTGGAAGTACTGGATCCTGAACAGAACAGTAAATTCACAGATCACTACGTAGAGCTTCCTCAGGATCTGTCAGAAGTCCTTTTCATAGCGACAGCCAATGATGTGCAGGGGATTCCGCGCCCTCTTCTCGACCGTATGGAACTGATTGAAATTTCTGGTTATACGGAGAATGAGAAAGAGCATATTGCGAAGGAGCACCTGATTCCAAAGCAGATGGATGCCAATGGAATCGAGGAAGGCAGACTTGTAATTCAGAGCTCTGCACTGAAAAAAATCATCAACAACTATACGAAAGAGGCCGGAGTGAGAAGCCTTGAAAGAAGTATTGGTCAGATTTGCCGCAAGACAGCCCGCTCAATCATGGAAGAGGGAAAAGAGAAAGTTACAGTCACTGCGAGAAATCTTTCCTCGTTCCTGGGAAAAGAACATTTCAACTATCTTATGGCAAATAAGACAGACGAAATCGGAATTGCCAGAGGACTTGCGTGGACGCAGGTAGGTGGAGACACCCTTCAGATTGAAGTTAATGTTATGCCGGGGAAAGGGGAGCTTATGCTCACTGGACAGCTCGGAGATGTAATGAAAGAGTCCGCGCAGGCGGGAATCACATATATCCGTTCCATAGCGGCAGAATATGGAATCGATCCGGAGTTTTTCCGGGAGAACGATATCCATGTACATATTCCGGAAGGGGCAGTTCCTAAAGATGGTCCGTCAGCCGGAATTACCATGGCGACAGCAATGCTTTCCGCCATTATCAAAAAGCCGGTTAGAGCAGATGTGGCAATGACAGGAGAAATTACGCTGAGAGGTCGTGTGCTTCCGATCGGAGGGCTGAAAGAGAAGCTTCTGGCTGCCAAATATGCGAAGATTAAGCAGGTTCTTGTACCTGTGGAAAACAGACCGGATGTTGAAGAAATGGACAAAGAGATTACCGGAGGACTCAAGATCTCCTATATGGAAAACATGGGAGAGGTTCTGAAGGAAGCTCTGGTATAAGACTCTTCTGCGAGTCCTGAATGATAAAGTGAGGAAACCGATGGTTATAAAGAATGTATCACTGGATATCGTCTGCGGCATCACAAGCAAACTCCCGGATACGGGACGTCCTGAGGTGGCATTTGCCGGAAAATCCAATGTGGGGAAATCCTCCCTCATCAATGCGCTGATGAACCGCAAGGCTCTTGCACGAACCAGCGCTCAGCCGGGAAAGACCCAGACGATTAATTTTTATAATATTAATGACGATATGTATCTGGTAGACCTTCCGGGTTACGGATATGCAAAAGTGTCACAGCAGGAAAAAGAAAAATGGGGCAAAATGATCGAGCGTTATCTTCATACGTCAAAGACATTGAAAGCGGTATTTTTGCTGATTGACATCCGTCATGATCCTTCCGCGAATGATAAGATGATGTATGACTGGATCTTACACAACGGTTATGAGCCGATTATTATTGCAACGAAGCTGGACAAACTGAAACGCAGTCAGGTCCAGAAGAATATTAAGGCGATCAAAGAGGGGCTGAAGCTTCGCAAAGATGGAATCATTATTCCGTTTTCGTCTGAAACGAAACAGGGACGCGAGGAAATTTGGGCGCTGATCGACGAACTGACCGGACTGGCAGTTACCGAAGAGGCTCCTGTACAATAACAGAGGACAAAAAAATGGGAATTATCAAAGCATTCAAGCTGGGATTTGACTATCTCAAATACGATGAAGACGGCAATGTGCAGGATACGCAGAGAGCTGTCAATAATGTAGACCTGGACATTGAAGCGGGACAATTCGTAGCAATTCTGGGACATAACGGAAGTGGAAAATCCACTCTGGCGAAGCATCTGAACGCACTTTTGCTCCCATCGGAGGGAACACTTTGGGTGGATGACATGGATACCTCCAAAGAACCGGAGTTGTGGAAAATCCGACAGAAAGCAGGTATGGTATTTCAGAATCCGGATAACCAGATCATAGGAACTGTAGTGGAAGAAGATGTCGGGTTCGGACCGGAAAATATGGGGATTCCCACGGATAAAATATGGAAGCGTGTGGAGGAAAGTCTCCGGAAAACAGGAATGACTGCTTATCGCCACCATTCTCCAAATAAACTTTCCGGCGGGCAGAAGCAGAGAGTTGCAATTGCCGGAGTGATGGCTATGCGACCGAAATGTATTGTCCTTGACGAACCGACAGCTATGCTGGATCCAAACGGAAGAAAAGAGGTTCTTGAGGCAGTACGGGAATTAAACCGTCAGGAAAATGTAACGGTTATTTTGATTACCCACTATATGGAAGAGGTTGTCCATGCAGATAAAGTATATGTGATGGACAGCGGAGAAGTTGTGATGCAGGGAACTCCAAAGGAGATTTTTTCCCAGGTGGATACCCTCAAAAAATACCGTCTGGATGTGCCGCAGGTAACACTTCTTGCCCATGAACTGCGCAGGGCCGGAGTGGATATTCCGGAAGGAATCCTGACTACAGAGGAATTGGTGAGTGTCTTATGTCAATAGAATTAAAAAATGTAACCTATACCTACAGTCCGGGAACTGCATATGAGATTCATGCTTTGAAAGATGTAAGCCTGTCCATACCGGACGGACAGTTTATTGGAATTATCGGACATACAGGAAGCGGGAAATCAACGCTGATTCAGCATTTGAATGCTTTGATACAGCCGACTTCCGGTACCATTACCTATAATGGAGAAGATATCTGGGGAGAGAAGTACAACCGCCGTTCTCTGAGAAGTGAGGTCGGGCTTGTATTCCAGTATCCGGAACATCAGCTCTTTGAAAGTGATGTGCTCTCTGATGTGTGCTTCGGTCCCATGAATCAGGGATTAACAAGAGAAGAAGCGGAAGCAGAGGCAAAAAAAGCTTTGCAGCAGGTTGGATTCAAAGAAAAAAATTACGGAAAATCACCCTTTGAGCTTTCTGGGGGTCAGAAGAAAAGAGTTGCAATTGCAGGAGTCCTTGCCATGAATCCGAAGATTCTGATTCTGGACGAGCCTACAGCAGGACTTGACCCGAAGGGAAGAGATGACATTCTTGATCAGATTGCGGAACTTCACAAAGTGAGAGGTATTACGATTATTCTGGTGTCTCACAGCATGGAGGATATTGCGAAATATGTGGAGAGATTGATTGTTATGAATCATGGGGAAGCAGTCTTTGACGATACACCAAAGGCAGTCTTTTCACATTATAAAGAGCTGGAGGCAATGGGACTTGCAGCCCCTCAGATAACTTATATTATGAGTGCGCTGAAAGAAAAAGGCCTTTCTGTAGACACAGACGCAACGACTGTGGATGAAGCATGTACAAGTATTCTTGAGGCTCTTGGAAAAAAGAATTCACCGCTTCTGAATTCAGGAGGAAGAGCAGATGATTAGAGATATTACTTTAGGACAATATTATCCGGCGAATTCTGTTCTTCACAGAATGGATCCGAGAACAAAGCTTGTGGGAACACTTATATTTATTATATCCGTATTTGTATTCCACACGATTCCGGGATATGCGGTAGCAACTTTATTTCTTGGGACGATGATCGCAGTCTCCAGGGTGCCGCTGAAATTCATGTTTAAGGGCTTGAAAGCGATAGCCATACTTCTGTTGATTACGATGGCTTTTAACGTGATACTTACGCCCGGAAAAATTTTATGGCAATGGGGATTTCTCAAGGTAACAGAGGAGGGAATCCGTCTGGCAGGCAGAATGGCAATCAGGCTTATCTATCTGGTGATCGGTTCTTCTGTCATGACTCTGACAACAACTCCGAATCAGCTGACAGATGGTCTGGAAAGGCTGCTGCGCCCTCTGAATAAAATTCATGTACCTGTTCATGAAATCGCTATGATGATGTCGATCGCCCTCCGTTTTATTCCGATTCTCCTGGAAGAAACGGATAAGATTATGAAGGCGCAGATTGCCAGAGGTGCAGATTTCGAGAACGGAAATCTGATTCAGAAGGAAAAAAATATGGTGCCGCTTCTTGTACCGCTGTTTATCTCTGCTTTTCGCCGGGCCAATGACCTGGCAATGGCGATGGAGGCGAGATGCTATCATGGCGGTGATAACCGGACACAGATGAAACCTCTGCATTATGAGAAACGCGACTATATGGCATATGTGCTAATGGCAGCATATCTGGCAGTGGCGATTGCGTTCCGCATAATCGGTATATAAGCGTTGGTGAAATCCAGGAGGAATCTTATGAAACGAGTTGGCCTTGTCGTGGCTTACGACGGAACCAATTACTGCGGCTGGCAGACCCAGCCTAATGGAGTTACAGTTCAGGGAGTTCTCAATGAAACTCTGTCTGAGCTTCTAGGAGAGGAGATTGAAACGATAGGCGCAAGCCGTACAGACGCAGGAGTACATGCGATGGGAAATGTGGCAGTGTTTGATACGAATACACGTATTCCCGGAGAAAAGATTTCCTATGCGCTGAATCAGCGTCTTCCGGAGGATATTCGTATCCAGCTTTCGGAGGAGGTGGAGCCGGATTTCCATCCCCGTTACTGTGACAGCGAAAAAACTTATGAATATCGTATTCTCAACCGGAAATTCCCGGTGCCCACAGAGCGCTTGTACAGTTACTTCTATCATTACAGACTTGATGTGGATAAGATGAGGGAGGCAACCTCCTATCTGATCGGATGCCATGATTTCGCATCTTTCTGCGGAGCAAAGGCGCAGGTAAAGACAACAATCCGTACAGTTACCGGTATTGATGTATGGAGAGATGGGGACATCATTACAATTCGCGTATCGGGAACAGGATTTCTTTACAATATGGTACGGATTATTGCCGGAACACTGATTGAAGTGGGAAACGGACAGTATCCCCCGGAAAGAGTAAAAGCGATTCTGGAAGCTTGTAACAGAGAAATGGCAGGACCTACGGCTCCTGCACAGGGACTGACCCTGATGGGCATTGAATTTTTTGATTAAGCAGAAAAATAAAAAGGCATGACCGTTTTCTGTCTTCGGACAGGCGGCCATGCCTTTTGTTGTGGAAGATCTGTGCCTTTTAGAGAAACAAATCGTTTTCAGGCATAATCATGATCAACCTGAATTACAGCAAAGTATTTACCGTTATCCCAGGAACGGATGCTGCTTTTGACACGTGATAAAATTTCCTGATCAGATATTTCACTTTTGTAAGGGATTACGATATCAAAAATAATGTTTGCATGAGTGTTGCCTTCCACTACGCGGAAATCGTGAATGTCGAGTCCGGGTTCAATTTCCTGAACAAGGGCTGTAACTTTGTCTTTCAGACCATTAATTCTGGCATCGTTGGTAACAATAGGATCCATATGGATGGTTGCAGTACAGAAAAGTTTATCCTGCAGTTCTTTCTCAATGTTGTCGATTTCGTCGTGTATCTCCAGAAGATTTCCGTGGGCAGGAACCTCTGCGTGAAGGGATATGATAAGCCTTCCCGGACCGTAGTCATGGACAAGCAGGTCGTGAATACCACAGACAATGGGATGTGCTTTTACCAGATCTTCAATTTCTTTTACGAAATCAGAGCTTGGCGGCTGTCCGAGAAGAGGATCCATAGTGTCTTTCATTGTAGTGATGCCTGTATAAACAATGAAGAGTCCCACTGCGATTCCAAACCAGCCGTCCAGCAGCAGGCCTGTAAATTGGCTGATGAGCGTCGCGCCCAGAACAAGAATAGTGGAAATCGTGTCGCTTAAACTGTCATTAGCAGTTGCAATCATGGCAGTGCTTTCGATTTTTCTGCCAATTTTCCGGTTATAATAATTCATGTAGAATTTTACCAGAATGGATGCAATCAGGATACCGAGAATCAGCGGACTGCTTTCAATAGATTCCGGATGAAGTACCTTACTGATAGAAGTCTTTACCAGTTCAAAGCCCATAATAAGAATTGCAACTGCGACAAAAAGACCGGAAATATATTCCATTCTGCCGTGACCGAAAGGATGCTCGGGATCAGGTTTCTGACCGGAAAGTTTAAATCCCAGGAGAGTAATGACAGAAGAGCCGGCATCGGATAGATTATTGAAGGCATCGGCTGTGATAGCAATGGAGCCGCTTAAAGTTCCTGCAAGCCATTTGCCCGCAAAAAGCAGGATATTAAGCAGAATCCCTACAGTTCCGCACAGCATACCATAAGCCTGACGGACCTCTCCGGAATGATAGTCGGAGGGGTTTTTGATAAATATTTTTGCTAAAAAAGTTACCATGTTTAGTTCTCCCCGTTTTTTTATACGCGCTGAAACGTGTTTGGTCTATAAATATGTAGGATAGCACAGATCAGAATAAAATTCTACAAAAAACAGAAAAGAACATGTAATTTAGAATTTTTGTCTTACTATTAAAAGTAGGAATAAAAAAGCAATATTTCTAAAAAATAAAGCAAAAAGACAATTGAAAATAGAGGCAGAAAACATTACCATAGGATTATGGGTAACTGAGCAAAAACACTAGGAGGATAAAAAATGGATAAAAAATTTGGCCGTGTTACAATACCGACAGACATGGATGTAATTCCGGAGACTCTGGATATTCTGAAAAGATGGGGAGCAGATGCGATCCGTGACTGCGATGGAACAGAATTTCCGGCAGAACTGAAAGAATCAGGCGCAAAAATTTATGCTACGTATTATACAACCCGTAAAGATAACGTATGGGCGAAGGCTCATCCGGAAGAAATTCAGCAGATGTATATTATGACATCTTTCCATACTGCAGTTTCCGATAAGCTGTCTATCCATCTTATGGATCATCTTTATCCGGATATGCTTAAGGTAAACAGCCGTGACGATATTAAACGCTGGTGGGAAGTTATGGACAGAACTACAGGAGAGCCTGTAGATACCGATAAATGGAACTATAGTGAGGAAACAGGAGACGTGACTATTGAGGCGATTCCTTTCCACGATTATACAGTGAGCTTTCTTGCTTATATTATGTGGGATCCGGTACATATGTACAATGCAGTTGTCAATGACTGGAAAGACGTAGAGCCTCAGATGACTTTTGACGTGCGCCAGCCTGCGACAAGAGAATTTTCCCTTAACAGACTCCGCAGATTCCTTGAGACACATGAGTATGTAAATGTTGTTCGTTTTACGACATTTTTCCATCAGTTCACCCTCATTTTCGATGAGATGGCGAGAGAAAAATATGTAGACTGGTATGGATATTCTGCGTCTGTCAGCCCGTATATTCTGGAACAGTTTGAGAAAGAGGTCGGCTATAAGTTCCGTCCGGAATTTATCATTGATCAGGGCTATATGAATAACACATATCGAATTCCGTCTAAGGAATTTAAGGACTTTCAGGCTTTCCAGAGACGCGAGGTTGCGGCTCTTGCAAAAGAGATGGTGGATATTGTACACGAATACGGCAAGGAAGCTATGATGTTTATGGGCGATCACTGGATCGGTATGGAACCGTTTATGGATGAGTTTGCAAACATCGGTCTTGACGCAGTAGTGGGAAGTGTCGGCAACGGCGCTACTTTAAGACTGTTCAGTGACATCAAGAATGTTAAATATACAGAGGGACGTTTCCTTCCATATTTCTTCCCGGATACTTTCCATGAAGGCGGAGACCCGGTAAAAGAGGCAAAGGTGAACTGGGTAACAGCCCGACGTGCGATTCTGAGAAGCCCGATTCAGAGAATCGGCTATGGCGGATACTTAAAGCTTGCACTTCAGTTCCCTGATTTTGTAGATTATATCACAGAGGTAACAGACGAATTCCGTACGCTTTATGACAATATTCAGGGAGTTACACCATACTGCGTGAAACGAGTAGCGGTTCTCAACTGCTGGGGAAGAATGCGTGCATGGGGTAATCATATGGTTCACCACGCTCTTTACTATAAACAGAACTATTCCTATGCAGGCGTGATCGAAGCTCTCAGCGGCGCTCCGTTTGATGTGAAATTCATCAGTTTTGATGATATTAAGGAAAATCCGGAATTATTAAGCGAGTTTGACGTTGTTCTCAATGTCGGTGATGCAGACACTGCATATACCGGCGGTGAATTCTGGAAAGACGAGACAATTGTAACTGCTGTTAAGAAATTTGTTTATAACGGCGGTGGTTTCATTGGTGTGGGTGAGCCTTGCGCGCATCAGTGGCAGGGACGTTTCATTCAGCTTTCCGAAATCCTTGGTGTAGAGGAAGAGCATGGATTTAACTTAAATACAGATAAGTACAACTGGGAAGAGCACAGAGACCACTTTATTCTTTCCGACTGTACAAAAGATGTGGATTTCGGCGAAGGAAAGAAGAATATCTTCGCGCTTCCTGAGACAGAAATCCTGATTCAGAGAGATAAGGAAGTACAGATGGCTGTCAAAGAATTTGGAAAAGGTCGTGGTGTTTATATCAGCGGACTTCCATACAGCTTTGAGAACAGCCGTATCCTTTACCGTGCGGTTCTGTGGTCTGCAAATGCAGAAGAGGAGTTGAATTGCTGGTTCTCCACAAACTTCAATGTGGAAGTTCACGCATATGTGAAGAATAATAAATATTGTGTTGTAAATAATACTTATGAGCCGCAGGATACTGTTGTATACAGAGGTGACGGCAGCAGCTTCCCGCTTCATATGGAGGCAAATGAGATTAAATGGTATCAGATTGACTGATGTCAGTGAAGCTCAGGCAGGGGCGTAAGAACCCCTGCCTGTTTTTCTGCAAAAAACTCGAAAAAAAGTTGAAAAATAAGGAAAAAATGGTTGACAGAAGAGAGCGCTTATAATATAATTACCCAATGTGACGTAGTGCGAAATACTTGAGCCAATAGCCCCGGCGAGAGTGTTTATCAGCGGTTTCGGACATTTCCGCGGTTTTATGCACAGGCGTCCCGGTAATAACTTTTTATGCGGGAATCCGCGGTTGATTAAACTATCGTTGATAAATAACAGGAGGTAAAACCATGCAGACTTATATGGCTAATCCAGATAAAATCGAAAGAAAATGGTATGTAGTTGACGCTGAAGGATGCACACTGGGCCGTCTGGCTTCCGGTATCGCAAGCGTTTTAAGAGGTAAAAATAAACCACAGTTTACACCACACGTAGACACAGGTGATTATGTAATCGTTGTCAATGCTGACAAGATTAAAGTTACAGGCAAGAAATTAGAGCAGAAAATCTACTACAATCACTCCGATTATGTAGGTGGTATGAAAGAAACTACATTAAAAGAAATGTTAGCAAAGAAACCAGAGAAGGTTGTTGAGCTTGCAGTGAAAGGTATGCTTCCAAAAGGACCTTTAGGAAGAACTATGTACAAAAAACTTTTTGTATACGCAGGACCGGAACACAAACATGAAGCTCAGAAACCGGAAGTTTTAACATTTTAAGGAGGTAGATTACATTGGCTAGCGCAAAATTCTACGGAACAGGAAGAAGAAAAAAATCAATCGCAAGAGTTTACCTTGTACCTGGAACAGGTAAAGTTACAATCAATAAAAGAGATATCGATGAATACTTCGGATTAGATACACTGAAAGTTATCGTTCGTCAGCCATTAGTTGCAACAGAGACAGAAGGCAAATTTGACGTATTAGTAAACGTACACGGCGGCGGATACACAGGACAGGCTGGTGCAATCAGACATGGTGTTGCAAGAGCACTCCTTCAGGCAGATGCTGAATACAGACCAGTTCTTAAAGCAGCAGGCTTCTTAACACGTGACCCACGTGCGAAAGAGCGTAAAAAATACGGTCTCAAAGCAGCTCGTAGAGCACCACAGTTCTCTAAACGATAATTTACAAACGAATATTAAACAGCACAGACCCAAGGAATTCAATGTCCTTGGGTCTTTTTCATTTGTCCAAACCTGTCCGATTTTATGCGATAGTAACAAACTAGAAACAAACTAGAAACAAAAATAGTGAATAAATTCATTGAATATAGTAAATGACAAATGAATAAAAGAAATAAAAGACCTGACGCAATGTCAGGTCTTTTATTTTTAGAGTTTATTTACCGCTTCCAATTTCACAGGAAGTTCAAGATGTGTATAAACTGATTCAGTGACATTCTGACCTTTATGACCAACTATCAGCTTCAGGATTCGTTCATCGACTCCGCAGGCGGTCATCAAGCTGACGAAGGTATGTCTGGTGTCATGTGGTCTGTGATTCTGCAATCCAAGAACGTCCATCAGTGGCTTCCAGTAGGAATCATAATAGTTGCGGTAGGTGAAGTGTTTCCCTTCAGGTGTACAGATAAGGTATTCCGAATCCCTGTCCATCCAAGTTCTGAAGAATGGGAGAATCTTGTCTGCAATTGGAACTTCTCTGATTCCCGATTCTGTCTTTGATTCCCTTACGTAAAACCATTGGTCATCTACGTGGACATCTTCTTTCTTCAGGTCTAACAGTTCACCGATTCTGACACCTGTGTGAATCAATATGAGAATAACAGACATGTATGGATTGCTGTCCTTACTATCCCATATCATATGAACTTCCTTCTTGGTGAACGCTGTCCTGTCAATCTTATTCGGGTTACCTGCTTTACTGATGTCCAAATATCGAACCATATCCCTTTTGTCTGCTGATACTATTTCATGTATGACAGCATAATCATACATCAGACCAAGTAATATTTTCAATTTCTTTAGGGTTGGGGTGTTCTTCCCTGATTCGTCCACTACTTTCTGCATGTGGTCAAGTTTGATTTCCACAAACTTCATATCGTGCAATTTAAGGCACGTTTTGAACGAAGCCTTGTAAGCCTTCACGTTACTCTCAGAAACCTTTGGGAAATGAGATTCTGACCACTTCTGATAAACTTCTGCGAATGTAATAGTATTGTTATGCAGGTCATAAGGGTCTTTGTTGTAATCGGACAGGGCAAGCATAGCGTCCTTCCTGCTTGCGTAATATCCTACAAATTGATAAACAGGATAAGACTTTTGTTTTTCTTCATTGAACGTCCATCCGACTGTTTTCCTTGCACACCAAGGATTTCTTCTGTTTCCTGATAACTTATAGACGCTTCCGAATCCGTTTGGTAATCTCATAATCATCATCCTTTCTTCAAAAATGGGTGCATTGAACAAAGGTATGTGATATAATAGATTTGACGTTGTTGGAATATATCACATTCCTTCATCCCAAGACCATGCTGAACTGCAATTCAGGGTGGTCTTTGTGTGTGTCCTTACTGTCCTTCGTGTCCCTCGTTATATACTACTATATAATATTTATTATTTATGCCTTCGCATCACTTCCTTAAAATATATCAGGTAATTATAACGAGGGACACAAGTGACACAAAGGACACTTTGTCTGAAACCCTTATAAATCAAGGCTTTCAGTTGTCCTTCGTTGTGTCCCTGCTGTCCTTTGTTACTTTACTTCCAGTGAAAACACAGCCTTTTGTTCCTGACTATTTCCATCGTATGTGGAAAAATTAATTTTAAAATCGCCCGCATTATCTACACCTACACAGGACTGCGCTTCACATTTCCCACCTATTGGTGTTTCCTGTGGGTACATAGTAACGTCATTTGGATAGGAATATCCCATCTTACCTGTTGAATCCATAATTCCATCGATTAAGTCAATGAACAGACCATTCATTCCTTCTGCTTCATATCCGAGATTTTCATATTCGTATGTAATCAGGTATACAGCTTCAGGCGATGTTTCAGCAAATTCATTTCTTTCATCCATTTCTTCGACTGATTTGATAGTCAACGTCCACTGATTTGGAACTGTCCATGTGTCACCGATTTTGTATTCTTCCTGATTACTTCCTTCAGTGTACTTGGCGAGTTCCTTTTGTAGTTCATCAATGATTGCCTGCATACCTTGAATCTGAGTTTCCAGTTCAAAAATTTTATCATCCTTTTCATCTGCAAATACAGATGTAGTTGGAACAAGCATCATTGATGAACATAATAATATTGATAACAGTTTCTTTTTCATTTTATCTTCCTCTTTTCTTTTAGAATTTCTGTCTGTTTTCAATTACTTTCCCGATAATACGAACAGGTCTAGTGATAATGTCTTCGTTACTGAAGAACATCGGTTCATACATCGGATTGAAGGATTGAAGGACAATACCTGCATCAGTCTTTACTAATTTCTTGCAAGTCGCATCATTCCCATTAACCTTTGCAATTACTACATCGCCTGATTCAGCATCATTTTGCTGACGTACAATCAGTATGTCACCTTCCTGAATGCGAGGGGACATTGAATCACCCTTCACTTTTAGACCAAAGAACTTTCCAGACCTTGCGAGCTGTTCGGAGATTTCTTCCCAATCATCCACATCAACTAATTCAACAGCTTCGATTGGAATTCCACATGGTACTTCACCAAGAACAGGAATTCTGATTCCTGCTTCAATCTTTCCAAGTTCCGATAGGGCATCCTTTTCGTATCGTTCTGACCACTTGTCTATAACAGCGTCCCGTTCTGTTCTGAAATCCGATTCACCTGTTAAATATGCGATACTCACACCGAAGTATTCAGATAACTTTTGAAGTGAATTCTGATTCGGTTGGAAGCCAGATTTCCATTTGGATGTTGAACCGACTGCTATTCCTGATTCCTGTTCCATTTTTCGTTTTGAAATCTTTCGTTCTTTGCATAATTCTTCAATTTTTTCTACTAATGTCATAGGCACAAAATCCTTTCTGAAAAAAAAAAGTGAATAAATTCAGCAAAAGGTATTGACAAAGATGAAGTAATTCACTATAATGACGATTGTAAGTGATGAAGAAAATCAGCACTTAATAAAACCAATAGCGAATAAATGACCTAAAGGCTGAATCAATTTTTCTATATGGTTATGGTGACTTTATTATAGAACTATTTCAGCAATTTGTCAAATGTTTTCGCTGAATTTATTATCGAAAAATGAAAGGGGTGAAACGGATGTCAGACTTCAAAAAGGAAGTGAAGATTCAGTTGATTCATAAAGGTATGACGATGACAAATCTTGCTGAAGAAATGGGAATCAGTATTTCTTATCTTTCAGACCTACTGAATGGTAAAAGAACCAATCAGGCACAGCTTGACAGAATCAAAACCTTCCTGAATTTATCTGATACCGAGCAGTATGAAGCAGAATAGGTTATCGGTTTCACAATGTGCGTCACTGATGAATGTGTCAGAACAGTTTGTCAGGATTGGACTTCAAAGGGGTGTATTCCCTTGGGGGTATGCGGTGAAGATGTCATCACAATGGACATACTTCATTAGTCCTGTGAAGTTTACTGAACACACAGGTATCACTGTGTTATAGAAAGGAGAATATTATGGAAGGTTATAAAGTTTTCGAACCTGATTGGACATGTAGAGGATTTCAATATGAAGTTGGAAAAACATTTGAAGAAGATGTAAAACCTTCTTGTTGTAATAGAGGATTTCATTTTTGCAAAGAATTAAAAGACTGTTTTAATTATTATCCGTTCAATCCTGATAACAAAGTTGCAAAGGTAGTTGCGCTTGGTGAACTTGATAAAGAATTAGATGGGAGTAAATATTGTACTAATAAAATTCAGATTGTTGAAGAAATCAGTTGGGAAGATGTATTAAGAATGGTAAACCTTGGAAAAGGAAACACAGGTCTATGCAACAGCGGTGATTGGAACAATACTAACTTTTCAAACGGATGTTTTAATACACAAGAACCTAAAATCTTATTGTTTGATAAACCTTCAGATTGGACATATCGTGATTGGCTAAATTCTAAAGCAAGACATATATTGAATCAGATACCAAGACATGTGGTTGAATGGGTTCATTCAAGTGATATGACAGAAGAAGAAAAGAAATCTTATCCAACATATGAAACAACGGGCGGTTATTTAAAAATCCTTGATGAAAAAGATTGCAGTCAGATTTGGTGGGATGGACTTTCTAATGAACGTAGAGATATTATTACATCACTTCCGAATTTCAATACTGAAATTTTTGAGAAATGCACAGGTATAAAGATATGATAAAACTTTTTCCGCATCAGGAAGAAGCGATAAATGAAACCAAGGGATTTCATAACATTGGAGTTTACCATGATATGGGACTGGGGAAAACCTTCACAGGGTCAGAAATGATGAAGCGATTTGACTGTAAAGTAAACCTGATTGTATGTCAAAAGTCAAAAGTTCAGGATTGGGTGGAACATTTCACTGAATATTATCGAATGCAGGTATTTGACTTAACAGTTAAATCACAGCTTGCAGAATTTCATGGACTGTCGCAGGACGAAAGATTTTACATCGTGGGAATCATCAACTATGAACTAGCTTGGCGAAGAAAAGAACTTCTTGATTTGAAAGAATTTACCTTGATGTTGGATGAATCATCCTTGATTCAGAATCAGAAAGCAAAGCAGACTAAATTCATTCTGAAGATGCAACCTGCACATGTAATTCTTCTTTCAGGAACACCTGTCGGTGGAAAATATGAAAACTTGTGGTCACAGATGCACCTACTTGGATGGAATATCACCGAAACGCTTTACAATAAACAGTATGTTAATTGGAAAAAGATTGATTCGGGTGGATTCACTCACAAGATTGTGGACAAAGATGACCCATACAAGAATGTTGAAAGACTGAAAAAGAAGATGCGTGAGCATGGTGCAATATTCAAGAAGACTGAAGAATGTTTTGATTTACCTGAACAGGTATTCACAGAAATCAAAGTGAAAGCGCCTAAAGAATATTGGAAATTCCTGAAAAATGAATACATAGTCATTGATGGAATGGAACTGATTGGTGACACAAGTCTGACTAAACTGCTATATAGTAGACAAATTTGTAGTCAGTATAATAAAGAAAAGATTGAAGCCTTCAATGATTTGGTAGCATCAACAACTGACAGATTGATTGTGTTTTACAATTTTAATGAAGAACTTTATCAGTTGAAAAAGGTATGTGAAGAACTTGGAAGACCGATATCAGAAATAAATGGTCACATGAAAGACTTGACTGCATACGAACAAGAAAGTGATTCAATTACACTGTGTCAATATCAGTCAGCATCAAAAGGATTAAATCTTCAAAAGTGTAACAGGATTGTATATTTTAGCCTTACGTTATCTTCAGAAGATTTCGAACAGTCCAAGAAAAGGATTCACCGAATTGGACAGAAAAACACATGTTTCTACTACCTGATGATTTGCAGGGGAACAGTCGAAGAACAGATTTTGAAAAACTTAAAAGAAAGGAAGGATTTTACCGATGATTTGTTTAAAGAATAAGATTTTAAAAACGCTTGCGTTTTTAAATTTCCTGTCATTTCTGTGCATGATGGCATCAGAAGTAACTTTTCTTTCATTCACAATTGCGTTTTTGAATTTAGCGTTCCTGTTCCTGATGGCTTATGCAAACGGATGGGTGTACGGAACAGATAGATATTATGAAAGAGAGGGTAAACGATGAAAAAATGTAAACTTGCAATTGATGAGAACATGAATTGTCAAATGTGTTGCTATTACTGTGATGACAAATATATTTGCAATGATGTTTGTAGTGAAATCATGGAAGACTGTCCTAAATTAATCGAAGAAACAGAACTTGATGTGATTCAGTCAGCAGTTCCCGATGTATTAAAAGCAATCACAGATATTACAGTTGAAAAAAAGAAACTTGATGAACAGGAAAAACTGATGAAAGAAAAATTGCTTCATGCGATGGAAGAACATGGAATCAAGTCATTTGAAAATGCAAAAGTCAAATTCATGTATGTAGCACCATCAACAAGAACATCCATTGATTCAGCGAAGCTGAAGAAAGAACTTCCAGAGGTGGCGGAGCATTATTCCAAGACATCCAAAGTGTCTGCATCAGTCAGAATTACAGTAAAGTAGGTGATTGAATGGCATCGGAAAAGAATTTTGAAAACAGGGTTAAAGCTTTCCTGAAAGAACAGGGATGTTACTTCATCAAATATTGGGGTGGAGGTGAATTCACCAAAGCAGGTGTTCCTGACATCTTGGTATGTTGTAATGGTAAATTCCTTGGGGTTGAAGTGAAAGCACAGACAGGAAGACCTAAGATGTTGCAGGTTCAGAATCTGAAAAAGATTAATGAAGCAGGGGGTTATGGTGTTCTGTTATATCCGAATCACTTCGACTTGTTCAAAAACCTGATTCTTTGCATTAAAGCTGAAGATGAAAATGCTTCATACAACTATGACATCTTTAATAATTTGCTTACATGGTGGGAAAGGAAACTGAATGGATAGATTTCATTTTTCAACAGCACAGTGTTTTGAGAACTGTCCCGCAAGGTTTGATTTTAGATACAATCAGAATTTGGACACCCTTCCACCTGACAATGCTGATAATCCTTTGTTACTTGGGACAGCACTTCACAGGGGAATGGAAGTTGGAATGAAACAAGCTATTCAGGAATACAAGAATGCTTTCCCTATTATCACTGACTTACACGTCAATGAAATCATCAAGTTGGAATATTGGATTCCTAAAATGCGGGAACTTCTTCCTGAAGGATTGCATGAAGTGAATTTCAAAAACGACGTGTATGAAGGAACAGCAGACCTGTTAGTTCCTGTTGAAAATGGACAGTTTGATTTATATGACTTTAAGTATTCAAATAACATTGAGCATTATATGTTATCTAACCAGTTGCATGTGTATAAGTATTTTTTACACCGAACGAAAGGAATCAAGGTTAGAAATATGTTCTTTGTATTTGTACCGAAGGTACAAATAAAGCAAAAGAAAACAGAAACCATTCAGGATTTTAGAAACAGAATATTTCAGGAACTTGAATCTAAAGAGATTCAAGTGAAAGAAGTTAAATACAACCCTAATAGGGTGGAAAATTTCATGCACACTTGCATGAAGATTGGATTGACAAGAAATTACAAAAAATCAGTCACATATCTTTGTGACTGGTGTGAATACAAAGACTATTGTCGGGAAGGATTAGATTATATGTTATTACCAAGTGCAGAAAGAAGACAGATTTCTAAAGTTACAAAAAGAAAATTATGGATTTATGGCGGTTCTTTTAGTGGAAAGACAACGTTTATGGACAAAGCGCCATCACCACTTAACCTGAACACAGATGGCAATATTCAGTTCGTCACAATGCCTTATCTTGCTATCAAGGACAAGATGGAAGGAAGACAGAGAATCCTTGCATGGAAGGTATTCAAGGATGCAATCGATGAACTTGAAAAGACAGCAGGACAGAACGGATTTAAGACCATTATCGTTGACCTTCTGGAAGACACTTATGAATCTTGTAGATTATTCATGTATGATAAATTAGGTATTACACATGAATCAGATGATTCATTCAGAGCATGGGACAAGGTCAGAACAGAATTCCTGTCCACTATGAGAAAGGTGTTTAACCTTGATTATGAGAATATCGTGGTAATTTCTCATGAAGATACTTCCAAAGATATTACCAAGAAAACAGGTGATAAAATTACATCCATCAAGCCTAATATCAATGATAAGGTTGCATCCAAGATTGCAGGTATGGTTGACATTGTTGCAAGGGTTGTAGTTGAAGACGATGAATCAAGAACGCTGAATTTTAAATCTAACGAAGTTATTTTCGGCGGTGGAAGACTGAAGAACATTCAGACTACATCCTGTCCTTTAGATTGGGACGAACTTCTGAAGGTTTACGATGAAGCAAATTTTTTTGAAGAAGGTGCTGAATTAATTCGGGAAGATGAAACAAAACCTGATGAAGAAGTGGAAGAACCTGAAGAAACAGAGCAGGTTGAAGAAGAACCTGCAAAACCTGCTAGAACATCGAGAAGAACAAGAAAGGAAAGATAAGCTATGATGAACAACACAATTCAGAAAATGAAAGACAATGGGATGTATGACAGAATGGTGAAATTCTTTGCAGAGAAGAAAGTGGAAAACGAAGGTAAAGATTTCACAAGAAAGAATGTTGAAAGAATTATTGAATTTGAAATTCTTGCACGTTCAGAGCATGATTTTGTAGACACATTGATTCAGGATTCTATTGATTTGGGAATCAGCAAATTAGTTGAACTGATTATGAACGCAGTGGAAGAACAGGTGAAGGTTTACGCACTAAATGATGTAGACCCTGATGTACTGTTTGAGAAAGCGACAGGATGCAAACATGCTGACCTTGAAATAGGTGACAGCGGATTTAAGAAATCCAATGAAGGCAAGATTAAAGATGCAGTTGTTGGTGGATTCTTAAAATTTGTTTTAAATAATATTTTAGGTAAATAAGAAAGGTTAAAAAGGTGAAAATTATGAGTATTTTTGAAAATTGGGACAAAAGTATTGATACAGAAGGATTACAGAAAGACATCGCTGAAGCCGAAAAATCTGGTGGTTCAGGGGAATATGAGGAAGTTCCTGTCGGTACATACGAGGTGAAAATTGAAAAGATGGAACTGAAGGAATCCAAAAAAGGTGACCCAATGTTCTTCTGTCAGTTCAGAATCCTTCAGGGTGGCTTCAAAAACAGTTGTCTGTTCATGAATCAGGTCATCACACAGGGCTTCCAGATTGGACAGGTCAACCGATTCCTTCGTAGTCTTGACGCTGTGGACACTGTGGAATTTAAAACATACGCACAGTATAATGACCTGATTCTTGACATCATGGAAGCGATTGATGAAAAACTGGAATTTCTGCTTGAATTTAAAAAGTCTAAAAAAGACTTCCCTATTTACACAATCAAAGAAGTATACGAAGTAGAGTAAGGAAAGGCGGGTGAATCTTGATGTTGTTCTTTGACTTTGAAGTATTCGTCAAGGATTGGCTTGTAGTCATCCTTGATATGAATGCTAGAAAAGAATATATCATTGTAAATTCACCTGATGAGCTTAAAGCATTCTACGAAAAGCATAAAAATGATATTTGGATAGGATTCAACAATCATCATTATGATGATTACATCCTGAAAGGCATTCTGTGCGACATGAATCCCAAGGAAATCAATGACCACATCATTGTAAAAGAACAAGCAGGTTGGACGTTTTCCAACCTGTTTCGTTCAATCCCGCTTCTGTCTTATGATGTTTTTCAGGCAAAGGTGGACAGGGGATTGAAGTTCTTCGAAGGGTCACTTGGGAATATGGTGAAAGAATCATCCATCCCATTCGATATTCCAAGGAAACTTACTGAAGCTGAAATTCAGGAAACAATTAAATATTGTAGACATGATGTTGAACAGACAGTTGAAGTATTTATTCAAAGGAAAGCTGATTTTGATGCTATTGTTTCGCTGATAAAAATGTTTTCAGAATCATTATCAATTAAAGATATCGGTCTTACTAAGGCTCAAATGAGTGCTAAAATTTTAGAGTGTAAAAAGGTCAGCAGGAATGATGAATTTGACCTGTTTGTATTACCTTGTATTGATATCAAGAAGTACAGAAAAGCAATAGATTTTTACATGTCGATGAAAGGGAAAACAAATCAGAAAGAAGTGTATTCCCAAAAGTTGAACATGGTTATATCAGGAATCGTACATAATATCAGTTGGGGTGGAATTCATGCGGGAAAAGAAAGATACATGAATCTTGGAAAAGGTAGGCAGATTTGGCACATTGACGTGGCTTCGTTTTATCCAAGATTGATGATATTTCATAATCTGCTCACAAGGAATTCCAGTAAACCTGACAAGTTCAAAATGATTTACGATAAACGAATCGAGTTGAAACATGCGGGGAAGAAGAAAGAACAAGCACCTTTGAAAATCGTTATCAATGGTACTTATGGAATCAGTAAAGCAGTAACATCAACAGCGTATGACCCAAGGAATGCGAATCTAATATGTATGAATGGTCAGTTGATGCTGATTGACCTGATTGAACATCTCGAAAAGATAGATGGATTTGAATTAATACAGTCCAACACAGATGGTCTGATTATCAGTCTTCCTGATACAGATGAAGCGTTTGAACAGATGGATGACATTTGTTTTGAATGGGAAAAAAGATGCAACATGGAATTGGAATTTGATGAAATCACTTCCATTTGGGAAAAAGATGTGAACAACTATGTATTCATCTTTTCAAATGGGAAGGTTGAAAGAAAAGGTGCATATGTGAAAGAATTGTCTGCACTTGATTATGACCTTCCAATCGTCAATAAAGCGATTGTAGATAGAATTACGAAAGGAATTCCGATTGAACGAACTATCAGAGAATGTGATGACCTGAAGGAATTCCAGATGATTAAAAAGATTTCATCAAAATATAAATGTCTTCTGCATGGTGGACATTGGGACTCATACAAAGCAATTAATCCGTCCAGTGGTCGATTGAAAACATTTACAAGATTTATCGGGAATCCTACAAAACTTCCTGAACGATGTGTTAGGGTGTTTGCATCAGTCAATGAATCAGATGGCGGTCTGTGGAAAATCAAAAAGGACGGAAGTCAGGCGAAGGTTGAAGGGACACCTGAGCACTGTTTCATTTTCAATGAAAACGTGAATGATGTAAAAGTTCCTGCAAAGTTAGACAAGCAGTGGTACATGAATACCGCATACGATAGAATCGCAGGATTTGGAATAAATGAAGGAAGGTGAACAACATGGTTTGGAATGGTAACAATATTGTATTCAAAGGATATGCGACAGGGGAAGGTAAGAATCCAACAATGAAAGTCAAAGGGGTCAAACTTCTTTCATGGGAACAGGTAGAAGGGAATAAGTCCTTCGGTGCAATTCTGAATAAAGACTTCGTTGACATCAGCTTCGATAGTGATGAACTGTCACAGAAATTTTGGTACATGGCTGAAAAAAATGATTGGAATTGTCTGATTCTCGAAAACCCTACAAACGGACATATTCATAGTTACTGGAAAGACACTCATCACAGAATAGAGAAGGGTGGAAAAGACAAGAAACTTGCGGTCGGATTAATTGCTGATATTCATTCAGGCGCTACATACATTCCTTTGAAGGTGGATGGTGTAGAACGATTCCCGCCTTCCTTCGAACCTGATTACATTGATGAAGTCCCTGATGAATTGCTTCCAGTCAATACACAGATTGACCTTCTTAACCTGTCAGAAGGTTCAGGACGAAACGATGACCTGTTCAAATACATACTAATACTTCAGTCACAGCTGTCTGTGGAAAAGGAAGGAATCAGACGTATATTGAATAACATCAATCATTTCATCTTTCAGGACGCACTGTCCGATGAAGAAGTAGATGTTATAGCAAGAGATGAATCATTTGCGAAGCCTATCTTTTACAAAGGAAAAACATTCCTTCATAATAACTTCGGTCAATATCTTAAAAACGAATATCACGTTATTAGACTGAATGGTCAGTTACATGTGTACGATAACGGAATTTATAAGTCAGGTTATCGTTTCATCGAATCCAAGATGATTGAAGTCATTCCAACATTGAAAGCTACACAGAGAAGTGAAACTTTGAAGTTTCTGGAAATCATCACACCTGATGATGTAGCACAGTCAGATGCGAACCTAATCGCTTTCAGAAATGGTGTTTACGATTTGGAAACTGATGAATTGAAACCATTCAGTCCTGAATATATCATCACCAATATGATTCCATGGGACTATAATCCTGAAGCGTATAGTGAACTGTGTGACCACACTCTTGATAAGATGTCCTGTTTTGATAAGGAAATTAGAGCAGTATTGGAAGAATCAATCGGTTATTGTTTCTTCAGACAGAATGAATTATCCAAGTCCTTCATCCTAACAGGAACAGGGAGTAATGGTAAATCGACATTTTTAGATATGGTCAAAAATGTTCTTGGTAGACCTAACTATGTATCACTTGACATGGACGAATTGTCCGAAAGATTTTCAGTTTCATCCATGTTCGGGAAGTTAGCAAATATCGGTGATGATTCCAATGATGAATTCCTTCAGGGAAAAGCACTGTCGCAGTTCAAAAGACTTGTTTCAGGTAATGACATGAAGGGTGAAAATAAAGGACAGGATGTGTTCTTCTTCAAGCCTATGACGAAACTGTTCTTTTCATTCAATGAAATTCCAAGGATGCGAAACAGGGGATTCGATGCAATCAAACGAAGACTTGTCATTATTCCTTTCAATGCAAAATTTAGCAAGGAAGACCCTGATTTCGATGCAGGAATCACTTGGAAATTGAAGAAGCAGGATGTAGCAGAATATCTAATAATGTTAGGAATTCAAGGATTGAAACGTGTTCTTGAAAATCAGGGATTCACAGAATCTAAAAAGGTCAGGGACAAAGTTGACCAGTTCGAAAAAGACAACAATCCAATTCTTCTGTTTCTTGAAGAAATTGATGAATCTGAAATTCTGAATCACGAAACAAAAGAAGTATTCGCAAGATATGACGTGTTCTGTAATGACAACGGATTCACAAGAATTGCGATGCAGACTTTCACGAAAGAAATCAAAAAGAATCTGAAATGTGACCGAAAGGTTATCAGGATAAATGGTAAAAAATCAACTATATTTGTGAGGTAAATAAATATGGACTATTCAATGGTACAGCTTAATTTGGTAAAAGAAGCGAATGCAAGAGATTGTAAATTTAAAAATTTCAATAGCAAGTATGGGAAATATAAAAACAAAGTTGGACTTATTATCGATAACGCAAGCACGATGGTATTAATTCCTGAAACTGCGTTTTATCTTGATATTAGTAAAATATTCAAAAATGCCGAAGCTATGAATATCGAAAGTGTGATTAATATGAAAAATTCAAAAGTATTGATTAATACTAAGCAGATGGTAGTTACGGATAAGTACAACCTTTGTGTTTTCCAGAATGACGAGCATGAAAAATTTTATGTGAATGAGCGTTTATTAAAAACTTTCAAAAGTATAAAAAAACCAATCTTTGTAGGCACAGATGCTAAATCACCTATATATGTATTTGAAGAAGATGACCTTGTTGGTCTTGTTCTTCCAGTAAGACATCATGAAAATTGAATGGGTATCTGTGGAAGAAGATACCCCACAGATTCAGAAAGGTTTGGAATACTGTTCTGTAAATGTTATAGGATTAACTTCGAAGAAACAAGAAAAGGAAGTATTCTTCGATTATAGATATGAACTTTGGTATAACTCGAACGGAACAAGATGTAAAGAAAAAATAATAAAATGGAGAAGTTTATGATGGAAAGATTACATGATGGATGTATAGGTTGTGAATATGATGATTTAGCTTGTACAGATTTCCCTTGCATAGCTTGTAAGCAGAACCACATGGAAGGTGAAGGTGATTATCCTGACTTGTGGAAGGAATCTGACCAAAACGATGCAGTGAATCATCCGTCCCACTATTGTCAGGATGGGTCAATGGAATGTATTGATGAAATGATTGAGGTCTTTGGTGAAGAAAATGTAAAAGCTTTTTGTGTCCTGAATGTCTGGAAGTATCGCAAACGTGCGATGTTTAAGAATGGCAAGGAAGACCTGAAGAAAGCTGACTGGTACATGAACAAATTCAAAGAATTAAATAGAAAGGATTGATTGAACATGAATTATCACAACATCACAAAGGATGATATGCTGAATGGCGAAGGTCTTCGTGTGGTGCTGTGGGTCGCAGGATGTGAACACCATTGTGACGGATGTCAGAATCCTGTCACATGGAATCCTGTTGATGGACTTCCATTCGACACCGATGCTAAATATGAATTATTTGAAGCGTTGTCGAAGGATTATATCAGCGGGATTACATTCAGCGGGGGTGACCCACTGCATCAGAATAATTTAGCTGATATAGGTAAATTAGCACATGAAGTTAAAAGAAAATTCCCGAAGAAAACTGTGTGGTTATACACAGGGTATACTTGGGAACAGGTGGAACATTTGACAGAATTGTGGAAAAATGTGGATGTTCTTGTAGATGGAAGATTTAATAACGATTTGTGCGATGTCAGTTATCCTTGGGCGGGGTCTACTAATCAGAGGGTTATTGATGTCCAGAAAACACTGAAAGAAAGGAAGGTGATTCTTTATGAAAATCATTAAAAAGGACGGAACACTTGAAGCGTACAATTTTGAGAAAATAAAAAATGCAATCAATAAATCAGCGGATAGGGTGATGATTCACCTAACTGCTGAAGACTATGAAGAAATTCAGAAGAACGTCACACAGGTTTTAAAACATATCACTACCGATATCGATGTGAGTATGATGCACAATATCGTTGAAGATGTTCTTGAAGATTTTAATAAGGAAATCGCTAAGTCATACAAGGATTATAGAAATTACAAAAAAGATTTCGTTCATTTGATGGATGAAGTTTATGTGAAATCACAGTCAATCAGATTCATCGGGGATAAAGAAAACAGCAACACTGATTCCGCTTTAGTTGCTACAAAGAGATGTCTGATTTTCAATGAATTGAATAAAAGATTATATCGCAAATTCTTCATGACTAAGGACGAATTGCAAGCCTGTAAGGATGGTTATATTTATATCCATGACCAGTCCGCAAGACTGGACACGATGAACTGCTGTCTGTGCGATATTGCTTCCATCATGCAGGGTGGCTTTGAGATGGGAAATGTCTGGTATAACGAACCAAAGACATTGGACACAGCATTTGATGTCATGGGTGATATAATCCTTTCCACTGCATCACAGCAGTATGGTGGATTCACTGTTCCTGAAGTGGACAAGATTCTTGAACCTTACGCACAGAAGTCTTACAAGAAATACTTCGATGAATTCTGTGAAATCGTTGATGATAAAGAAACAGTATATGACACAATCAATCGTGCAGGCGAATATGCAAAGAAGAAGGTCGAAAGAGATTTCGAACAGGGATGGCAGGGAATTGAAATGAAGCTGAACACAGTCGGTTCGTCCAGAGGTGACTATCCTTTTATTACAATGACATTCGGACTTTCTACTGAATTATTTGGGAAAATGGCATCAATCACCTTCCTTCAGGTACATAGTAAAGGACAGGGAAAAGAAGGAAATAAGAAGCCAGTCCTATTTCCTAAATTGGTCTTTCTTTATGACGAAAAGATTCATGGTGAAGGATGTATGAATGAAGATGTCTTTGAAGCAGGAATCGAGTGTTCTTCCAAGACTATGTATCCTGATTGGCTGTCCCTTTCAGGTGATGGATATGTTGCTGAAATGTATCAGAAATATGGAAGGGTAGTAAGCCCTATGGGATGCAGGGCATTCTTGTCACCTTGGTTTGAACGTGGTGGAATGACACCTGCTGATGCAGATGACAAACCTGTCTTTGTTGGAAGATTCAATATCGGTGCTGTCAGTCTTCACCTTCCAATGATTTTAGCAAAATCAAGACAGGAAAACAAAGATTTCTACGATGTACTTGATTTCTACCTTGAAATGATTCGTGGAATTCATAAGCGCACTTATGACTATCTTGGTGAAATGAAAGCATCAGTGAATCCAATCGCATACTGCGAAGGTGGTTTCTATGGTGGATATCTTAAGCCAGATGAGAAAATCAAACCACTGCTGAAACCAATGACAGCATCTTTTGGTATCACAGCACTGAATGAACTTCAGGAATTGTATAACGGAAAATCCCTTGTGGAAGACGGACAGTTCGCACTGGAAGTTATGAAACACATCAATGACAAGGTTAATCAGTTCAAGGAAGAAGATGGATGGTTATATGCTATCTATGGGACACCTGCGGAAAGCCTGTGTGGTCTTCAGGTAGAGCAGTTCCGTAAAAAGTACGGACTGATTGAGCATGTATCAGACAGACCTTATGTGTCCAATTCATTCCATTGTCATGTGACAGAAGACATCAGTCCGATTCAGAAGCAGGACTTGGAAGGAAGATTTTGGGATTTGTGTAATGGTGGAAAGATTCAGTATGTGCGTTATCCAATTGGTTACAACAAGGATGCAATCAGAACATTAGTCAGAAGGGCGATGACTAAAGGATTCTATGAAGGTGTGAACCTGTCCCTTGCATATTGTGATGATTGCGGACATGAAGAACTGGAAATGGATGTATGTCCTGTGTGTGGTTCGAAGAATCTGACAAAAATTGACAGGATGAATGGATATCTGTCATATAGTCTTACCCATGGTAGTACGAGACTTAATGAAGCGAAGATGGCAGAAATAAAAGAAAGGAAATCAATGTGATGAAATATACGGTTGGAGATAAAGTGAAAATTAAATCTTGGGAACAGATGTTTCAGGAATTTGGGACTGATATAGATGGCGATATTAAATGTAGGACTGATATTTGTTTTGAAAATGGAATGCGAAAGTATTGCGGGGAAACTATGACTATACATGAAGTATATTATGATAATTATAAAATGAAAGAAGACAATGGTATTTGGGCTTGGAGCGATGAAATGATTGAATATTTAGTTTGTGATGATGTTACGATTGATGTTAAATATCATGCAGACATCGCACATCTTGAAAAAATTGAACAGGGTGATTGGATTGACCTTCGTAGTGCTGAAGATGTCATCCTTAACTTTGGCGATTACAAGATGATTAGTCTTGGGGTTGCTATGCAGTTGCCTGAAGGATATGAAGCACACGTTGCACCAAGAAGTTCAACTTTTAAGAATTTCGGAATCATCCTTGTGAATGGAATCGGAATCATTGATAACAGCTATTGTGGTGATGATGATATTTGGAGATTCCCTGCACTGTGTCTGAAGCAGGAAGGAACAGTTATCAAGAAAGGTGACAGAATTGCACAGTTCAGAATCGTCAAGAAACAGCCTGACATCAGATTCAAAGAAGTGGAACATCTGGAAGGAACTAATCGTGGTGGCATAGGAAGCACAGGGGTGAATTAAATGACATGGATTATTAAACTTTCCCTGCTTTTTATAGCTTGGGGAATATACGGGAGTGTTGAAAAAAGTGACAATTCAGGTGATTTTTACATGGTTTTGTTATCAATTATGATTGTTTGTGGATAAGAAAGGAATAAAAAGATGTTAAAATGTAAAATTTTGGGTGTAAATGGGGTTGACCATGCAATCAGAGGAATGAGGAATCCAATGAATTCATGGAATAAAAGTGATTCATGTTGGAAAGATTCAGAACTGAATCCTGTTTATCATGATGACTTCAATGATGGTGTTACCGCATATTCAATTGGTGAGAACGATAGAGACCTGATGAAAAAACTTTTCAAAGGTGGTACAGAACACAGGAAATATTTGAGAATGATTCAGGTATATGTGGATATTGAAGCACCTTTGTATTGGTGGAAGGAATTTGATACATACAAGATTGGAACTGTCTGCAATTCCTGTTCCACCATGCACAAGATTCATTCCAAGGAATTCACCCTTGATGATTTCAGTCATGAGCATTTAAGTCATGGTGAATATGGAAACATTGAAATGATGAAGTGTGTGATTAATTGTTTGAATATAGCAAGGGAACAATTTCTTGAAACCAAAGACAAAGGTTGTTGGTGGCAGATGATTCAGCTTCTTCCTTCCAGTTACAATCAGAAGCGTACTGTGATGCTGAATTATGAGGTGGTGGTGAACATCATTAGACAGCGTGAACATCACAAACTCGATGAATGGCATCAGTTAATTGACGCATTCAGACAGCTTCCAATGATTAACACCCTTCTGGAATCATAAAAATAGTGGTGACAAGGGACACGAAGGACAGCACAAGGGACAGCGGAAACCCGCATAAATAAAGGCTTTTAGGACTACTGTCCCTTGTGTCCTTCGTGTCCTTCGTATATTCTTATAAGAAATACAAAATAAGATAAAAATTTTCAAGAATAATAAAAAAAAAATATATATATAGTAGTATATAACGAAGGACACCGAGGACAGCGAGGACACAAGGGACAGGTATGTTAGAGCATATTAGAATATTAAAATTGAGAATTGATAATCTTCAGAAGAAGATTGATAATTTCACAACACTGAGTGCAATTCGATATGATAAGGAATGTGTACAGACCAGTGCAACAGGTGACAGTCTTGAAAAAGCTGTCATTCGAAATATCGAGAATCAGCAAAAATTGAATCAGTTGAAAGTCAGGTATGAAAACCTGAAGAACAAAATCAATCTAAATCATTACACGTCAAGACAACAGGAATTCATTGAACTGTATTATTTTCAAGGATTATCGATAAATGAATGTTCACAGTTCATGAACGTGAAATGTCCTGCAATTAGTAGAATAAAATGCAGAATTAATTCAGCAAAACCTTGACATGTAAAGTGAATTAATGTATAATTGTTATAATGGTTATAGAATAACTATTATAAGTGTGTATAGGACAAGAAAGACGCCATCCTGAAGGGGACGGGTGTCTTTTTGCGTTGGCATAAATTTTTGAAAGGGGGTGTCAGGATGACAGATAAACAGAAGATGTTCTGTGAAGCATTTGTTGGATGTGGGAACGCTACACAATCGGCAATCAAGGCAGGATATTCTGAAAAGACTGCGAAGCAGATTGGACAAAGACTGTTGACGAAAGTTGACCTTCAGTCATATATCAGAGAACTTCAATCCGAAATCAAAAACGAAAGAATCTTGGATGCAAAGCAGATGCAGGAAATCCTGACATCTATCATTTTACAGGAATCAGAAGAACAGGTAATTGTTGTTGAAGGCTGTGGTGATGGTGTCAGTGAAGCAGTGACCAAAACAAAGACTGCATCACAGAATGACAGAATCAAGGCTATACAGTTGCTTGCAAGAATGCAGGGTGTTCTTGATACGAATATGAATGTGAACCTTGTGCTTCCTGTCTTTGGGGGTGAAGAAGACCTTGAAGACTAATGGAAGAAATAGAGGGAACAGGAAAGCACAGATGAAGCGTAAAAGACTTCGTAAGGAAGTTCCAAGAACCAAGAATGAATATTGGTGTATCGATGGAAACTTCACAGTTCATCCATTAGCATATTGCACATATTATCATGGTGTTCTGACACAAGGACTTATGGACACACATCACTGTAAAGAAAAAGGATGTCATAGGTTAAGGGAAGGTGATTCCTTTGAATAGGAACAGGAAATATTATCATCTTCCTTCAATCATTGGAAAAGGATATAAACAGTTTTGGAATTTCAAAGGAAGATATAGGGTCTGCAAAGGTTCACGAGCATCAAAGAAATCAAAGACAACTGCATTGTGGTTTATTTACAATTTAATGAAATATCCTGATGCAAATTTATTGGTGATTCGTAAAACCTTCAGAACATTGAAGGATTCATGCTTTGCAGATTTGAAGTGGGCATGTCACAGACTTGGATGTGACCATCTGTGGAACTTTACATTGTCACCACTTGAAGCGACTTATCTTCCAACAGGTCAGAAGATTTATTTCCGAGGTCTTGATGACCCATTGAAAGTTACATCTATAGCAGTTGATAAAGGATGTCTGTGTTGGATGTGGATTGAAGAAGCATATGAAATCATATCTGAAGCAGACTTTGACATGTTGGATGAATCTATTCGTGGTGAATGTCCAGAAGGATTGTTTAAACAGGTGACATTGACCTTCAACCCATGGAATGAACATCATTGGTTGAAGAAAAGGTTCTTCGATAATCCCGATGAAGACACCCTTGCGATGACAACGAATTACCTTTGTAATGAGTGGTTAGACAAGGCAGACTTGAAAGTCTTTGAAAGGATGAAGAAGAACAACCCAAGACGATACGCTGTCGCAGGACTTGGTGGTTGGGGAATTGTAGATGGTCTTATCTATGAGAAATGGAAAGAAGAACAGTTCAGTCTATCAGATATCAGGAATTGCAAAACATTTTGTGGTCTTGACTTTGGTTACACCAATGACCCGACTGCATTTGTGATTGGTTTTGTGGATTTACAAAACTTTAAAATATACATTTGGGATGAATTTTATGAAACAGGTTTGTCCAATAAGAAAATAGCAGAAAAGATAACATCAATGGGATATAGGAAAGAGAAAATCACAGCAGATTCTGCTGAACCAAAATCCATTGACGAATTGAAATCCCTGCATCTGAAAATTAAAGGTGCGAAGAAGGGAAAGGATAGCATCAACAATGGAATACAGTGGATTCAGGAATTTGAAATCATTATACATCCGAGATGTGTCAATTTCCTGACAGAAGTTTCCAACTACACGTGGGACAAAGATAAATTCGGAAAGAAGCTGAATGTCCCAATTGATGACTTTAATCACTTGATGGATGCTTTGAGATATGGTCTTGAAGATTTCATCGTTGGAAACAAATGGATTTATTAAAGAAAGGTGGTGAAACAATTGTTAAAACTTGGCGAAATTGAAAAGTTTATAAGTGAAGATAAGACTTCAACATCTAAACGAATGGCGAGAATCGGTCAAAAGTATTACGATGGGGAACATGACATCCTTGATTATAGAATGTTCTATTTTAATTCTGATGGGAAACTTGTGGAAGATGATACAAGGTCGAATGTCAAGATTCCACATCCGTTCTTCACAGAGTTGGTTGACCAGACCGTTCAGTATATGCTGTCGGGCAAGGATGGACTTATAAAGTCTGACCTTCCTGAACTTCAGGATAGGCTGAACGAATACTTTGATGATGACTTCATCTGTGAACTGAATGATGTTCTGACAGGAACGCAGGCGAAGGGATTTGAATATATGTACGTATACATGAACAAAGACGGAAAACTGTCTTTCGAATGTGCCGATTCACTGGGTGTTATCGAAGTAAGAGAGAAGGATTCCAGTGATGGTAAACCTTACGTTATTTACTATTATGATGACCGACTGATGAAAGAGAACAAGACCATTACAATGGTGCAGGTTTGGAATGACAAAGATACCACCTTTTACATCATTGAGGATGGAAAGATTGTATTGGATGACAAAGAGCCAATCAATCCAAGACCGCACATTCTTTATCATAAGGATGGGGATGATGCGACATACTATGATTATTTCGGATTCATTCCATTCTTCAGATTGGATAACAACAAGAAACAGTGGTCAGGACTGCATCCGATTAAAGACCTGATTGATGACTATGACATGATGTCATGCGGGCTGTCTAATAACCTTGCAGACTTTGACCATCCGATTCATGTAGTGAAGGGGTTTCAGGGTGATAATCTCGATGAACTTCAAAAGAATCTAAAAACAAAGAAGATGATTGGTGTTGATTCCGATGGTGGTGTAGAAGTGCACACAGTCGATGTTCCTTATCAGGCAAGACTGACAAAGATGCAGGAAGATGAAAAAAATATCTATCGGTTCGGAATGGGGTTCAATTCTGCACAGCTTGGTGATGGAAATGTGACCAACGTGGTTATCAAGTCCAGATATGCCCTTCTCGATTTGAAGTGTAACAAACTGGAAATTAGGATGAAACAGTTCCTAAAGAAAATTATCAAGGTGGTAATCGATGACATCAATAAAAATGATGGAACTGATTATCAGGTAACAGACGTATGGTTCAACTTTGAACGTGAGGTGATGACCAATGCACAGGATAATGCAACCATTGAAAAGATTGATGCAGAAAAGAAAAAGATTGTGATTGAAACAATGTTGGAACTTCAGAATGTACTTGATGATGAAACCATCATTCAAGCAATCTGTGAAACACTTGATGTTGATTATGAATCTATCAAGGATAAGTTGCCTGAAGATGACATGATGAACAATCAGCAGGCATTGGATATGGTTGAAGGTGGTGCTGTGATTGAATAATGTTGAAAAGACCATCACAAAAGCACAACTGAAGTTGGAACAAAGGGCATTGAAGGAATTGAAAAAGTCCTATGAGAAAGCAAAGCATGATATTGAAATTCAAATATCTGCATTGAATTCAAGGAAGGACATGCAGAACCTTCAATCAATCATCTATCAAAAGAAATATCAAGAAATTCTTCTGAAGCAAATTGAAGGTGTCATTGATGACCTGAATAAAGGTCAATATGAAACACTGCAAAACTTCTTTGAAGGGGCATATGCAACAGGTTATATTGGTTCAATGTATGACCTTCAATCACAGGGAATTCCGCTGACAGTCCCGATTGACCCGAAGAAAATGGAAAGAGCAGTCAAAACAGATTCTAAATTGTCGAAGAACTATTATCAGAATAGGTTTCTTCCTGAAAATCTTTCTACTATGCGAAGGAACATTCGCTTGGGACTGACAAGGGGAATAGCATCTGGAAAGACTTGGGTCGAAGTAGCATATCAAGTTGCATCTGGAATGAATAGTCCACTGGACAGGGCAATGCGTGACGCTATGAGAATCATAAGAACAGAAGGTCATCGAATCAATCAGCAGGGATTCTTGGATGCTTCATTGGAAGCGAAAAAGAAAGGTGCTGATGTGGTGAAACAGTGGGATTCCACATTGGATGGAAACACAAGACCTGCACACAGAATTGCAGATGGTCAAATCAAGGAACTTGATGAACCATTCATTGTGGATGGTGAAAAGATGGATGCACCTTCCATTGGTGGTTCTGCAAAGAATGTTTGCAATTGCAGATGTCAGCTTCTTCAAAGGGCAAGATGGGCATTGGATGAAGTTGAACTGAAAACACTTCAGGACAGGGCGAATTTCTTTGGTCTTGATAAATCACAAGACTTTAATGACTTCCGAAAGAAGTATTTACAACTTCCAAAGAATGCTGATAAAATTAAAATAGGGGATAGTTCAACTATCATGGACATGGAAGATTTTAATTCATATATGAAATACATGAAAGATAATTTCAATGTTACTGTCAGCAAAGATATGAAAAATCTTTATTTTGATGGTGTAAAAAAAATCAACAAAAGGATTTATTGATGTCATCAATGAATTTCCACCTATTAAAAAATATTTTGAAGAAATTTCAACTTCAAATAGTGGTATGTCATCTATGTCATATTATGGAACATATAGTTTCAATCCTAATTATTATGAAGAACCTGAAGATTGGTTTTCACATTTATCTAAGTATGCGACAGAAGATACTGCATTCTATTCAACAGGCTGTCATGAAGCAGGTCACCTAATTGAATTATTTATCATAAAGGAAGACCCACATACTGGTGTAATTTATGATTGGATGAATTGTAAAAATGCAAAAGAAATTTGTTCAGAAGCATTGAAGAATGCAAAGAAACAGACAGGAAAGAAATATAATGAATTGATTGGTGATGTTTCAAATTATGCTTTAAGTGATAGGTCAGAATGTTTAGCAGAATGTGTTGCTGATTACATGTGTAATGGCGAAAATGCAAACATTCTTTCAAAAGAAGTTTGGAAAGTGTTGAAGAAAAGGTTTGGTGAATGATAATGTATAATGACAATGAACTATTAAAATTTTGGAAATATTTGGAATTTTATCCTGAAGAAGATGAAGAAGGTTTTGATGGTGTTCATTATGGTGGCATTAAAGGAATCAAAGAAGATGCACCTGATGAAGCAAAGATTGCATACTTGAATTATATCAATCACCATAAAGATGTAAAAATTTAAGCATCCTTGAAAGGGTGCTTTTTTTATTGTCCTGAATAAGACATTAAACTGTTCTTTTTTAATGTCTAAAACAGAAATCACACAAGACATAACTTGTAAAAATTGTATGTGAAAGGAAGGAAACAAAATGACATTACAAGAAATTTTAAAAGCAAAAGGTTTGACAGATGAACAGATTGCAGAAGTTATCAAAGATATGAAAGCAAATAAAATCTTCACTGCATCTGAAGAAAATCTTGATGTTAGATACACAAAACTGAAAGGTGAACATGATGCTTTAAATGCAAAGCATACTGAAAGTGAAAATTTGATTGCAGAACTTCAAAAAGCTACCAAAGGACAGGAAGACATCCAGTCAAAAATCACAGAGTATGAAGCAACAATTGAAAAGCAGAATGAAGAACTTGAACAGGCAAAAGTTGAATCAGCATTGAAGATTGGTCTTCTGTCAGAAGGTGCAAAAGCATCTGACATTGATTATCTGATTTACAAAATGAATCATGATTCTGATTGGTCACCTGAACTTGGTGAAGATGGTCAGGTTAAAGGTCTTGATGACAAGGTCAAAGGACTTAAGACACAGTTCCCAAATCAGTTTGATTCTGCAAAGCAGAAAGTAATTGATGAAAAGAAACTTGAAAAACCTGACCACAAAGAAGCAAAGGTCAGCAAAGAAGAATTCTCAAAGATGGGTTACAATTCAAGGATTAAGCTGAAAGCTGAAAGCCCTGAGTTATATGCGGAATTAACAAAATAAGAAAGGTTAAAAGGTGAAATAATATGGCAGAGTTAAATAACACAACAACACTTGTGAATGGTGACGTATTTGACCCACAGGTTGTGAGCGACATGATTAATGCAAAAGTGACAAAGAAAGCAGTAATGACAGGCTACGTTAAAGTAGACAATACACTTCAGGGACAGGCAGGTTCTACTGTGACAGTTCCAAAATGGGGTTACATTGGAGAAGCAAAAGATTACAAAGAAGGTGACCCTATTGATACTGAAAAGATGGCATTCACAACTGCATCTTACGGAATCAAAAAAATTGGTAAAGGCGTTCGCCTTACTGATGAAGCACAGCTTTCTGGTTATGGAAACCCAATGGGAACAGCAACAGCACAGATTGCTATGTCCATTTCTGAGAAATTGGACAATGACAGAGTTGCTTGCTTATATGAATCCCATAACATTTGTGATGCTACAGCAGGTGTCATCAGCTACAATGCAATCGTTGATGGTGTTGACATGTTCGCAGAAGAAGAAGAAAGCAGAAAAGTAATTCTGATTCATTCTGCACAGAAAACACAGTTAAGAAAAGACCCTGACTTTGTTGCTAAAGATAAATTTGGCGGTGAAGTGATGGTAAGCGGTGCAATCGGTAGAATCGCAGGTTGTGACGTTGTTGTTTCCAATAAGGTAGCAAAACATGATGCTTACTATAAAGTAGGTGGTTCTACTGCGGTAAACAGCGGTAATTTAGCTGAAGTACAGAAAACACTTCCATTCGCAAAAGAAGGTGACATGGTGACAAAAGTGTCTACACCTGCATACTTCAACCCAATTATCAAGTTAAACAATGACAATGAAACAGAAGACGATATGTCTGCAATTACATATTTCCTTAAACGTGGAAATCTCGTAGAGCATGAGAGAGAAGTTGGTGTTGCTGACAAAATCGTATGCACTGCATATGGAATGCCTGCACTTACAAATGAAGCGAAAGTTGTCGTGTTAAGAACAAAAGCAACAAAATAAATCTGAAGGGTGGTGAACCTGATGATTATATCAGCATCAGAATTGATGAAAAAATATCCTGATTTCACAGGTCAGGATGAATCCATCCTTCAGGAAAAACTTGATGGAATAGAAAATCTCATTAGGAAATACACCAACAACAACTTCCAGAATCGAAACATCAGGTTCACAGGGGACTCCCTTGGAAACAGAATCTTTGGTGGTCACCCATTCATCAGAGTGGGTGATACACTTCAGATTTCTGAATCAGAAGTGAACGATGGTCTGTATGTAGTCAAAGAAGTCACAGAAAATTTTGTTAGATTAGACAAAGACCTGTTCGAAGTTCCACATAATCTACTTACTAAGGTTGTATACCCTGTGGATATCAAGCAGGGTGTTATCAATCTGGTCAAATATGAATGCGAAATGCGTGACAAGGTTGGAGTTAAATTCGAAAGATTAAGCAGACACGATGTGGAATACTATGATATGACTTCAGCAAATCAGGTTATGGGTTATCCTGTTTCCCTTCTTGGTTTCCTGAAGCCTTATATGAAGGCACGATTCTGATGAAGAAGGTCGGTGGAAACATCACTGCATTGATTCAGGTGAAGGACGAAGGACAGAAAAATATCATTGGTGAAAAAGAACATGTGTGGTCAGATGTGACTTGTGTGAAAGGATGGCTTGATTATGATAATGGTCATAATAGCAAAGAAACCTATCATGCAAAGGTACAATCTTCCACACACGTTTTCATCTGTGACTTTAATTCTTTCCGAAATCTGAAAAAAGGATGGGTCTGGAATCCATTCAACCTAAAGACAGGTGTCATCCAATCAACAGAACAGGATGGAAAGGTTGTGGATGCCACATCAGAAAATGCAAGAATGGTCATAAATGGGAACATCTATCAGATTTTATTGATTGATAACCCAATGAATTTACATTACCATTTGGAATTTTACCTGAAGTATGTTGGGGGTGGTCTTGGTGTCTAATATAAAATTCGAAGACTATTCGGTGCAGGTGAAGAATGTACTGAAGGATAAAGCGATTGCTTTCCTGAATGAAGTGGGCGGTGAAATTCGTTCACACGCTCAAAGAAATTCGAGAAGGAAGACATCGCAGACAGCAGGGTCATATCAATACAAGGTTGATGAAGGTGGTCTTGCTGTCCACATTGGTTCAGATTATTGGAATGCGATATATGAAGAATTCGGAACAGGCGAACATTCCATCAACGGTGGAAGACAAGGTTATTGGGTCTTCGTTGACACTGGTGGTGCACCACAAGCACCGAAAGGTGGCAAGAGTTACACCATTGACGAAGCAAAAAAGGTGGTGGCTATGTTACGAAGCAAAGGTCTGAATGCTTATTACACGAATGGTAAATCAGCGAACAGACCGCTATTCAGGGCATTTGAGAGTAATCGAAATAAGATTGAAAGTGTTGCAAGGAATTATTTTGGGGGTACTTGAATGACAACAGAAGCACTTGGTTATATCAATACCTGTCTGGAAGGATTAAATATCCCTTATGAATTTGGCGAATGGACATCTGATGTCCCTGATACGTTTTGGACAGGTGACTATACAGAAATAGAACAGGAATCCGAAGATGGATATGAAGAATCAACCTTCATCCTGACAGGTAACACGAAAAAATCAAAATTGGAACTGGAATCTGTGAAGACTAAGCTGAAGGAATATTTTGGAAATGAAGGAAGAACAGCAATCTTGGCAAGTGGGGCAGGTATTGCTGTTTTTTATGCCGTTTCCAATCCTATTCCATCTGTGGAAGAAAGTGTTCACAGGTTGGAAATAACATTGAGAGTTAAAGAATGGAGAATCTAAAATGGCGAAATATGGAAAAACAGGTGTAACCAAAGATACACCAAAAAATATTATGTTCGGCGCAGGGACAATTCACAAGAATTTAAAATACTCAGAAAGTTGGAATTTTGAAGAATCAATCATAGGCGCAACATCTGGTGGTTCTAAAATTAAAATCGTTCCTGAGTTTGTTGACATTGAAGCAGATGGTGTACTTGTAGCTACGAAAGGATTAAAAGTTAAAGTCGGTGAAACAGCCAAAATGGAAATTAATTTCCTTGAAACTTCAAAGGAACTTGTGAAATCTGCGTTAATTGGAAAAGAAGGCGCATCATCTGACACAAAAATGGATTTAATTGAATCTAAACCAGACCTTGAAGATGGTGATTATCTGGAAAACATTGCGTTCGTAGGGCGCACTCTTGCAGGTAAAGACATTATCGTAATTATGGACAACGCACTGTGCACATCTGGCTTTGAATCAGAAGGGGAAAATAAAAAAGAAGGTGTTGGTACATATACATTCACTTGTCATGCTGACCTTCAGGGTGATTGTGATACGCTCCCTTATCACATTTACTTCCCTAAACCTAATTTATAAAAATGAGGTGATTGAATGAAAGTAAAAGTAATCGAATCATTCATTGACATTCACACAGGGGATGTTTACCCTGTGGGAAAACTCATCGATGTGACAAAAGAAAGATATTCAGAAATCTTGTACAATTCTGGTAATAAAAAATACATTGAAATTATCCATGAAGAAAGGAAATTAGATAAAAATGTTTGAGTTACGAAAACTTAAAAGTGAAGATTTATTTACAATGTTCTCAATTCTTTCAAAAATCGGTTTCAAAGATTTAAAAGAATTAATCACACAGGATAAAATCAAAGAGGTCACAGCATTAATAAGCACAAATGGAAATGGTGAGAATGCAGATGCGACCACCATGTTCGGAATGAGTGTAGTCATGGACGTGGTATCTTTGGTTATGAAAAACCTTCCTTCCTGCAAAAATGAGATTTACACTTTACTTTCTGATTTATCAGGTATGAAGGTGAAGCAGATTGCAGACCTTGACATGGTAGAATTTACAGAAATGGTCGTGGCTGTTATTCAGAAAGAAGAATTCAAAGATTTTTTCAAGGTTGTTTCAAGATTATTCAAATAGGTGATGTTAAATTTATGGACTTGCTATTCCGAGAATACGCAAGTCCATTTATTTTACTTGACCAGATGGTCTCACACGGAAGACTGTGTGAATTTATCACCACATTCGAAGAATCCAAGGCAGAAAAAGAAACATGGGAATTTTACATTCACAAACTTCCTGCTTGGGATTCGAGAACCTATGACGAATTCAAAAGTCAGGTTCTTCGTGGTGCACATCAACAACAGGAAAAACCATCCGATGAAGAACTTGAAACAATAATCGGAATTTCTTTCGATGTATTGAAAGATTTTAAAATTGAAAAGGAAGGGGGTTGATGAGCATGGACTTGTTTAAATTGGTCGGTTCGATTTTCATTAAAAATGGTGATGCGAATAGTCAGATTGAAAGCACTACACGAAAAGCTGAAACGATGTCGCAGAAAATCGGGTCAGCTTTTAAAATAGCAGGTCAGAAAGTGACAAATGTCGGAAAAGCACTTGCGCCTGTGTCAGCAGGAATGGCAACAGCACTCGGTGCATCAATCAAATCTGCATCAGACTTTACTGACGGAATGGCTAAAATGTCCACACTGTTCGATACACAAAAAGTGTCCGTTAGTGACTTATCGAAAGAATTCATCGCCCTTTCGAATAAAACAGGACTTGCGTCAACTGAATTAGCTGAAGCAGGTTATCAAGCATTGTCAGCCGGTGTCAGTGTGGATAAGGCTGTTGGATTCGTAGAAACAGCGGGAAATCTTGCGAAAGCAGGTTTTACATCCACATCGACAGCGGTGGATGTCCTTACAACTGCAATGAATGCTTATGGTAAAGAAGCAGGAACAGCAGACGAAATTGCAAATAAGCTTGTAAGAACACAGAATCTTGGTAAGACCACAGTTGATGAACTTGCATCTGCGATGGGTAAAGTTATCCCAACAGCATCTGCGATGGGGGTTAACATTGATAACTTAACATCAGGATATGTGGCACTTACCAAACAGGGTATTGCGACAGCAGAAGCTACAACATACCTAAATAGTATGATGAATGAGTTGGGTGATTCAGGTACAGACCTTGGTGGAATCATCAAGGAAAAAACTGGTATGTCATTCCAAGAATGTATGAAGTCTGGTATGTCCCTTGCAGATGTGCTGAAAATTACAAAAGAATATGCGGATGAAAATGGCATTGCATACAACGAACTGTGGTCATCCGCTGAAGCAGGAAAAGCAGGATTGTCAATTCTGAACGAAGGTGTTGAGGAATTCAACGGAACAGTTGAAACGATGGCATCTAAAACTGATGATGTCAGCGAAGCGTTAGCTAAATTGGAAACACCTTCCAGAAAAATGCAGAAGGCTTTTGAAAGAATTAAGAATGCGGGTATTTTACTTGGTCAGACAATTATGACTGCGATGATACCTGTTTTCGAAAAGATTTGCAATGCAGTTGAAAAAGCAACCACATGGTTTGGAAATCTTGATGATAAAACTAAACAGAATATTGCGTCCTTTATGGCGTTGATTGCGGGAATATCACCAGTGCTGATGATATTTGGAAAACTGATATCATTCATCGGGTCTGTGGTAGTAGGAGCAGGAAAACTCATATCAATAATTAAAACCATAGCGATTGGATTCAAGGCATTGTGGGCGGTGTTGATGGCTAATCCTGTTGCATTGGTTATTGGTGCGGTGGTTGCCTTGATTGGTGTCTTTATCGCATTATGGAACAACTGCGAAGGATTCAGACAGTTTTGGATTGATTTATGGGAAATCATAAAGCAGAAAACTTCAGAAGTTGTGGAAGCTATCAGTCAGTTTTTCCAGAAATTGTGGGAGAACATCAAAGTTGCATTTGAATCAATCAAAGCATCTATTTCAGAAGCGTGGGAAAATATTAAAGCAAATATCAGCAGTACACTGAATAACATCAAGATAACTGTGACAAATGGATGGAACAGAGTTAAATCAATCACTGCGAATGTATTGAACGCTGTAAAATCTGGTGTATCGACAGCATGGAATAGCATCAAGTCAATAGTATTCAAATTACTGAATAGCATCAAAACAATTGTTTCTAATGGTTGGAATGCTGTGAAATCAAAAACTGTTTCCGTGATGAATACTGTTAAAACATCTGTTCAGACAGCATGGAATAACATCAAATCATCGATGACATCCATTCTGAATAGCATCAAGTCCACAGTGTCCACTGTTTGGAATAGTATTAAGACAAATATCACATCTGTGATGAATTCTGTGAAATCTGTCCTTACATCTATACTGAATAGTATTAAATCGAAATTTAGTAGTATATGGAATAGCATTAAATCCACTGTATCAGGCGCAATGGGGAACATTAAGTCTAAAATAAATAGTGGAATGAATAGTGCCAAGGGAACTATCAGTGGTGTACTGAGTAGTATTAAATCGAAATTCAGTAGTATATGGGATAGTGCGACATCCATAGTACAAAATGCTATTAATAAAATTAAAGGATTCTTTAATTTCAGTTGGAGTCTACCACACATCAAACTTCCACACTTTTCCATTAGTGGTTCATTTAGCTTGAATCCACCATCCATTCCCCACTTCGGTGTATCGTGGTACAAGAAAGCGATGGAACAGCCTTACATGTTCACAAAACCAACCTTGTTCAATGTCAATCCGTTGACAGGACAGGCGAAAGGTGCGGGCGAAGCAGGCGATGAAATGATGTATGGTAAAAAGAATCTGATGAATGACATTGGTTTCGTAGTGGCACAGCAGAACACAGGAGTGATTGATACTATGAACGCTTGCTTTGATAAGCTGTTTGACATTCTTGAAAAATATTTCCCAGAGTTCACAAGGGAGATGATTTTGGACACAGGTGTACTTGTGGCTGAACTTGCACCTGCGATTGATGATGAACTTGGAATTATTCAAAGAAGGAAAGGAAGATAACAATGAAAGGAATTACATTTGGGACAAGACATTCCTATAAAGATTTTGGAATGATTCTGACAAGTAAGAGTATTGGACTTCCTGAACCTAAACTAGAAACAGTTGATGTACCGGGAAGAGATGGTGTTCTTGATTTAACTGATACAATCACTGACTCAGTGAAATATAAAAACAGGAAACTGTCATTCGTGTTCACAATCAAGGGAAGTCATACTCTGTTCCTGAAGATTTTGGAAGATGTTTCTAATTATCTTCATGGTTGTAAAATGAGGGTCATTCTTGATGATGACCCTTCATTTTATTACTTTGGACGATGTACTGTCAACGATTTTAAGACAGACAAAAGAACAGGAACGATTCAGATTGACGTGGACGCTGAACCATATAAAAATGAAATCAATTCAGCAGGTCAGAAATGTCTTTGGGATTCATTTTCATTCAGATATGGTATTATACATGTTTCTGAAATCACTGTAAATGGTACTAAAACCTTCAATCTGGTGAATCTTAAAAAGATTGTGTCACCGACATTCATTTGTTCCGCACCCATGAGCGTAACATTCAATAACAAGGTTATTCAGCTTCATGTGGGTGAACAAATTGTATATGACATACGATTGCAGGAGGGAAATAACTATTTGACATTTAGCGGTAATGGTACTGTCACCATTAGATACGAAGGGGGGTCATTGTAATGTACAGAGTATTTTGCGATGGTCTTCCTATTTACGATACAAGGGATGATGAGCAGTTGACCCTGATAGCACCTGTTCTTGATTTGCAGGAAAATACTTCAGGGTCATTTGATTTTACAATTCACTCGAAGCATCCGCAATATAACAACATCAAAAGAATGGTGTCTACCATCATTGTGTATCAGGATGATGAAGAAATTTTTTGCGGAAGACCTGTGGAAGAATCAAGTGATTTCTTTAAGAGAAAGAAATTCCACTGCGAAGGTGAACTTGCATATCTGAATGATACTATTCAAGAACCTGCTGAACATCATAACATGACTATCAGAGGGTATCTTGAATTATTATTAAATAATCATAACGCAAGAATCGGGGATGAAAGTAAAAAGTTTTATGTCGGTGCGGTGACTGTTACTGATTCCAATAATTCCATTTATAAATGCACGAACTATGAATCAACTATGAATGTTATCAAGACAGATTTAATTGGAACATTCGGGGGAAGGTTAGTTGTTCGTAAAATGAATGGGAAAAGGTACTTGGATTACTTAAAGGATTATCCAAGAACCTGCAATCAGGTAATTAAGTTTGGTGAAAATCTTCTCGATTTTACCAAGAATTTTGACATGTCTGATATTTGCACAGTGGTCATCCCTTTAGGGGCTACTGAAGAAGGTGCTGACGCAGGTACAGATACACTTGGAAAACCTATCACCATTGAATCTGTAAATGGTGGAAAAAAATACCTTGTGAATAATGCAGGGAAAGCAATCTACGGATGGATTGAAAAGGTTGTAAAATTTGAGAATGTTCATACACCTTCAATTCTGAAGGAAAAGGGTCTTGCCTATCTGAATACAGCACAGTATGAAAATATGGTTCTGGAAATCAAGGCTGTTGACCTTCACAATCTTGATGTCAATATTGATAAAATCAAATTGCTTGATGAAGTCAGAGCGTATTCGACAGTGCATGGATTTGACAAATTCTTCCCTGTCACTAAAATGCGAATTCCATTGGATAAGCCTTCACAGATGGTCTTCACCTTGGGATTATCTACCAAGAGAAGTATGACCGAAATGAACCATAGTACACAGCAGGGAATTCAGCAGGAAATTGAAGCACTTCCGTCACCGAATTCTATTCTTCAGCAGGCTATTGATAACGCTACAAATCTAATTCATTCAGCGTTGAATGGTCATGTGGTGATGCGTCCTAATGAACTACTTATTATGGAAACTGATAATATTGATACTGCGAGAAAAGTGTGGAGATGGAATCTGAATGGTTTGGGGTATTCATCCACAGGTTATAACGGAACATTCGCTACTGCTATTACTATGGATGGTCAGATAGTGGGAAGTAGACTTGTAGCGGGGTCTGTCAGTGCTGAAAAAATTGATATCAACTATAAACACTCTGTTGAAAAGCTGATTGAAACATCTGAGCAGAATTCTAATGAATATACTGATGGTAAACTTCAGGGATATTACACTAAAGTTGAAACCGAAACATCTATTAAAAATACAGCAGATTCTATCTTGCTGTCAGCGAAGCAGACCGCAGAAAATACTGTGAATAGTCAGTTGAAAAATTATTCTACAACTGCACAGGTTAAGGTTATGGTGGATGGTGTGACCACTATTGCACAACAGAATGCAGAAAAGTATGTCAACGGTCAATTGACAAGTTATGTTCAGAAATCTACATTCAATGTCACAGTAAATGGAATTAATTCCATGGTTTCCAAAAAAATTGGTTCAGATGAAATTATATCAGCAATCAATCAGAGTGCAGAGCAAATTTCAATCAATGCAAGTAAAATCAATCTAAATGGTGCGGTGACCATGAATAATAATGTTCAAATTGATTCGTATGGTAGACTTCACGCAGTAAATGGAAGTTTTGAAGGTAGTGTTACAGCTACATCAGGTAAATTCACAGGAACAATCAACGCTGTTACGATGGTAGCGGAAGGCAAATATTATATTGTAGACTCTGATTTTAACAAAAAAATGCCAGTTATTGAATCTGTTCAGGATGGTAGCAGTGATACTAAATTTAATATTGGAAAATTGGCAAGTGCTTACAGTGGAAGCAGAGCAAGTTATATTTCATTTTGGGACATTGGGTCTGAACCCTATATGGATTTTTATGCAGACGGTTTCACATTTAAAGGAAATGCTGGAGAGTTTAATATTGAGAACTGTAATGTATATATAGACCAAGGTCGTGGATTATATGATTCTGACGGTCAAGATATTGTATATGTCGAGACCAATAACAAGATATATTTTGGACCGAGTTCGAGACAGTCTTCAGCAGGTAACGAAACGGCTCTTCGTGGCGATACCGTAAGATTATATTCACATACGAAAGGTGCTGTGTACTTAGGTGGTTCAGGGTCAACTGCAATCACATCTGACGAAACGCAAAAAAATATTTTTGATATTAATGAAAGATACGAACGGTTCTTCGAAAAATTGAAACCAATTGACTATGTTTACAAAAATCACGGTCACAGGCATCATCTTGGATTCGGCGCAAGAGCAGTGGAAAAGGCACTTCTTGATGCAGGTCTTACCACAGAAGATTTCGCAGGTGTTCTGATTGACAAAAATGTAACATTGTCTGCAGATGAAATGGGTACGGAACAGGATATCTTTTTCCCTGAACTGTATTCTTTAAGGCTTGCTGAATTTATCGCATTAAATACACATATGATTCAAAAGTTGATGAAACGTGTAGATTTATTAGAAAGGAATAAATAATGAACAAACCACTGTCTTTAATAATTGAAGAAACGAAAATGAAAACAATGCAGGTATTAAATCAGGTCAGGCATGAATCTGGTTTACCTGCATATCTATTTGAATCTATTATAGCAAATGTACTCTTACGGTTGAGAGAGGAAAAAAGCGTAGAATTGCAGATGGATTTATACACGATGCAACAAAAACAGGAAGAAAATAAAGAAGAAGGTGAAAAATAATGGCAGACATCACACAGTTTTTAGATGAAATCAGAAAAGCACTCTATGGTGAAGAAGTCAGAAGTTCCATCATCAATGCGCTGAAGAAAGTAAATGATGATAACAACAGTTATCAAGCATTAAAATCAGAAGTGATTACAGCAAGGGATAATGTTCAGGAATTCGTCAGAACATTTGATTCTAAGGTTGCTAATGCGAACAAAGTAGCGGAAACATTGGTTGCTGAAATCGGAAATGCGAATACTGTGAAAACGCAGTTAGACACTTCCACACAGAATGCGAATACTGTGAAA
>JAUNOY010000021.1 GCA_030536995.1 Eubacteriales bacterium
TTCGTATTTTAAGATTTAGAGCCTAAAAATCGGTATTAACCGACAGCCCCTTTTTCTTCTTTTCTTTTAAATAAAGTGACGGAGACGGAGAGCAAGAGACAGTTCGAGAATACTGTCCGGTTCCGATAAATTATATCCTGTTAAATTTTCGATTTTTTTAATTCGATACATCAAAGTATTTCTATGTAAAAAAAGACTGGTTGAAGTTGTATTTCTTGCACCCAGATGGTTTACAAGTGTTTCCAAAGTTTCCAAAAGATTGCTGTCATTTTCTTTATCATATTGTATTAACGCATTCAATTCTCTCTCAACATAATCTTTACATGCAGGTTGTCCGCTGATTTCCTTTAGGAGTTTCCAATATCCGGCTTTTTCAATACATACAACTTTCTGTTTTATGCCCTGACTTCTTACAATATCCAGGGCATCCATAGCACTTTGATAAGCCTGTGTAAATTCACTATAAGATGTCATAATTTCTGATATGCCAATTATAATGTCTAAACCTGTCTTTTCCTCCAGAAAATCACGCACATCTTCATAACATTGCTGATCTGGTTCGGAAATATCTTTTTTTATAATACATGGAAAAAAACTATTGTTTGACAATACCATACAAGAGTATTTTTCTTCAAGAAGAATTTCTCGAATCCATTGTTCTATTTTTTGATACTGTTCTTCTACTTCATCCTCGGAGCGATTATTAAGCTGATCCATAAGTGAAACCGCTTCTATCAGCATAACTCTGTATGGAGGCTTAGGCCATTTCTGCTCACCTGTCCGATGACTGAATTCTTCCTCACAGACAAGATTTCCCGCAAGCATATCTACAAATAATTTTTTATCTGCTTCCCGTCTTTTTATTTTCGCATCATACTGCTTTCTTTTATCATTATTTTTTGATTTAACAAGTGTCTCCATAATTGCATAGTTTAGTTCAACAAATGCAAGATCTTCCGACATAATGATAATTGGAAATTGATATTCTTCAGAAAGCTTCAACACATCTTCCATATATGGTCCAATAAACCGTGATTTTATTGCAAGAGCAGCAGCTTTCGCTTCATGAAGACTTCGGATCAATGACAAAAGCCTTTCTTTATTTTCACTGTAAACATAGCCGGTTGTAATATATATTACATTTGGCCGCATCCACGCTTCCATATTCGGAATCTCTATACAGTCGACATAGCGCACAATCCTTCCAAGATTTTCATGACCTGTAGCAAGTGTACATCCCTTGGCCTTTGCAATTTCACATATTTCCCTAACTGTAACTGCCAATTCTTTCATCCTTCCCCAAATAAGTTCTAGTATATATTTTATGTCAAAAAAAGTTTACCATAAGAGCCAGGACCAGTGCCATTCCTACCTCACAAAGACACAGAAAACATCCGGAGAGATCACCTGTTGTTCCTCCGAAATATTTCAAAGCCATATGACGATATCTTGTAAAAATAAGTAAAGCTGTCACAAAAGCTGCCACTCCATAAAACGGATTAATAAAACACATAAATAAAAATAAAAGGATAAGATATATTATTAATATATTTCTTGTTGTTTTATCCGAAGAATTTCTGGAAAACTCTGCCACAGTTCCGTCTGTTTTGGCTTTCGGAAGCATAATCACACCGATTCCGGAAAAACATCTGGATACCATAAATCCAAGACTCAGCACAAACAGCGCATCAACGCTTCCCCTGCTGATAATCTGGCTGTATGAACCAAACCAACAGAGAAAATAAACGCAGGCTGTGATAACGGCAAAGGCTCCTGCATTGGAATCCTTAAGGATTTCCAGTCTGCGGCTCCTCTCCTGCCAGGAACTCATAGCGTCGGAAGTATCAAGAAGCCCGTCCACGTGAATTCCTCCTGTTACGATAACCGGAATCAAAGTGAGTACCACTGCGCCGAAATTCACATCGAATCCATACCGTTCAAGAACATATGCGGCCAGAAGCGTAAGCCCGCCGACCACGGTTCCTATAAATGGAAAAAAACAAAACATATATTTCATATTTTCTTTTTTCCAATCTGCCCGAGGCATTGGAATTTTTGAAAACATGGCAAAAGCCACCTTAAAATTATTCCATAATGATTTCACAATGCTGTTACTCCCTTCTGTAAGTCATTAGCATTTGAAAAATCCCCTTTCATATATACAGGAATTCCATATACAACCTCCACTGCTTCGTCCGCATCCTGGGCAAGTTTTTGATTAATCCTGCCAAGAGCATCAAGATAAGCTTTCATCTCCCCTTCATAAGAGGCAGAAGCAGAAAAAATTTCGTTTGTTACAATAACGAGATGCCTGACTTTTTCCCTGAGATTTTTGACTCCTTCCAGAATTTCCTCCGCAGTATTTTCATGTGCGCCCTCAGGTGCAAACATTTCATTTGCAGCCAGGTTGGACATACATTCCAAAAGAACCACACTATCTTTTGGAATACTCAGATTCTTTAAATCCGTATACCGTTCTACTGTTTCAAATCCCTTACCGGCGCGCATTTTACGGTGACGGGCAACTCTTTTTTTTCCCTCTTCATCAAATGGCTGCATTGTGGCTATATATACGCGTTTTGCATCCCCGAAAGAAAGAACTCTGTCTTCTGCGAAAGCCGATTTTCCGCTTCCGCTTCCTCCTGTTACCAAAACCATCATTTCAGGAAATCCCCTTTATTTTAATTCTTCATAGCTGTCAATTTCAATATCGCCAAAAGTGCTCATAGAGGAGTAGACCTCCACAGCCATATCAAGAAGAGGCAAAAGTGCGACTGCACCTGTCCCCTCTCCAAGGCACATGTCTCCGTGTATGATGGCATCTTTTCCCATATGTTTTAATACCAAATGAGCTGCAGGCTCTTTGGATACATGAGATGCCAGAATATAATCGGACACCCCAGGACAAAGTTTCACCGCAATGATGGCGGCTACACAGGAGATAAAACCGTCCATGAGAACAGGTATCCCCAGAGCTGCTCCACCGAGGAAAAGTCCGGTCATTCCCGCAATATCCAGTCCTCCGACTTTTGCAAGGACGTCGATAGGATCCTCCGGATTTGGTTTGTTGAGTGAAATTGCTTTTTTTATTGCGTTGATTTTTCGCTCCAGTCCTTCGCTGGAAAGACCTGCTCCCCGACCGGTCATTTTTTCTACAGGCTGTCCAAGAAGAACAGAGGCAACCGCGCTGCTGGTAGTGGTGTTTCCGATTCCCATTTCTCCGGTTGCAAAAATGTTATAACCTTTTTCTTTTAATTCACACGCAATCTGGATACCGGCCTCAATTCCGCGAATTGCCTCTTCACGAGTCATGGCAGGACCTTTTGTCATATTCTTTGTACCGCAGGCAACTTTTAAATCTGTGCGTACCTGTGTGTCCACTGCAATTCCCACATCAACAGGAATCACATCGACATTGCACTGTCTTGCCATAACACAAGCGGTTGTTATACCTTTGAGAAAGTTATCTGCAACAATCGCTGTAACTTCCTGCCCCGTCTGGGTTACGCCTTCCTCTACAACACCATTATCTGCGCACATAGGGATCAGCGCTCGTCGGCTGATATCAATCTCTGAGGTTCCGGTCATTCCTGCAATCTGAATTATCAGAGTTTCCAGCTTACCAAGAGAATGTAACGGTTTCGCAATACTGTCCCAGCGTTTCCGGGCAATCGTCATTGCATGCACATCTAACGGTTTTACTCTGGAAATTGCTTCTTCAAATTTCATCTGTCTTAGCCTCCATGTTATTCATATTTTTGTAAATATTCCGAATTTCAGTCAGTATCACTTCTTTCCGGTTGTAAAAACGAAAAATTTACTAAATATATAATTAAGTATAAGCACAATAAACTGTGTCAGGAATTTTCCAATCATATCACCCAGCCCCATGACAGAAACAAGCAGCCAAACACCTCCGACTTCGATTATCATGGTGACAAGGCGGGCACCGATAAATTTACAAAACGGTTGTATATGGGCTTTCAGAGAGTCGCATTTATCCTGAAACACATATTTGGAATTTACCACATAGGCAAACAGGATTGCCAGAATAATTGAAATAATATTTGCGGTATTTAATTCCACTTTAAGTTTCCGCAATATATAAAAGCTCACCAGATTGACCAGTGTGGTACACCCGCCAAAAAATACGTAGCGCACTACGGAATTTCCATATAGCTTTTCAATGAGTTTCTTCATCTTTTACCTCTTTCCTGCAGATCAGCGAAGATCTTTCTTAATCTGAGCGTTGGCATTTTTCGTACCGCTTACGATTTCAGAAATAATATATCTTGGACGACGTTTTACTTCTTCGTATATTTTGGCAATATAATAGCCGATTACTCCCAGACTGAGCATAATTGCACTGCCAATCATAAGAAGTACGATTAGAATTGTTGTATACCCTTCCACTGCGTGTCCGTTAAAATATTGTATCAGGGAATAAACAATCAGCGCAAGAGAACCAATGAAGCTGATTCCGCCGGCAAAGGTTACGAACTGAAGGGGGAAAGTTGTAAACGCAACAATATTTGTGAATGCATACTTAATCAAAGACCAGGCAGACCATTTGGATTCTCCCGCTTCTCTTTCCTGCACCTCAAACTTAACATGAGTGGTCTTAAATCCCACCCAGGAAGAAGTTGCCCGGAAGAACATGTTTCGTTCCGGCAGGGATAAAATACTGGCAACGGCTCTTCTATCCATCATCTTAAAATCTGATGCATTTTTCATGTCAACCTTTGTCGCCTTGGACATAATTCCATAGAAAAAGCCCGCGCACTTTTTGTGAATGATACTCTCTTTCCCACGGCTTTTCTTTACGCCTTCAATAACCTCATAGCCATCTTCCCACAGATGATACATCTCTACCAGTGTCTGAGGAGGGTGCTGCAAATCGCAGTCCATAACTGCAACAACATCTCCAGTTGCCTGGGCTAGTCCGGCAAACACAGCTGATTCCTTGCCAAAATTTCTGGAAAAATTCACTCCAAGAATATTAGAATCTTTTTTCCCTGCTTTTAATATTTCCTCCCATGTGTTATCCCGGGAACCATCGTTTACTACAACCAGCTCATAGGAAATGTCTGCTTCTGTGAGAACTTCCCTGAGTACCCGGCAGGTTTTACCTACCATCAGCTCTTCATTGTAAGCTGGAAGAACTACTGATAATTTACTCATGCTGTCATCCTTTCGTGATTAACTCTCTTCCATTATACTCCAATTATTTGAAAAGTCTATTTAATTCTGAATTCTTAAGAAGATTTAATGAGTTTCTGTTAGCAAAGTAATATGACAGAAAAAAACCGCGGTACATAACGTACCGCGGCCATTGTATTACACCGTTTGGACACAAAATTTATTTATAAGATTAACCTGGAATTATTCAGCGCTGTGAAGAGCGATGAGTTTATTCAGGTATTCGAATCTTGCTTTAGCTTCGGCCTCATTCTTAGCGAAGAGTCTTGCAGCCTTTTCAGGATTCTGACGTTTCAGAGAGTTGTAACGAACCTCTCCGTCAAGGAATGCCTGGTAATCTTCCATGTTAGGCTCTTTGGAATCAAGAGTGAACTTGTTGCCTTCTGCTGCTGGATTGAATCTGAAGTTGTGCCAATATCCACACTTAACTGCCAGTTCTTCCTCTGTCTGAGCTTTAGACATACCCTTCTTGATACCATGGTTGATACATGGAGCGTATGCGATGATCAGAGATGGTCCCGGATATGCCTCAGCCTCTGCAATTGCTTTAACAGTCTGGTTGAAGTCAGCACCCATGGAAATCTGAGCAACATATACATAACCATAGCTCATTGCGATGGAAGCCATATCTTTCTTCTTAGTCTCTTTACCGCCGGCAGCGAACTGAGCGATAGCACCTGTTGGTGTAGACTTGGAAGACTGTCCGCCTGTATTGGAGTAAACCTCTGTATCGAATACCATTACATTGATGTCGCGTCCGCTTGCGAGAACGTGGTCAACACCACCAAATCCGATATCGTAAGCCCATCCGTCACCACCGAAGATCCACTGGGATTTCTTTCCAAGGAAATCTTTCTGAGCAAGGATTTCTTTTGCTTTATCACAGCCACAAGCTTCAAGAGCTGCAACTAATTTATCTGTAGCAACACCGTTAGTTGCGCCAACTGCGAATGTGTCTAACCATTCCTGACCTGCTGCTTTAACGTCTTCGTTATCTCCGTTAGCAACAACATCTTCAACTTTTGCTTTTAAGCCGTCACGGATAGCTTTCTGAGCGAGAAGCATACCATAACCAAACTCAGCGTTATCTTCGAATAAGGAGTTGCCCCATGCAGGACCCTGTCCCTTAGCGTTTACTGTGTATGGTGTGGACGGTGAGGAGTTACCCCAGATAGAGGAACATCCGGTAGCGTTAGCGATGTACATTCTGTCACCGAAAAGCTGAGTGATCAGTTTCGCATATGGTGTTTCACCACAACCTGCACAAGCTCCGGAGAACTCAAGGAGAGGCTGTTTGAACTGGCTGCCTTTAACAGTTGTTTCTTTATATTTAGCAATAACATCTTCTTTAACAGGAAGTTTCACTGCATAATCGAAGTATTTCTGCTCGCCAAGGCTTGCTTCCAGATTTTCCATAGCAAGGGCTTTCGCACCTTTCTTTCCTGGACATACGTTCGCACAGGAACCGCAGCCTGTACAGTCAAGAGCGGAAACAGCCATTGTGAATTTGTATTCTTTCATTCCTGTAAGGTCTAATGTCTTCATTCCTTCAGGAGCGTTAGCTACTTCTTCTTCTGTAAGAGCGAATGGACGGATAACAGCGTGAGGACATACATAAGCACATCTGTTACACTGGATACAGTTTTCCGGATTCCATACAGGAACATTTACTGCAATACCACGTTTCTCGTATGCGGAGGAACCGGATGGTGTAGTACCGTCAACATAATCTTTGAATGCAGATACAGGTAAGGAGTTACCTTCCTGAGCATTTACTTTAGACTGGATGTTGTTTACGAAGTCAACAACTTCCTGACGTCCTTCGGATGCGTGAGACATGAACAGACCTTCGTCTTCTGCGTCTTTCCAGCTTTCCGGAACTTCAATCTCAACTACCTGTTTTGCACCTGCGTCGATAGCTGCCCAGTTCTTCTGAACAACGTCGTCACCTTTACGTCCGTAAGTAGCTTTTGCAGCAGCTTTCATAAGCTCGATTGCCTGCTCTTCCGGAATGATGCCTGTCAGTTTGAAGAATGCGGACTGAAGGATTGTGTTGATACGTGTTGGTCCCATGCCAGTTTCAATACCGATCTTAACACCGTCGATTGTGTAGAATTTGATATTGTGGTTAGCGATGAATGCTTTAACCTGTCCTGGTAAATGTTTCTCAAGACCTTCCATATCCCATGGGCAGTTGAGGAGGAATGTACCGCCGTCAACAAGCTCCTGAACCATGTTGTACTTGTTTACGTAGGATGGGTTGTGGCATGCTACGAAGTTAGCTGTACGGATCAGGTATGTGGATTTGATCGGTTTCTTACCGAAACGTAAGTGAGACATTGTAACACCGCCGGACTTCTTGGAGTCATAGTCAAAGTAAGCCTGAGCATACATGTCTGTATTGTCACCGATGATCTTGATGGAGTTCTTGTTAGCACCTACTGTACCGTCTGCGCCTAAGCCCCAGAATTTACAGTTAGTTGTTCCTTCTGGTGTTGTAACGATCGGAGCACCAACTTCCAGAGAAAGGTTTGTAACGTCATCAACGATACCGAGTGTGAATTTCTGTTTTGTTGTGTTCTCAAATACTGCAGCGATCTGAGCCGGTGTAGTATCTTTGGAACCTAAGCCGTAACGGCCTGTGAATACTTTAGCGTCAGCAAATTTGCCTTCTTCTTTTAATGCTGCAACAACGTCCAGGTACAGTGGCTCGCCAAGTGCGCCCGGCTCTTTTGTTCTGTCAAGAACAGTAATCTGTTTAACAGACTCCGGAATAGCTTCAACAAGTGCTTTGGAGCAGAATGGTCTGTAAAGACGAACTTTAACAACACCGACTTTTTTGCCTGCTGCCATTAAGTAGTCGATAGTTTCCTCGATTGTATCGTTTACGGAACCCATAGCTACGATAACGTGTTCAGCATCTTCTGCACCGTAGTAGTTGAATAATTTATAATCTGTGCCGATTTTAGCGTTTACTTTGTCCATGTATTCCTGAACTAATGCCGGAAGAGCATCGTAGAACGGGTTACATGCTTCTCTTGCCTGGAAGAAGATATCCGGGTTCTGAGCAGAACCTCTCTGGCATGGATGGTTCGGGTTGAGCGCGTTGTTACGGAACTCAGCGATTGCATCCATATCAGCCATATCTTTCAGATCTTCGTAATCCCATGTTTCAATCTTCTGGATTTCGTGAGATGTACGGAATCCGTCGAAGAAGTTGATGAATGGAACTTTACCTTTGATTGCTGCAAGGTGAGCAACCGGAGTTAAGTCCATAACTTCCTGTACGGAAGATTCACACAGCATAGCGCATCCTGTCTGACGGCATGCCATAACGTCGGAGTGATCGCCGAAAATAGAGAGTGCGTGGGAAGCAAGCGCACGAGCGGATACGTTGATAACGCCCGGTAACTGCTCACCGGCAATTTTATAAAGGTTCGGGATCATAAGTAACAGACCCTGGGAAGCTGTATATGTTGTAGTAAGAGCGCCTGCTGCCAGAGAACCGTGTACTGCACCGGCAGCACCTGCCTCAGACTGCATTTCAGTTACCTGAACTTCCTGTCCGAAAATGTTCTTTCTTCCCTGGGTAGCCCACTCATCTGTAGCCTCCGCCATAACAGATGAAGGGGTAATAGGGTAAATTGCAGCTACATCTGAATAAGCGTATGATGCATGAGCGGCTGCATGGTTACCATCCATGGTTTTCATCTTTCTTGCCATAGTTTGTTTTTCCTCCTTAAAGGTATGATGAAAATATTTCAAGACACATTATAATGTGCAGAAAAACACAAGGGTGTCTCAAATTCCTAATCAATTATAGCATAATCTTTTAATTATGTCCAACTTGTTTAAATTTTTTTTGTATATAATGGAGTACAAGAAAATATATTTGCATATAGATTATGTAATCATTCTCCATCCATAATCTGCTGAAGTGTTTTTCTCTTCAAAAGGTTCCAGAATTCCATCTGGATGGCTTCCAGTTCTCTGTGAACCAGACACGGAATTCCATTCTCACCATCGCGCAGACATTTACGGCCAGGATCCATACATTCGATAATAAACAAATCCGGATCAATAGCGCTGTACACATCAAAAAGAGTCATCTCATCCGGCTGTCTGTTCAGGGAATATCCTCCATGTACACCTCTGAACCCCCGGACAATTCCGGATTTCTGCAATTTTTTTAAAATTTTATACGCAAAAGGTGCTGTGATCGATTCCCTTTCGCAAATTTCTGATACGCTTAGTCTCTGCTCTCCGGCTAGAGCTCGAATCACCCTTACTGCATAATCGCTTTCTCTGGTAATAAACATTTTTCATAACCTTTCTTCTTATTGTTATATTTTTAAAATCACTCTGTATTTATGGCCGGCACATTTACCGGTTTTTTTCTCTTTCCTCTATTGTATCCAGAATTTCCCGACATATTTGCTGTGTGCTTTTCCCGTCGGTTATGACTGTAAAATCAGCGGCAGCTTCGTATTTCGGCCTGCGCTGTTCCATCAGTCGGCATATGTAATCTACATTCATATTGCCTTCCAGAAGAGGACGATTGTGATTATGTTTCACTCTGTTATAAACAGTTTCGGGACATGCATCCAGAAGAATGACAATTCCGTTTCTTTTCATTTCGGATACATTCTCATCTTTTAGAGCTGTACCCCCGCCACAGGATACTACCAGCCTTTCACTGCTGCAAAACTTCTTTAACAGACCTGTTTCAACTTCACGGAAATATGATTCGCCGCTGACTGTAAAGATTTCCTTAATACTGCGCCCTTCCTGACGCTCAATCTCTTCATCCATTTCCAGGCACTTAAATCCGTATTGTTTACAAAGATAGCGGGAAACTGTTGATTTACCGCATCCCATAAAGCCTATTAAATAAATATTCCCCATTTCTTTCTCCTTAGACCCTTTTATATACGGATTATACCAGACAGTTTTTTTTTTGTAAAGGAAGCAAGTGTAAGGTTTTGACGAATGTTCGGAGGATTTTGGGAATAATCCCGGAAAAATTGAAAATAGGTGTTGATTTTTTCTTATTTTACGGTACAATGATTACGGTTAAACTATTATAATAAGAAATAAAACTATATACGAAAAACGAGGTATGATATGATTTCAGCAAATAACATCACTTTACGTGTAGGAAAAAAAGCCCTCTTCGAAGATGTAAACATCAAATTCACAGAAGGCAACTGTTACGGTCTGATCGGCGCCAACGGCGCAGGTAAATCTACTTTCCTGAAGATTCTTGACGGCCGCCTTGAGCCAACTAGTGGTGATGTCATTATCACACCAGGACAGCGTCTTTCTTTCTTGCAGCAGGACCACTTCAAATATGACGCATATCCTGTACTTGACACTGTCATCATGGGAAATAAAAGACTGTATGAAATAATGAAAGAAAAAGAAGCCATCTATGCAAAAGAGGATTTTACAGATGCAGACGGCATCCGTGCAAGTGAACTGGAAGGTGAATTCGCAGAGATGAATGGTTGGGAAGCCGAATCAGACGCAGCAACCCTTCTCAACGGTCTTGGCATCGAAACAGAATTTCACTATACACAGATGGCAGATCTTACAGGAAGCCAGAAAGTGAAGGTTCTTCTGGCACAGGCTCTGTTTGGAAACCCGGACATTCTTCTTCTTGACGAGCCTACCAACCACCTTGACCTTCCTGCTATCGAATGGCTTGAGGAATTCCTCATCAACTTCGAAAATACAGTAATCGTGGTATCCCATGACCGTTATTTCTTAAATAAAGTATGTACTCATACTGCGGACATCGACTACGGCAAGATTCAGCTTTACGCTGGTAACTACGATTTCTGGTTTGAATCCAGCCAGCTTCTCATCAAGCAGATGAAAGAAGCCAATAAGAAAAAAGAAGAAAAGATCAAAGAGTTGCAGGAGTTTATTTCCCGATTCAGTGCTAACGCTTCCAAGTCCAAACAGGCCACTTCCCGTAAGCGTGCTTTGGAAAAAATTCAGCTTGATGACATGCGTCCATCCAGTCGTAAGTATCCATACATCGACTTCCGTCCGAACCGTGAAATCGGAAATGAAGTCCTTATGGTTGAAAATCTCTCCAAAACAATTGACGGCGTGAAAGTGCTTGATAACATCTCCTTTACTCTGGGACGCGATGACAAAGTTGCTTTTGTCGGCGCAAATGAGCAGGCAATCACAACATTTTTCAAGATTCTCATGGGCGAAATGGAACCCGATGAGGGAAATTACAAGTGGGGCGTTACCACTACACAGGCTTATTTCCCGAAAGACAGCACACAGGAATTTGATAATGACCTCACCATCACGGACTGGCTGACGCAGTATTCTGAAATCAAGGATGCTACTTATGTGCGCGGTTTCCTTGGACGTATGCTCTTCCCGGGTGAGGACGGTGTGAAACGTGTTCGCGTTCTTTCAGGTGGTGAGAAGGTACGCTGCCTTCTTTCTAAAATGATGATTTCCGGTGCAAACATTCTGCTTCTGGATGAGCCTACCAACCATCTGGATATGGAATCTATCACAGCGTTGAACAATGGACTGATCAAGTTCCCGGGAGTTATTCTTTTCACCTCCCATGACCACCAGTTCGTACAGACAACTGCCAACCGTATTATGGAAATTCTTCCAAACGGTACTCTCATCGACAAGATCACAACCTACGACGAATATCTGGCAAGCGATGAAATGGCTAAGAAACGTCACGTATATGAAGTTAATGAAGAGGACGCAGCAGACAACTAAAAAAACTGTCTGTCCCAAATTATCCTGAATACAAAAAGAGGTTTCCCGGTAAACAAAATATTCACCGGAAAACCTCTTTTTTATTTAGCCGTAATATCCTCAATCTTACCGCCTGTCACTTTCAAAAGCTCTTTCACAGGTACCTTCAGGGTCAGTCCGATTCTGCCGCCACTGACATATATTTCATCGAAATTACCTGCTGAAGCGTCAAACACCGTAGGAAAAGATTTCTTCATCCCGATAGGACTGCAGCCGCCTCTCACATAACCTGTAATCTTTGTAATATCTTTTACATGAATCATATCTACAGCTTTTTCTCCCACTGCCTTTGCGGCAGCCTTACGGTCCACTTCTTTTTCGATGGGGACTACAAACACATAGAAACCTCCGCTTTTTCCCTCCATAACAAGAGTTTTAAAAGACTGCTCATAGGGTGCTCCTGTAAGGTCTGCGCTGTGCATACCATCTACAAACTCATCACAATTATAAGTCAGAGTATCATATGTTACTTTCTGCCTGTCAAGAATACGCATTGCATTTGTTTTTGTTTCCTTAGCCATTTCTAACGCTTCCTTTCTGTCTCTCTTTTATCGTCTTACGCGCCGTTCATTTTGCGGGGGCAGATTTTCCTCCCGGAACTGGAAATCCTCGTAATCATCATCCTCGCTTTCATCATCCCCATCGTCATAGTCATCCTCGTCGTCATCCTCTTCCTTTTTATTAATTGCAAACTGGATGAGAATGCCAATAAGGGAAAAACCTGCGCTCATTCCGATTCCATAAGGAAATTCCGCAAGGCTGCCAAGTTTTGCCAGAGACATTCCAGCCATAACGCCGCCGATAATACTGGTTGCAATAATTAGAACCTCACGGCAATATTTTACCGCCAGAGAGCCTACACCTACACCACATAAAATGCAGACAAAAAATACGGAGGACTTCGTTGGATGGAGAATATAAATACTCAGAGCCCAGCCAATTCCTGCACCCATAAGGAAGATGCCTGCCTTGTAGATTAAAAATGCAATTACGGCGAACAGGATACCTCCAAAGAGCATTGCAGCTGCATAGATTGCTTTATCCTGACTTCCTAATGTATAAGCTGCGAAAAAACCAAGTGCAGCGCCGACACCGAAACCTCCCAGCATCATCCAGAACCGCAGAAGTCGATAACCGAGAATACAGTTCAGAATACCAAAAATCAAAATCACACCCAAACCGGCCATTGCCACATAAGAGAGCTGCTCCATATTGCCGACTCTGTCCACAATATTCATTATTCTTGAAAAAATTTCCATGAATTCTGTCATATCATCACCTCATTCAAAACATAAAATACATAGTTTTCAGATTTTCCAGGATTCCATAATGATAAGAAACCTGATCAAGTCCGTAAATATCCATATAATATCTGGCAACCTCTTCCATTCTGTCATATTCTACCAAATCCTCATAGGCTGCCTGAAATGCATCTTGATTCGCAAATTTAAACCGTACAACTGCAGCCCCATTGTCAAGCCGAAGACGGCACAATTCATAAATCTTTTCTCTGTCATAAGTATCGAAGCATGCTCCGTTCTTTACATAGAAATTTTTTTCTCTGGCTGTACATTCGGGTACCGAAAACTCAGAAGACGGTATGTAATTTATTTCATATTCCTCAGGAAATGGGCAAAGGTAATCGTAAATCGTCGTTTTATGTTCTGCAATCAGCACAGCATCTCCCTCAAGGAAATCCGGTTGATCTCCATTTGTAGCGTCAACATAATAATATTCTCCGTCAAGAAGAACCAGATTCCACGCATGGCCTTCCTCGCTTTCCGAAGAACTCCCCTCTACATAAATACAGGGTATACCAAGCCGCTCCAGAAGGTACTGAACAGCTCCTGCATATCCTGCACAGACAGCCCCTTTCTTCCAGAAAACCCCCGCAATACTCTGGTCATCTTCGGAAGAAACATAATCCGTGTTGTCAATAATATAAGTATAGACTGTCTGCACTTTTTCATAATCTCCCGCTCCTTCCGGAACCAGAGAAAGCACATCCTGATATGCCTGTTCCATAGAATCTATGATTAATTCTGCCTCTTCTTCATTGTAGCTGTATTCTGGTGAAAACTGACAGTAATTTCCACCTGCATAAACAGTTTTATAAACCTGCTTCCTGTTATGGATCCAGAAAATCTCCGGATGATCTTTCAGAACCGCATGATAAACACGGTCCACCTGACTGTCTCCTGAAATAGTCAGATAAAACTTTTCTTTCCTGCTTCTGACTCCGGAAAGAAGCTCACGATACCCCCGCTTCTCGTCCTCTGACAAAAGACTGAAATAATATTCCAGATATCCTTCTTCCTTTTGGACAATTTCTTCTCTACGCATTCTGCGCACCTCGGAAGGCCCCCGGACAAGTGTAAACAGCCGGACACCTGTCATAATCAGTCCACCAACTGCGAGAATGAGAAGAACATATCGGAAAAACTTTCTGATTTTCATATACACTCCTTTATCTCAAGTTTCTTTTTTATTATAACGACTGTACATGCGCTTGTAAACATTTACTTAACTGCTGTTTTTTATTCTCTCAAAACAGTTGCCTTTTTTCCTGTGAAGAGGTAAACTATGATAAATTAACGTTATAAATTTTTTCTGTGGAGGAATAATGAGATGAGCATAAAAATTCCCATCGAGACTTCAGCAAGACATATTCATTTATCAAGAACGGATTTCGAAAAATTATTTGGACCTGACGCAGAGCTTCATTATGTGAAAGAATTAAGTCAGCCCGGACAGTACCTCTGCGAAGAACGTGTTACAGTTAAAGGACCGAAAGGTGTTTTTGAAAATATGGCGCTTCTGGGTCCCTTCCGTAAGGAAAGCCAGGTGGAGCTTTCTCTTACGGACACCAGAAAACTGGGTATTCCCGGTGTAATTCGCCAGTCCGGAGATATTAACGAAACCCCCGGATGTACTCTGATCGGTCCTTTGGGGGAAACAGAAATAGAAAAAGGTGTAATTGTTGCCAAACGTCATATCCACATGACTCCCGAGGATGCTCTTACACTGCGAGTTCATGACAATGACGAGGTATTTGTCCTGACCAAAAGTTACGGTCGCGCTCTTATCTATGCAGATGTTGTTGTTCGCGTGCATTGGGATTATCAACTTGCCATGCACGTAGATACAGATGAAGCAAACGCTTTTTCCAGCGATGCTGAACCTTACGGCGTAATTATCAGGCTCTTTGACAGTAATTTTAATACAGATAAATGGATTGAAGACGTACTGTCCGGTATTAACCGCTGAACCGTTACCAGTAAAGAAGAGTTCCTCCCCAGGTAAGTCCTGCGCCGAAACCTGACATCAAAATAAGATCCCCCCGCTCCAGCTTTCCGTCTCTGTTCAACTCATCAAGGAGAATAGGAATACTGGCAGCGGAGGTGTTTCCGTATTTATCTACATTGACAGGGAATTTCTCCTCACTCTCTCCCAGTCTTTTTGCAACCGAGCTGATGATTCGCCGGTTTGCCTGATGAAGAAGTACATATTTAACCTCTTTCAAATTCTTTCGACTCTTTTCCAAAAGTTCCAAGACACACTCAGGGACTGTTTTAACTGCAAACTTAAATACTTCTCTGCCATCCATATAGAGAAGCTTTTCCGGTACCTCCTCTGATATGGGAGTACGGGCTTTTGGCGCCTCACTCACAAGAACAGACCCCTTTGCTCCATTGCTGTGCTGGCTGATTTCCAAAATCCCATCCTCTGCTTCACCTACAACACAGGCTCCTGCTCCATCTCCAAAAAGAACACAGGTACTTCTGTCTGTCCAGTCTGTAATTCTTGAAATAGTATCAACTCCGATAATAAGAGCTTTTCTGTAAAAACCTGCCTGAATATATGCGTGGGCAGTGTTCAGGGCAAAAATAAAACCGGAGCATGCGGCACTGATATCCATAGCCGCAGCACCCTGAATACCAAGAAGGCCGCAGACCTGGCATGCTACTCCGGGAAAATTGCAACCTGCCGAAGAGGTTGCAGCGAGAACCAGATCAATTTCTGCCAAATCAGTTCCTCCGTTTTCCAGGGCCTTCTGTGCCGCTTCAAACGCAAGCGTTACCGCGTTCTCCTCCTCTCCTGCAAGGAAACGACTTCCAATTCCTGTCCTGCTTCGAATCCATTCATCGTTTGTATCTACATAGTTTGATAATTCTTCATTTGTAATCCTGTATTTGGGGAGCGCTCTCCCTGTTCCTTTGATTCTAGTTGTTCTCATAGTAAACCATCCATTTATATTTTGATATTCAAAATTTATTATAACCAAAGTATATGAGGTTTTTCTATGTTTGTCAACCTTTTTTTCACTTCAAGCTTCTCAGTAAACAACACAACAGTAAAAACAGAACCATCCCTGACGGAATGGTTCTGTATGGTTTCTTAAATATTTATTCTGCTTTAAATACCTGAATCTCATCTTCAGAAAGAACAATCTTATGATCAAGAAGACTGAGAGTCGGTCCTACGAAATTCCTGTCAGGTTCAACATAATCCATTGGGAGAACAGGGCCGATAAAGTCAGACGCTGTATTCTGAGCAGACTGAGAATTCTTATCCAAAAGAGCCTGAAGAGGATCTGTCACCTGCACATCTGAGAATCCAGCCGCAGCCGTACCAGCGCTACCTGCTTCCGGCGCTTTATTGGAATCCGGATAGAAAGAGGCTTGGCGGATATACCTAAAGCTTGCGCTGTAAGCCTCTCCCACTGTCACTCCATTCTGACCTGAAGAACAGTGAACCGCAATCCAGTCTCCTGCATCTGTCTTTCCGCAGAGAATTCCCACATGATTATCACTTCCTGCCTCAGGTCCTCTCTGGAAAACGAGATCACCAGGCTGCGCTTCCGATTCACTGATTACATTTGCTTTATACCACTGATCAGAAGTACCATCGCCGATCAGTGCCTGCATGGTTGTATTCTGGTAGCCGTTGATTACTGCCCAGGTCACAAAGCCGCTGCAGTCCAGACCATAGGCACGTAAAGTTCCTGTACTGTTGCTTCCTTCTGCGCTTACTTTGTAAACACTTCCCCAGGAAGGATTTTCACCGATACTGTTATATTTACCACCCCAGAAATATCCCACTTTGCCTACAAGGGAATAGGCTGCTGTCAGCACGTTTACACGTTCCTCTGAAACATCGTCTCCAACGCTCTGACGCACAAACCCCTTGGCTGCAGTTACAGTAGCACTTAAGAGTTTACAGTCTGTTTCCACATATTTCTTGAGAACTTTTCGATCCTTACGAGCTATTTTATTTTTCTTAATGTAATAATTAATATGCCGATTACCATATGTAACTTTCGTAATATTCTTTTTGTCTCTTACCACAGGATTCATCATAGCAAATATCTTTGCAAGTTCGTCCTTACAGGACGCATCCAGTTTATATTCTTTCACGCCTTTTTGATTCTGTTCGTATATATAAACAGCAATGATATCCTGCCAGTTTCTTACAAGGAGCGTATCCTCCGAGCTGGTAATACCGCCGTTTCTATCGCTGGCATCCTGCAGTTTGTTCTTCTCTTTATATTCTTTTTCGATAGATTCCATTACATCTGCAAAGTCTTCCGAAAAACTAAGCTGGTAGTTCTTTTTAAGACTGTTCAGATAAAATTCCTTCCCTGCATGAAGATTGGAAACCATATTTGTATAATATACAGGCTGTCCAATAAGAGGAGAATTAATGTTTGTGCTATCCGAAATAAACGGATTCGGACTATCATCAAATGGAAGTTCGTGTTCTGTTTCGTTTAGTTTTTCAAGTTCTTCCAGCTTTTTCTCTATTTCCCGGAAAAGGGAATAGTTTGTTACGAGAAGTTTTTCCTCTTCTGTAAGCCGATTATATTCTTCACGAATGTGTTCTATCGTTTTTTTATGATTCAGTGTAATTGTTTCAAGCGCCAGTTTATTTATCTTCTCAATAAGCAGTCGGATTTTCTCCTGTACCTCCGGTGTAGGAGTGATGCCGGGTTCTTCAGGCGTAGGCGTTACGCTTGGTCCCCCCGGCGTAGGAGTGATACTTGGTTCTCCTGGCGTAGGGGTTACTTCCGGCTCTCCCGGTGTAGGAGTTGCTTCCGGCTCTTCTGGCGTAGGAGTCGGCTCTTCCGGTGTGAGTTCAGGATCTCCGGGAACGGAAATAAAATCATCCTCCGGATGATCGGAGAAATCATCTTCCGAACTTAATTCTGCTGTTTCTGCCGCCAGAACGGTTGCCGGTACTGTAGTAAATATCATTCCGGACACTAATGTGATGCATAAGCATCTTGTCAGGTATCTGTTTTTCATATTAGAAAGATGCTCCCTTCTTTCATCGAACATCCTTTACACGTGTAAAGTACGCACAAATGCTTTTCTCCAGTTAAAATATCAACGTACATATTTTAGCACACTTTTTTTTTGAACGCAAGAAAATGAATAGATCAGGAAAATAATTCATACTTTTTTTATATTTTATAGTGTTCTGCTTATATAACATTCAAAAAAAGAACCCTATATTTAGGATTCTTTTTTCTGAATGTATTTTATGTATTCGAACTTTCTTATGCCTGAACAAGTGCTGCAGATGAAAAACTGATTCCCGTACAGAGACTGATAATTCCCTGAATCACCTGAAAACATACATTCAGGATATAACGGATGTCATCTTCCACATTGCGCAGCTTGCGAAGATAAAACTCATGTCTTTCCTCAATATAAGAAGTAAGCTGTGCAAGGCTGCCAAAGTGAATTGCCTCTTCAAGATTCTTGCAGGCTTCGCCGCTCTTGATACATGTCTTTAAATCATTCTTAAGGATTTTTTCATAGTGGTTATGCTCTACAAGATTTCCTGTGTAGGTTTTATTATGAGGAAAAGTAAAGTAGTCTGCCATGTAATGAATCACTTCCCCGAATCTTCTCCAGTATACTCTGGCATTACATTCTTCCGGGTTGGAGTTTACAAGAGCCTCAATCTTTTCCTGAATTTCATCAAAGGTACCGAAAAATTCATGTTTCTTAGTTACGAAAGAAGGTCTAATATCCGGCAGGATACTTCCAAGACAGAATGCCTTTCTGTGAGACTGTAAGCTCTCATCAACAACCATCTGATCAGCCAGGTATCTTGCCAGTAAAATATGTGATTTCTTACGCAATTTTTTCCCCTTTTCTTATATATACGTTTGTATTATTAGCGTTGTTAGTTGTTATTGCCACCAAGGTCAACTATAGCAGATAACACTCAAGAAAGCAAATAAAAACTTTGTAAAAAAATCAACAATTTTTCGGGAATAGATTAGGTTATTTTTGCTAGATACAGTATATCTATTCTATATTTTTTGTCGCAATCACATCAACCCCTGTGGAAGCTGCGTTTTCCAGAATAACGTCTCCGATTCTGACAGGTGGTACTGCCACCAGATTTTTCAGGGCAAAAAGAACCGGATAAATTTTTTCTTTCGGAATATCCGTACGGGTTTTTACAGAGAGCATACGGGTCTTCTGTCCTGCGACGCGAACTGTGGTGGTAAGGACACGGGTAGGAGCCGTCACTTCTTTTGCAGCGTATTTTGCGCCATGACTGCAGGTATTTCCTGTAATGCTTACGACTTCTTTTCCGCACATAACAACTGTGATCGGACAGCCCATGGGACAACCGATACAGATTAATTTATTTTCTTCTGTCTTATCTCCCATTTTCCTGCGCCTCCTCTATTTTTAGTGTAATTGTTTTTAAGTCCGGGTATTCCATGAGAGTTTCTCTGGTTAGCTTAAGCTCTTCCATTTCTCCCGGCGCAACTGCCGGACGTTTCCTGCGAATTACTTTTTTATCGTCAAAGTATGCGCAGATACAGCAGTTTTTATATACTCCTCCGACCCGAAATCTGAGCGTAAGCTTTTCGTCCATTCTGCTTACATCAATAACACCGGGGACCGTATAGCGGATACCATCAGCAGGCTGTATTTCTATTATATGACTTTTTCCAATTTCGGTATCCCCACGGACAAAAGCTGCCGCATGTTTTCCGGCTGATGCAGCCTCCTCGGAAACAAAATCTACCAGATCGTGAACGTGCAGTACATTTCCGCAGGCAAAAATTCCAGGCACACTTGTCTCAAAGCTTTCATTTACTTCAGGACCGGAAGTAACCGGATTTATTTTTATTCCGCATTCACGGGACAACTCATTTTCAGGAATAAGTCCCACCGAAAGGAGAAGGGTGTCACAGGAGTACTCTTCCTCTGTACCCGGAATGGGTTTTCCAGAGGAATCCACCTTCGCAAGTGTGACTCCCTCAAGACGCCTTTTCCCTCTGATATCTACAACTGTATGGCTTAATTTCAGAGGAATACCAAAATCGTCAAGGCACTGGACAATGTTTCGCTTCAGTCCTCCGGAATATGGCATCAGCTCCGCTACTGCTTTGACCTTGGCGCCTTCCAGTGTCATGCGACGCGCCATGATAAGTCCGATATCACCGGAGCCAAGAATTACAACCTCCCGTCCCGGAAGATACCCTTCGACATTTACCAGTCTCTGCGCTGTTCCGGCAGAATAAATTCCTGCCGGACGATATCCGGGTATATTGAGTGCGCCTCTGGAACGCTCTCTGCATCCCATGGCAAGGATCACAGCTCCTGCCTGAATAGTGAAAAGACCGTCATCACGGTTCATTGCCGTAACAGTTTTATCCTGCCTGATATCCATGACCATTGTATTTAATTTGTATTCGATTCCAAGTTCTTTTACTTTCCTGATAAAACGATCCGCGTATTCCGGGCCTGTCAGCTCTTCTTTAAAGGTATGGAGACCGAAGCCGTTGTGGATACACTGATTGAGAATTCCTCCAAGCTCCTGATCTCTTTCCATAATCAGAATTTCCCTGATTCCTGCCTTTCTTGCGGAAATAGCTGCAGCAAGCCCTGCCGGTCCGCCTCCGACGATTACGATTTCGTAATTTTTCATTTTTTTACTGCCCCCTTCTCACAGCCTGTCCTTATTTGTCCCACATATCAGGTTTGAGCCATCTCCTGCCTTTGTGATTTGTGAAAGGTCTGCATTAAGCTCCTGCGCCAGTATCTCCATTACTTTCGATGAACAAAAGCCGGACTGACAGCGCCCCATTCCCGCTCTTGTACGCCGTTTCACACCATCCAGAGACTTTGCCCCCAGCGGACGGCGGATGGCTTCCCTGATTTCTCCTTCAGTCACCATTTCACAACGGCAGATAATATTTCCATAAGCCGGATTTTCTTTGATTAATGCATTTCTTTCTTCAAAAGAAAGAGAAGCCGGACGGAGAATACCTTTTCTTTTACTGATGAAATTTTCTTTCTCTTCAAGCCCAAGCTTTTCTCTTAAAATTTCCGCTACTCGTTCTCCTATGGCAGGAGCACTTGTAAGTCCCGGGGATTCAATACCCGCACAGTCAATAAAGCCCGGTGCATCCTCAACTTCTTCAATGATAAATTCGTGATGATCTTCATGGGCACGAAGTCCGGCAAAGGAGGTAATTATCTGACGAAGCAGAAGATTCTTTACGTTTTTACCTGCTTTATTTATTACCTGGGCAAGACCGTTCCCTGTTGTATTTGTCCCTTCTTTTTCTTCAATGTCTGTAGCAGTGGGACCAATAAGGAGATTTCCATGAACAGTGGGCGTTACAAGAACACCTTTGCCCTCTTTACCGGGAAGAGCAAAAACAGTTCTGCTCACGTGAGCACCTGCACTTTTGTCAAGTAGACAATACTCCCCTTTCCGCGGAGTAATGTGAATCTTTCTTTTGCTTACCATATTGTGGATGTCATCTGCGTAAACTCCCGCTGCGTTTACAATACATTTTGTCTCAAATTCCCCTTTGTTTGTAAAAATCCGGTAACCTTTTTCTATTTTTTCAAGCCTTATAACCTCTGTATTAAAATGAAACTCAACCCCATTTTCATATGCATTTTCCCCAAAAGCAAGATTCATTTCAAAAGGACATACAATTCCCGCAGTTGGCGCGTACAGTGCCGCAAATACCTCGTCAGAGACGTTTGGCTCCATTTTCAGAACTTCTTCCCTGCACAGAATCAGGAGATTTTTTACCCCATTTGCAATTCCTCTGTCATAAAGAAGCTTCAGGGAGGGCAGATCCTCCGGAGAAAAACACAGAACAAGAGAGCCTGTTCTTTTAAAAGGAAAATCCAGTTCCCTGGAAAGCTTTTCCATTTTTTCGTTTCCCAAAACATTCAACTTTGCCATGAGGGAACCCTCAGGGGCATCGTATCCTGCATGCACAATACCACTGTTGGCTTTTGATGTCCCACAGCAAAGATCTTCTTCTTTTTCCAAAAGACAGAACGTTCCTTTATATTTGGAAAGTTCTCTGGCAGTGGCAGTTCCCGAAGCCCCGCCTCCGATTATGATTACATCATACATATTTAAATCCCCCGTTTGCCATCAGTCTTCTCTGGCCCATCCATATGCATATTTCACAGCTTTGTTCCAGCCCTTCACCCGTTTGAGACGTTCCTCCTCTTCCAGAGACGGATAAAATGTAGAATCAATTGCCCAGTTTTTTATCACGTCTTCTTTATCTTTCCAGTAACCTGTCGCAAGACCTGCAAGATATGCAGCTCCCATAGCAGTTGTCTCCACACAGCGGGGACGGTTTACAGGTGCTTTTATAATATCCGCCTGAGTCTGCATCAGAAAATCATTTGCGCTTGCCCCGCCGTCTACTTTAAGGGCTGCCAGATTAATACCCGAATCTGCTTTCATTGCTTCCAGAACATCATTTACCTGATACGCCAGAGATTCCAGCGTCGCACGGATAATATGATATTTATTTACGCCTCTGGTAATTCCTACAATTGTTCCCCGTGCATACTGATCCCAGTGAGGCGCTCCAAGCCCTGTGAAGGCAGGAACTACATAGCATCCGTTGGTATCCTTTACCTTCTTTGCCATGTATTCAGAGTCTGCTGCAGAATCAATAATCCTCAATTCATCGCGGAGCCATTGGATGGCTGCTCCGGCAACAAAAATGGAGCCTTCCAGTGCATAGTTCACTTTTCCGTCCAACCCCCATGCGATTGTCGTTACCAGTCCATTTTGGGAAAATACAGGTTTTTCTCCTGTATTCATCAGGAGAAAGCAACCTGTACCGTATGTATTTTTGGCTTCTCCCGGTTCGAAGCAGGTTTGTCCGAAAAGTGCTGCCTGTTGATCTCCTGCCGCCCCTGCAATTGGAATCGGCCCTCCCAGAAACTGCGGGTCTGCAATTCCGTAAATACAGCTTGAAGGTTTTACTTCAGGAAGCATAGACCTGGGAATCCCAAGCTCTTTTAAGATTTCATCATCCCACTGAAGGGTATTGATGTTAAAAAGCATGGTTCTTGATGCATTAGAATAATCGGTAACATGTACCGCACCCTTTGTCAGCTTCCAGATAAGCCATGTCTCCACTGTTCCGAATAAAAGCTCACCTTTTTCAGCTCTTTCTCCAACTCCGGGAACATTTTCCAGTATCCATTTTACCTTCGTTCCGGAAAAATAGGCGTCAATGACAAGCCCTGTTTTCTCTCTGAATTTCTCAGTGAATCCTTTTGCTTTCAGAGAATCGCAATATTCAGAGGTTCTTCGGCACTGCCAGACAATAGCATGGTACACCGGTTCTCCTGTTTTTTTATCCCATACAATGGCAGTCTCTCTCTGGTTTGTGATTCCGATTGCCGCAATGTCTGACGCAGTGGCGCCAATTTTATTCATAGCTTCCACTGCCACACCGAGCATACTTGCCCAGATTTCATCTGCGTCATGCTCTACCCAGCCAGGTTTCGGGAAATACTGTGTAAATTCTCTCTGTGCCACGCTGCAGATTTCCCCTTTCTCATTAAAAAGAATACTCCGGTTGCTTGTGGTCCCTGCATCCAGAGCCATTACATATTTCGCCATATTCTTTTCTCCTTTTCCTGATCTCTATATTTTTTCTCTGTTTACTTGTATTTTTATAGATATTATGTATGTTTTTTTGGTATTCGTCAATTTATTTTTGGTTATTTTTTTGTTTTGTTCCAAAACCTTTATTTTATTGACATTTTATTCCATTTATCCTATACTTTTTTTATCATAATTTAATTTAGTGGAGTAAAAGACATGAAATCTTCAAAACATCCTTTTCTGAAATACCTGCTCGTCTACACCCTTGTATCGGGCATGTTTTTTTCTGTCATAGCTGCCGGATTTTATCTCAATGGAAAGTCCTTTATCTATGAAGCACGCATGGGTGACGGGCTGAAACAGCATTATGTTTCTCTGGCATATCTGGGGCACTATCTCCGTGATGTTATCAAGACTCTTTTCACAGAGCATACACTACGACTCCCCATGTGGGATTTCCACATCGGATACGGCTCCGATATTCTCACCACCTTACATTACTATGCCATCGGTGATCCTTTGAATCTGCTATCTGTGGTGGTCCCGTACAAATATACGGAGTATCTTTACAATATATTGCTGCTTTTGCGTATTTACCTGGCCGGTGTTACTTTTTCCATATACAGCAGATATCACAAAAACGGGTATTTTCCCACTCTCCTCGGCGCAATTCTCTATGCTTTCTGTCAGTGGAGTTTCGTTGCCGGATTTAAACATCCGTTTTTCCTGAATCCCGGAATTTATTTTCCTTTACTACTGGTTGGCGTTGATAAGATTTATAAAAAAGAACGTCCTTATCTTTATATTCTTACCCTTGCGGTAAGTGCATTGTCGAATTTTTATTTTTTTTATATGCTGGGAATTTTCACCGTACTTTATGCGATTTACCGATATTTTATGATTTTCGGCAAAATCCGCCTGAAAGAGCTGGGCACTTATCTTGGAAAATTCGCTCTTTTCAGTACAGTTGGCGTTTTGATTGCCTCGGTCATCTTCTTTCCTACGCTTGCAGCAGTTCTCGACACAGACCGCATCGGAGCTGTGAATCATATCATGGATTCCTACAGAACGGTGTATTATCGCAGACTGGTTCCTGCTCTCATCGGAAAATTTGAGGGACATTTCACGATTATCGGAATATCTGCCGTGGGAATTCTGGGGGTTCTTCTCCTGTTTACTATAAAGAAAAATTTTTCGGCAATGAAAATCGGTTTTCTGATGTGTATGATTTTCCTGTGTGTTCCTTATATTGCACATGTTTTTAACGGTTTTTCCTATGCAACAAACCGTTGGTGTTGGGCACTTACCATGCTGATGTCCTATATTTTTGTAAAAATCTATCCGGAGTTTTTCCATCTTACAAAGAAACAGCGCATTTGTATTCTGGGGATTCTTCTCCTTTGGGGAGCCTATGTTTTTACAGATGTATATGCCCGCAATAGTTGGAACATTTCCTCTCTTGTGCTTGTACTGGGATTCTGGGCTATTTTTTCTCTGGGATATTCTTATTTGCGTAAAAAGAGGGCTTTTATCGGTTTTCTTCTCTTTGCAGGAATTTCAGCAGGTACTGTACTAAACATTTACCAGTGCTTTTTCTGTCTGGAAAATGATGATGTACATACCTCCCAATTTGCAGATATCGGAAGCGCTTACACAAAAAATGTCACGAAGATACAGAACGTACTTTCACGGATGGAAAATATGAAGGATTACCGCTTCGATCAGGTTTCTTCAGGAATTCTGCAGAATGGTCAGATGATGAGTGCCTTAAACGGCGGACAGTTTTTCTTTTCCCTTGCAAACGGGGATGTAAGCAGATTTCAGAATGAATTATATCCATGTAAGCCTATGGGACAGAATTTCTATAACCTAAACAGTCGTGCTTTCCTGATGAAGCTTTTTTCTATGAAGTACCAGGTCGGCGGCAGGCAGTTCATGCCTCACGGATATGAGAGTGTCAAGCGAATTAAGATGCCGGATCTTATGAAAGACGAAGCAATCCGAAACGTATTTATCTACGAAGACCCGGATGCTCTTCCCTTTGCTTATACCTATGACTCCTACATTTCTCGTGAGGAATTCGAGACTATGAATGTAATGCAGCGTCAGCAGGCACTTCTTCAGGGAGTAGTTCTGGAAGACAGCAGGCTTCAAGAATGTAAGCCTGAAGATACCTCAAGCGAACGGAAATATAAAATCCTACCTGTTTCAGGCTGTGCGATTTCCGAAAATCAGATTGTTGCGACCCAGAATGACGCAGTATGTGTTCTGGAGTTTTCCGGTATTCCCGAAAGCGAGCTGTATGTTGTTTTTGACCAGCTTCATTACCAGCCTGTTACAAGGCGCTCTGAATATACGGATGAGGAATGGAATTTTCTTACGAAAGAAGAACGAAGAAAAATAGAAATCAAGGATGAAAAGGTGACAAATGATTTTTTCTTCACAGTGGAAGCTGAAATCGACGAACGAATGATCGATAAAAAAATCCATGTAGTCACAGACCGGAACAATTTCTATAACGGCCGTCACAATTTCGCCAATAATCTTGGTTATTCAAATGCCCCTGTAAATAAAGTTTATCTCACAATCCAGAGAAAGGGATGCTACTCTTTCGATGATCTGAGCATTTACTGCCAGCCTTTGAAACGCCTTCCTCTCTATACAGCCCAGCGAAAGGAAGACAAAATCGAGAATCTTACAACCGATTACGGAGATGTAAGCTGTCAGGTAGATTTAAAAGAAAAAAAAGCGCTTGTTTTTTCCATTCCTTACAGCAAGGGCTGGAATGCCATTGTAGACGGAGAAGAAATGGAACTAAAAAAAGCAAACATCATGTTTATGGCTCTGGAGCTTGAACCCGGAAAACACGAGATTTCCCTTCATTACAAAACTCCTTACATCGAGGGAATGTTCCTCCTAAGCATACTTGGCGTAATTTCGCTTGCCGCCATTACCTTTTACACTGAAAAGAAACTGAAAAAAGAGATATAACAGGAATTCATCTTCTTGCAAGCTCTTTTGTGATGTCTTCCCAGCTTACTTCTTTTTCTGCCATAAGAACCATCATATGATAAAGGAAATCTGAAATTTCGCACTTGATTTCCTCTTTATCCGAATTTTTGGCGGCAATGACGATTTCTGTGCACTCTTCGCCAACTTTTTTGAGGATTTTATCAATGCCTTTGTCAAAAAGGTAATTGGTATAGGAGCCTTCTTTCGGATTTTGTTTCCGATCGAGAATAGTGTCATAGACATCCTGAAACACCTTCAGGGGATTAGCATCGTCATATTCTTTTTTCATAATAGTTTTGACGAAACAGCTCCTGTTTTCTGTGTGGCAGGCGTCGCCTGTCTGAGCAACTTTTGCAAGAATCGTATCGTTATTGCAGTCCAGAGTAAGAGATTTCACATACTGAATATTTCCGGAAGTCGCTCCCTTTGCCCAAAGTCCATTCCTGCTTCTGCTACAATAAGTCATTTTTCTGCTTTTTAAAGTCGCATTAAAGGCATTCTCGTTCATATAGGCAAGCATCAGTACCTCATCCGTCTTATAATCCTGCACAATAACCGGAATCATACCGTCGCTGTTGAGCTTAAATTCAGACCATGAGATTTCACTTTCAAAAGTCCGCACAGGGATTCCTTTTGCTTTACAACGCGCCTTAAACTCTACAACAGATGTCTCTTTACTGCTTACGAAATCTCCGCTTAGAGCTGCGACTGCCTTTGTGCCCAGAAGTCGCACAAGGGATTCCTCTTTTCCCTCATCGGTGTGAAGAATTACCGTAACAGAAGAAATTTCCGCGATAAAATCCTGCACTGTATCCAGAGCAAGAACTGCATCTGCATAGGTTTCTATTAATTCTTTATTAGCTGCAAATTCTTCTTCTGAGGAAATACTCACCAGCATTTTTTCTTTACCGAAGCGTCTGGAAACTTCGGCAAGGAGATCGATGTTGCTCTGCTTGGAAAAATTAAGCACCACCTTTGCACAACCTGCGTAAATCAGTTTTTTGACATCTTCTGCGCGCTTAATATTTCCGGCGGCAATTACCGGTATCTCAGAAGCAAGGCAAATATCTTTGATTTTTCCGATGGCTTTCTCATGCTCCTCATCTGCAGAAGAAAAGTCAAAGACAAGAAGTTCATCTGCGCCATTATCACTGTAAAATGATGCCAGCGCCTCCACATCTCCGTCTCCGAACAGATTTCTTTGTCCAAATCCTGTCACTGCCTTTTCATACTGCAGATATAGGCAGGGTATCACTAACTTTTTCAATCTTAATCTTCTCCTTATGAAAGTCTTGTTAATCCCTGTTACATAAATCTTTCTGAATCCCGTCAAGATACGGAACCAGAAATCCATTTTTTTTATCAAGATAATAATTCGGGTTTAGTTCTTCCCTGCGGAAGCTTTTCCGTCCGCCTTCTTCCATTCTCTGCCAAAATGTCAAAAGATTTCGGAGGGGAAGATAATAGAATTGATTGCTGTTGCTGTAGAAAATCAAGAAGAAGGCAACGCCGCCCTGCTTTTCGAAATCTTTCATAAACTGAACCTGATGAGGATGGACATTGGCCAGGGGAAAGGTGTCTGCACAACATTCTTTTGCATCGAAGCAGACAGGAATCCCCTGTACTGCTCCGATATAATCAACAGTACTTCTCTGTTCAAAGTATGCAAGGGTGATATGGCGGTGCTCCTTATCTATCCGCACCGGTGTGATGGGAGTGGGGATTTTCTGGATCAAAGCCAGCCCTTTTTCGTGATACTGTTCATTTGTTCTGTTTATCAGTTCTTCAAGAGTAGAACCGCGAAGCCCTCTGCTGTTCCAGGTTGCCATGAGCTTACTCCGCCGGCTCGTACTGGTTCAGAAGCTTGATAGACGGAAAATATCTCACAATTGCTTTTCCCACAATCTGGTCAAACTGCACGAAAGTATTTTCCCAACGACGGGAATCCCACGAGTGGTTTCTGTTATCGCCCATCATGAAATAACAATCCTCGGGCACCACGTAAGGTCCCAAATCTTCCGGACGCGGCATTTCCGGGGTAAAGCTGTCATCCAACGGGGTTTCAGCGCCATCAATATACACTTTACCACCTTTGATTTCCACAGTTTCCCCAGGAAGACCAATCAGACGTTTAATGTAAAGCTGACTTTCGTCATCCGGATATTTAAAAATCACAATATCAAAGCGTTCCGGATCTTTAAATTTTTTGGATACAATCTGTTTGCCGAATAAATCAAGATTGATTCCATATGCGAGGCGGTAACCAAACAGCCTGTCTCCGGTCATAACCGTTTTTTCCATGGATTCAGACGGGATTTTTGCATTAATAAGCACCACATTATTGACTACTGCAACAATAAGAACTACAACGATAATCATTTTTATATAGTCCCAGATTTCATGCCAGATTTTCATAATAACTCTCCTCTAACTGTTCTTCTCTTATGATTTTGTGAAAAAGCTCCGGCACAGGCGCTGTGAATGTCCTGTCTGATAATCTCTCAAATTTCCCTTTCAGCTCCGGCAGAGTCACTTTATACGCATGGAGAAGCTGATGGTTGAGTTTATATCTATCCCGATACTTTTTATTTAAGGCTTCATTTCCATATTTGCCGTCTCCGAGAAGCGGATGTCCGATACTGGAAAGATGAGCGCGAATCTGATGAGTACGACCTGTGATCAGGTGTACCTCCAGAAGCGTCAGTTTCCCGTTGTTTCCCAGCGGTCTGTAAGCGGTTTCAATGGGAAGGGAGTCTTCTTTTTTTTCTTTGAATACTGTTACTTTATTTGTTTTTTTGTCTTTATGCAAATAGCCTTTGATATAATTTTCTTCACTGATCACACCTCTGACAAGACAGAGATAATATTTATGCAGTGTCCTGTCATGAAAAAGTTCTGACAGCATCTGAAGTCCGGCAAGACTCTTTCCCCCTGCAATAAGTCCGCTTGTATTGCGGTCCAGACGGTTACAAACGGAAGGTTTAAAAGTTTTCAGCTGTTCTTCCTCTATCATTTTTTTCTCAAGAAGATAACCGATAAGATACTCCACCATGGAAGGCTCTTTTTCATCTGCCGGCTGAGAAAGGATTCCTGCAGGTTTGTTGATAAAGATTACGTCTTCATCCTCATAGACAACATCAAGATCACATACCGCCCGGGCAACTTTTTTGTCTCCTGCAAATTTATCAAAAGTCTCATCGCTGAGAAACAGCTTTACTGCATCGCCTTTTTTCAGCATTTCATTTCCGGATGCCTTTTTACCGTTAAGAGTGATGTTCTTTTTTCGCATCATTTTGTAAAAAAAGCTTTTGGGCACTTCTTTCAGAAGTTTGCCCAGATATTTATCAAAGCGCTGCTCTGCTTCATTTTCGTCAATAATAAACTGTTTCATATTCTCTCCTATAAACAGAGGGCAAGTATGGTATGCCTGATCATTTCATTTCTGGAAAACTCAGGGTATCTTTCATCCGGAGTAAATTTAATATCTGCTTCCAGCGATTCCCTGTGTTCATTCATTGAATCCAGACGTTCCAGGAATGGCTTCAGGTCTGTAAAAATTTTAATGGTTACTTTATATCCATTTTTCCGAACAATCTGCTGCGCCTGTTCACCCATAAATCCGGCGTCAATTTTCGGATCGCTGCTGTAGCAGGCAACTGTATTCCCGCAGACAGCAACTGCGTCAATGTAACCGCTTTTTTCATAGAAGGTCATATACATCTCATACGCCATTACAAGACTTCCTTGGTGCTCTCTGATTTTGAGGTAAAGGCTTTCGTCCATTGGTCTGCATCGGAGAATCATGATCAGATTTACAAGTGCTTTACATGCCGGCAGGCAGCCCACAACACTGATAACTGTCCATATAGTAAGTCTTGACTTATGATATACCCACGCACTGAAAAAAATTCCCAGCGGCACTGCAAAGAGAACGAAGGTAATAAAGAGCTGTTTCTTCTTTTCTGCTTTGAAATAGCCATAATCACCTTTTTTTATCTTCTGTTTTTTCTTAGAATCACTCATTTACGTAAGAACTCCTTTTTATTTGCGTTTATGTACGTTTCGTATGGTTTTCTTTTTCATATTTCCTTTTTTGCCCTGTGTATTTCTGCCTTCCTGTCCTTTATGTCCTCCTGTACCGGATGCCCTGTCGCGAATAGGACGAATAAGACATTTTTTATCAAATCCCACCAAATCCATACGACCTGCAAGCTTCAGGCCTTCCAGAACCAGTTCCCGGTTCGCCGGATTTTTGTACTGCATAAGCGCGCGCTGAATTGCCTTTTCACGGGGATTTCTGGGCACATAAACCTTTTCCCCCGTAAGCGGGTGTATTCCTGTGTAATACATACAGGTAGAAAGCGTTGACGGGGTCGGATAAAAATCCTGCACCTGTTCCGGCGTAAAACCAAGATCCCGCACATATTCCGCAAGACGTACCGCTTCTTTCATGGTACAGCCCGGATGGGAAGACATGAAATACGGCACTGCAAACTGCTGCTTTCCTGTCTTTTTGTTCGCATCCTCATATTCCCTCAGAAATTGTTGATATACGCTGTGAGAAGGTTTTCCCATATATTTCAGCACCTGATCGGATACATGCTCCGGGGCCACTCTGAGCTGACCACTTACATGGTGTTCTACCAGTTCCCGCAGAAAGGTTTTATCTTTATCGGCAACCACATAGTCAAATCGTACGCCGGAGCGGATAAAGACTTTTTTCACTTTTGGAATCTGACGCAGCTTGCGCAGAAGAGACACATAATCTCTGTGATCTACCTCCAAATTTTTGCACGGAGTAGGAAAAAGGCACTGACGATTCATGCAGACACCTTTCGTGAGCTGCTTCCTGCAGGATGGCTGTCGAAAATCTGCTGTAGGCCCACCCACATCGTGAATGTAGCCTTTGAAATCTCTGTCCTGTGTCATAAGTTTTGCTTCTTCAATCAGGGATTCATGACTTCTTGTCTGCAGAATACGTCCCTGATGGAAGGTGAGCGCACAAAAACTGCAGCTTCCAAAGCATCCTCTGTTGCTTGTCAGACTGAACTTGATTTCTTCAAGAGCCGGAATTCCTCCTTTTTCTTCGTACATTGGATGGCTTTTTCTTGTATATGGAAGAGCATAGACATCATCCATCTCTTCCTGACTCAGCGGCATAGCCGGAGGATTCTGGACAATATAACCTTTTGTTCCATAAGATTCTGCCATTGGTTTCGCAGTGAAAGGATCTGTATTTTTATACTGGACAGCAAAACTTTCTGCGTACAGCTTCTTATCCTCTGAAATCTCCTCAAAGGAAGGCAGAAGAATCGGTTTATATACACGACTTAAATCTTTACATTTAAAGACAGTTCCTGCAATATAGGTAATCTCTTCCACCGGAATCCCACTTTCCAAAGCTTCTGCAATTTCAAGAATGGAGTGTTCACCCATTCCGTAAGAGATAATATCTGCACCAGAATCCATAAGAACACTGCGTCGTACACGGTTGTCCCAGTAATCATAATGAGCAAGACGTCGAAGGCTGGCTTCTATCCCTCCCAATATAATCGGTGTCCTTTTATATGTCTGACGAATGAGATTGCTGTAAACTGCCACAGCCCGATCCGGTCTGTGTCCCATTTCACCACCCGGAGAATACGCATCCTTCTGTCGATGTTTTCCGGAAACTGTATAATGATTTACCATAGAATCCATATTTCCGGCTGACACCAGAAAGCCCAGACGCGGTTCCCCAAACACCTGAATACTCTCTTTTTGTTTCCAGTCAGGCTGGCAGATCATTCCTACTCTGTATCCTCTGCTTTCCAGAAGTCGGCTTATGATTGCAGACCCAAAGGAAGGATGGTCCACGTAGGCATCCCCTGTCACATAGACGAAATCTACCCGGTCCCATCCTCTTTCTTCCATCTCTTTTTTATTTACCGGTAAAAAATCCTGCATTTATAATTCCTCGTATGTATCTGTAATTACCTCTTCATAGGTAGTAATGTAATAATCTGCTGTCTGCCTTTTTTCTTCTTTTTGAAACATACTGTAACCATCCTCTACGGCACAGACACGCATGCCCGCATTCTTTCCCGCCATAATTCCTGCTACAATATCTTCAAATACCAGACATTCCTCCGGCTTTACTCCCAGCTTCTGTGCTGCTTTCAGATAAACGTCAGGGGCCGGTTTACCGCGATTTACTTCACAGGCTGTTACAATATGGCTGAAAAAGCCTCGGATTCCATGACTTTCAAGAACTGCTTCTATGAGTGTTCTGTCATTGCTGGATGCCACTGCCATAAGAATCCCCTTTTCTTTCAAATAAGGAAGAAATTTACTGACACCGGCTTTTAGCTGTACACTGTAACGGTATTTTTCCATTGCCATCTGTTTCCATGTCTCTTTAATTTCATCAAGAGATTCTTTTATCGGAAAATGTTCCTTGAAATAAGCAGCTGTCTCTGTAAATGATAACCCCTCAATTTCATGCTGCAGACCATTTGGTACTTCCAGGCCGTAAGAACCCAGATACTCAATATCAATGTCTCCCCAGATTCCAAGGGAATCCACAAGAGTTCCGTCCAAATCAAATATTACTGCCTTTTTATTTGTAAGCATCTTTTCCCTCTTCTATATTCGATGATAAACTGCCTGTGCGCGATAGCCTTCTGAGATAATATCCAACTGTCGGTGGAAACGCTCAAGCTGCTGAAGATCCTTTGTTTTAAACACCCGGAGGAATTCATCCTGAATCTTCATTACCTCGCGCTGGTTAGCAAGCTTATACAGATTTTCGATATTAATCAGAATATCCTTCACAAGATTAGACTGCATCTGAGAGGAATTCTGCGCATCCATGATTTCGTTTCGCACAGACGCCATTTCGTGATCCAGAGAAATAATCGCATCTGCCGCCTTACTCAGACGTTCTGCAACGTGAGCAGGCATATCTCCCTTGTACTTATACTGAAGAGAATGTTCGATGGTAGCCCAGAAATTCATTGCCATTGTACGTATCTGAATTTCCGCCTGCAAACGCTTCGGTCCATGAATCGTTTCCACTGTATAATAGATAATCAGATGATAACTTCGATATCCGCTCTGCTTCATATGTTTGAGATAGTTTTTCTCACTCTTTATTTCCATATCGCTGCGGTTCTGGATCAGGCGAGCAACCGTTTCAATATCTTCCTCAAACTGACAGATGATACGTACGCCTGCAATATCTTCTATTTCTGTCTCCATGCGTTCCATGGGAATGTGCTTTCGCTGCATTTTTTCAAGAATACTGCTGACGCTTTTTACACGGCCTTCTACCTGTTCAATTGGAGAATACAGGTCATTCTCTCTGTGTTCATCAATGATATGTCTGAATTTTACAACCAGCTCTCTTACTGCCAGTTCATATGGGCATAAAATGCTTCTCCATAACTGTATTTCCATTTCACTCGCTCCTTGCATTTCCATATGTCGTTTTATTATAGCATAATTCCCGAAAAAATTCTCGTTAATATGAATAGTTTCTAAAATTTTTAGAATTGGCACAAAGCACATAATAAGGATTTACGCTGAGTTCTTCGTGATGTGGAGTTTTTATATAAATCCCAAGATGAAGGTGTACCGGAAATTTCCCTCTGGTTCCTACAGGGCCATATCCGGTATCTCCCATATATCCCAGAATTTCCCCTGCTTCTACAGATTCTCCTTCCTGAAAGTCGCGTTCATATCCTGAAAGATGAGCATAATAAAAATACCCTCCTCCGGGCGCACGGATTCCAATTCTGTATCCTCCCAGGGGCAGCCATCCAATACATTCTACCACTCCGTCTGTCATACTTATGATAGGATAATATCCGGCTTTGCCTGTTTTTCCAAAAAGATCTGTTCCCTCATGTCTGCGCTCTCCCCCGTATTCTCTGGGGTCTCCAAAAGTATTTTCAAACGAGATGTTCCGGTCCGGTATGGGAAAGCAAATCACATCAGCCCAGACAGCGCGATACGCCTCTTTTAAACGCTGAAATTCCCGTGGCTTATACTTTACAAAGGGGTTTTTGTCCAAAGAAACTTCCTTTGGTGAAAAATTGCCCCTGAGCATAGTAACTGTAAGAACTTCTGAAAAGTCAGCACCTTTTTCACTCTGCCTGCAAATTTCTTCGTAAACTTCCGGTTTCAATATCTGTTTACGAAATGCGTCTGTTTCACAGGCAAATTCTTTCAGCACAGAAGCCGCACTCCTCTCCTCAATAAGGAGAAGCATTGCTGCAGTTACCAAAAGCGCTGCAACTAGCCTCAGACTATATGATTTCCACTGAAATTCCATAGCTTACCTCCCATATCCTATACAGCATATGAAAGAAGCTATTGTCTTAGAACTATTTTCTTCTTTTTCATGTATAAAACCCCATCCGGTCTTTTCAGATTCCGGATGGGGTCTGCTTTCTGACTGTAAAAGAAGGCCGGGACTGTGTTTTATCAGTCTTTCAGTGCTTCCAGAGTCTTCAGAAGATATTTCCACACACGTTCTGTAGAAGCAACGGAGAGACGTTCCTCTGAAGTGTGAACATTCTTCATGTCAGGACCAAATGAAATAGAATCCAGCCCTTCCATTTTCTGGAAGAAAAGTCCGCACTCAAGACCTGCATGAATTGCAATAACCTGAGGCTCTTCTCCGTACATTTCTTTGTATACTTCAATCATTTTATCGCGAAGAGGAGAATCTTTGCGGTACTCCCATGCAGGATATGCTCCCTTCACTTCGTATTCTCCGCCAATGAATTCGGTCAGATATGCAAGTTTATCGGAAAGCATATCTCTGCCGGTTTCAACAGAGCTTCTTACGCTGGATGCAGTCGTAAATTCATCCTCTGTAAGCTTCATAACACCCATATTCGTAGATGTCTGCACCAGATTGTCAATTGTTCCGCTCATTTTTACAACTCCGGAAATCACATTCATCAGATAGAAAATGACTTTTTCACAGCTTGTCGGATGCAGAACCTTCTCACTGGCTGTTCCCAGTTCTTCCACAACTACGGTAATTCCCTCATCTGTGCCTGCATATTCTGCGCGGAATGCATCTTCCAGAGAAGCAGCAATACGCTTCACTGTATCAACATCTTCTTTTGTAACAAGGATTTCCGCAAAAGCTTCTCTTGGGATGGCATTATCTTTCTGACCGCCTTCAAGATGAATAAGACCGAAAGAACTTTCTTCTTTCAGCTTATAAAGGAAACGTCCCAGAAGGATACTTGCGCTTGCGCGTCCTTTGTCAATCTCAATACCGGAATGTCCGCCCAGAAGACCGCATACCTTTACTTTCAGCTTCTCTCCCTCTGCCTCTGCTCTGCATACCGGAATATGGCTGATGCTTGTCTGACCGCCTGCGCAGCTTACAAGAAGGAAGCCCTCTTCCTCAGAGTCAAGATTCAGAAGTCTTCTGCCTTTAAGAACGCTGCAGTCCATTGCTTCTGCACCGAGAAGACCGATTTCTTCATCCACTGTAATAACAACTTCAAGAGCAGGATGTACAATTTCATTACTCTCAAGAATTGCAAGACTATAAGCAACTGCGATTCCGTTATCTCCGCCAAGTGTTGTGCCGTTAGCTGTCACAAAGCCATCCTCTACAGAAAGGGTTAATCCATCTTTCGTGAAGTCATGGTCAACATCCGGGCGTTTCTCGCACACCATATCCATATGTCCCTGAAGAATCACTCCCGGCGCATTCTCATAACCTGCTGTTGCCGGTTTACGGATAATCACATTTCCAAGCTCATCCTGAATATATGAAAGTCCATGCTCCTTCGCAAACTGCACAAGGTAATTGCTGATCTGCTCTGTGTTGCCTGATCCACGCGGAATTTTGCTGATTTCTTCAAAATAATGAAATACTCTTTTCGGTTCACAGTTTTCTAATGCCATAGTTGATTACCTCCAAAACTTTATTAAATTCTTATCTAAATTCATATATCATCATAAAGCACCATATGTTTTTATAAAAAACTTCCGGCGCGTATGAACTTTATGAAATCCGTGGTAAAAAAAATAATCCATGCTGCAGCTCCCTGTCTGCTTCTTTTTCTTTTTTTTCATCCTGCCGAAGCGATTGCCGCTTCCAGAGAAGGATTGAAACTCTGGCTGAACACCCTGCTTCCCACGCTTCTGCCCTTTATCATTCTCACAGGCATTCTTTTACATACACAGGAAATAGAATTTCTGTTTTATCCTCTGCATACACTCTGGGCAAAACTTTTCGGTCTGTCCCCCTGGGGGGCTTATGCATTCCTGCTTGGTCTTCTATGCGGATACCCAATGGGAGCCAAACTCACCTGTGACCTGTATCGTTCAGGAAAGCTATGCAAAAGAGAAGCTCATTACCTTTTGGGCTTCTGCAACAACCCAAGTCCCGGATTCCTGAGCGCATATCTTTACAGCATATGTCTGGGAAAAAGAACACCTCTTGGGATAATCTTCACAATTCTTCTTCTGGCAGATGGATTATGCATGATATTTTTTCGCTTCATCGTCTATAAAAATAACACAATTTCACCAATTATGCAAACGAAAAAAGAGACATCGACCACCCCTTTTGGCGAAATCATCGATGTCTCTATTATGAACGGATTCGAAACAATTACCCGACTGGGCGGATATATCCTGTTGTTTTCCATTCTGTCAGCCTGTATCAGTTACTACTGGCCATTTTCGCCAATGAAAAAAATGATACTGCTGGGAATCTGCGAGGTTACAACCGGATTATGCGGACTTGCATCCTCAAATCTCGCCTATTCTGTACGCTTCCTCATATCCATGACAATCACTGCCTTCGGAGGTCTTTGCATACTTGCTCAGACAAAAAGTGTACTGAAAAAAGATTTAAGCATCTTCCCTTATCTGATAGCAAAAATATTAAATGCTGCTGTTACGGCACTTCTGACATTAGTTGTTGCCAAGATCATCTAACAGTGCATCCTCTTCTTCCTCTGCATGATAGGAACCTGTAATTGCCGCTGCCTGTGCAGTCTGAGGTGCAAGCTCCTGGCGATTGTGATTCACTACTTCAAGGCAGCTCTGAAGTGCATCAATAAATGCTTTATATTTACCGCCTGCATCTTCCAGTGTCATGTTAAGTACATTGCCGATATTCGCCATCATATCGTCTGTATATGTGATGGCACTCAGACGGATACTGTTGGCATCCTGTGTCGCAGAGTCCAGAATTTCTTGTGCCTGCTTATTTGCCGCATTGATTGTATCATTCGCCTGCGCATAAGCTTTCTGCATGATTTCATGCTGTGTAACAAGCTCCTGCGCTTTTGCCTGAGCATCTGCAATCAGGGTGTCTGCCTTGGACTGTGCATCTTCAAGAATGGCATCCTTATTGCTGATAATCTTCTGGTAACGTTTGATCTCGTCCGGTGTTTTCAGACGGAGTTCACGTAACAATTCAAGAATCTCTTCTTTATTTACAACAATCTTGGTTGTAGAAAGCGGCTGATATTTACAACTGTCTACATATTCATCAATCTCATCGATAATCTGTTCAATTCTGCTGCTCATGGTACTCTCTCTCCTTATTATCTCTATTTCTCCCGGTGGTCAAACCACCTAGCCATTTATCTCTGCGGATGAAGCTTCTCCAATACGGCAGATGTAATCTCCTTTGGCGCAAATTTACTCAAATCACCACCAAAGCGGGCTACTTCTTTCATAATGGTGGAACTCAGATACGCATATTCCAGACTTGTGGTAAGGAACACTGTATCAACATCCGGTGCAAGTACGCGATTAGTCTGGGCCATCTGAAGTTCGTATTCAAAATCTGTGACCGCACGCAGTCCCCTGACAATTACCTGGGCATGGTTCTCCCTGGCAAAATTTACAGATAATCCTTCAAATGCTTTTACTTCTACATTAGGAAGGTCTTTGGTGGCCGTCTCTAATATTTTAACACGTTCTTCTACAGAAAACAACGGACTTTTTGAAGAATTATGCAAAACGCCGACGATAACTTTATCAAACGACTGGCTTGCGCGCTGAATTACATCAAGATGCCCGTATGTAGCCGGGTCGAAGCTTCCTGGATAAACTGCTGTTTTCATGTATTCTTTCTCACTTTCTCCTGCATAAAAAAACATGCTTGTTTGTTTTATATTCTTTGGAGCGAAGCTGCCTGTATCCCAAATCCTCCAGATAACCGAAATCAGTATGAATATCAGCTTCCACCACGATCAGCGTATTTTCGTCAATTACAGTACTGTCCTTTAAATAGGTAAGCACCTGACGTTCCAGTTCCTGATCATAGGGAGGATCCATGAAGACACAATCAAAGACTCCCTTGTTCTCAAGGGAGCGCAGTGCCTGCAGTACGTCCATGTTTAGCAGTTTACCACCTTCTGCTAATTTTGTAAATGCAAGATTTTCTTTTATACATGTACAAGCCTTGGGATTTTTTTCTACAAAAACAGCATATTCCGCTCCGCGGCTCAATGCTTCAATACCAATAGCGCCGCTGCCGCTGAACAGATCAAGAAAGCGGCAGTTCAGAAGCTCCGGCTGAAGGATGTTAAAAAGAGTCTCTTTTACTCTGTCAGTTGTAGGTCTCGTATCTAATCCGGGAACTGTTTTCAGATTCAATCTTCTTGCTTTTCCTGCTATTACTCTCATTTCAGATTCAGTCTCCAATCCAGATCGCCTCGTGCAAGTCCGAGAATCAAAAGCTCTGCTGTGGCGATATTTGTTGCGACAGGGATGTTATACTGGTCACATCTCCTGACAATGCTCATAATGTCCGGCTCTTTCGGGTCAATCATGACAGGATTATAGAATAAGATAACCATATCCAGATCCTGGCGTTCTACCATTTCCATAAACTGTTTATCTCCGCCGATGCTTCCGGCAAGAAATTTGTGTACGTGAAGGCTTGTTGCCTCCTCGATTCGTCTTCCAGTAGTTCCGGTAGCGTAAACCTCATGTTTCGCAAGAATGTTTTTATAAGCGATACAGAAATCCTCTATCAATACCTTCTTGCTGTTGTGTGCAATAATGCCTAAATTCATCGTTCACCTCTCCGTTTCCAATATATATTTCTATTTTCAAATATTTCAGAGCAGAAAACATCCTACTCTGTTTCTTTTGCCTTTATACTATTATACATTATAACAAATAGCCAAATAAAGTGCAATTAAATCTTGAAAAATATACAATATTCATAGTTTATTAATATTTTCCAATGCTTCCCATTTGATACAGAAACTTCTAGTGTATTATTTTTTTTGAGACACATACTAGCATTGTAACATCAAATACAACAACAAGCAAGGAGGAAACGAAAAATGACAAACAACAGTTCTTCTAACAAAGCAGTAGTTCCGGAAGCAAAAGGTGCATTAGACCGTTTCAAATTTGAAGTTGCCAATGAATTAGGTGTTCCGCTCACGGATGGATACAACGGAAACCTTACTTCCAAACAGAACGGAAGCGTCGGCGGCTATATGGTGAAGAAAATATTCCCCAAACGTCCCACAGACTTTCTTCCTGATCTGGATTCTTCTATAAGTTCGGGTAGAGTATCACGTTCATGGGAGCATAAGCAACGCATGGGTGTGGAAATTCATACGCAAATTTCTGTTTTTATAAAGTAGGTTACACCATTTTTGCCTTCCAGTGTCCGTTCAGCGTCCGTGGAAGATAAAGTAGTTTCCGAACTGCCGACATAAGCTGTTTTTTTACGGGGGCAACCATTATGAAAAGAAATGACTACCTCCGCTTGTTTTAAGCTTCTGGGGTGGATTGTTATGGAAGAAATAGTGCTTTCCAATATTTCTGGTGTAAGGTCTTCAGGATTTATTTGGGCGTACTCTCGGATACTTGCTGTGAGATTTTCGATGTTTTTAAGAATTTCTTCCTTTGACATCGGTATGTTCTTTTCAAGAAGAGAAAGCTCCCGTTTCTTTTCTTCAATTTCAGAAGAAAAACTTCTATTCCTGGAAAGAAATTCCTTATCGGAAATAAGTCCTGTTAGATTAAAATCCAGAAGTTTATCTCTTCTTGCCTCTAGTATTTCAATATCCTGCTTGAGACTTTCCGTTTTCTGATCGGTACATGTCAGAGAATAAACTTCTTTTTCATACATAGCTAAGTACTTGTCCAAAAACGTCTGTTTATTCCCGGACATTTCGTTGAAAGAATCAGATACTATCTTCAGAAGATCCTCTTCCTTTACCGGAAAAGAGTTACAGGTTCCAGCTCCATTTCTAATTTTGGAACTGCAGACCCATGTTTTTGATTCTTTTCCATGAATGTTTCGTGCTTTTAGCCAGTATGTGGCTCCATCATTTCCGCATCGGATTAATCCTGTAAAAAGATTATCTGGCTTACAGGAAGTCTTTTTTTCTTTCACATTATTGCTGCGTTTTGCAAATACTCTGTTCGCTTCTTCCCAAAGTTCTTCAGACACAATTGCAGGTACACGACTTCCATCATCCGGATACATTGTCCATTCCTGTTCCGGTAGAAATTTCTGTTTTTTTGAGAAAATATCAATAATCTTGACTTTCCCACCCACATAAAACCCCTTATATTTGGGATTACGGATGATGTTTCCAATTACACGACTGCTTATTCTGCCACCTTTGTAATTTCGGTATCCACACTCCCAAAGAAATTTTTCCAGAGAATGTGTGGACCAGCATCCTGATGCGTATTTTTGATAAATAATCCGAACCATTTCAGCTTCTTTTTCGTTAATATATAAACGTCCGTCTCTTTTATCCCATCCATAAATATGAGAATTTCCAAGAACAACGCCATTCTGGATTGAACGGGCATGGCCAAAGCGGACACGGCTAGATAACTTACGACTTTCATCTTGGGCAATTCCTGACATAATTGTCAGCCGCAATTCAGAATCTTCATCCAAAGTGTTGATATTATCATTCTGAAACCAAACAGCGGTGCCACACTCCAAAAGATTACGCGTATAACCAATACTATCTACTACGTTACGCGCAAATCTGGTGATCTCTTTTGTAAGGATCAAATCAAATCGCCCCTGTTTCGCATCAGCAATCATTTTTTGAAATGCCTCTCGTTTACTGGTGTTTATACCGGAGAAACCTTCGTCGATATATTTACCGACATAAGTCCACTTTTCCACTCCTGCAATAAATTCTTCAAAATAATCCTGCTGATGGTCAATAGAAGTTTTCTGTTCTTCTTTTTCTGTACTGACACGCGCATAATATACCACGCGTAACTGCAGATCAAAAATGGTGCATTGATTTAGTTTCATTTGTTTTCTTGTATTATAAATATCCATAATGAATAAACGTCCTTTCCATTTGGATATCACACCATTTTTTTATTATAATTGTTATAATCAAAAGAATCAACATCTGTTTGTTTTCCAGCTTCTGGACGCATTACAATAATATCTTTTTGCAATGCATTGTAAAGTTCCTGTGAAATTTTACTGTGTTTCAACATTTTGTCATTAATCATCGTTAATATTGTTTGTTCAAAGGTCATTAATCATCTACTCCTTTCAACGAGGCGTTCTTTTATTTACTGAAGTATTATCATTTTTAGGCCAAAATAATCTTTTTTACACTTTTTTGCAGTTAAGATTGTTTGCTTCCATATTAATATGACAATCCCTCACTCTAAAAGCACTTACGGTTAATTAGGTCCCATGAATTGTAAAAGGTAAAAACAGCTATAAAATGGCAATAACTAGATCCTTTTATAGCATTTTGTAGAAACATAGGCCGTTTCAGCATCCCCTGTTTTGATCATTCACCCCAAACTGCTATGATGTCGTAATTTTACTCTTTCGTTTTCATTTCAAAATAATATGAAATATCGTGTTGAAAATATAAAATCCAGTACAAAAGGCAGCTTACGCTGCCTGGATGAGACGGAATGCAGATTAAGTTATTGGTTTGGAAAAATCTAATCGGTATTCCTTTTTTACAAATGCACCATCTTTCTTTCCTTTTATGTAAGGCTTAATATATATAGTTTTACCGTTTTGATAGTGGCGATAGTGTCCACGGACACACCATGTTTCTGTAAACCGTTGTCTGGTTCTGCTTTTAATTTTACGGATAATCTGAGAATCTGTAGAAATTATACGGATACCATTGATTTTAATTGTATGGGGCTGATTAGAAGAAACTGATAACATCGAGGAAGTATTTATATGAGGTTTGATATTTCTGCGATGATTTTTCAAATATTTTGTGTCATCTTTTTCTATGATTTTTTCCTCTGGATGTTCGCTGAGCCAGTTCATCCATGCCATGACTTTATACATAGTCCAAATGTTTGCCGTATATTCATTGATGTGTTCATCTGTATGCTTTTGAGCCAGTTCACCCCGTTTTTGCTTTGTGAATATACTTGTGTGGGCATTAGAGAATGAATGGAATTGTATTTCTATATCTTCATTAATGTGTCTGAAAACTCCATTTACCAAATAAGCATCACAATTGTAACACCATAACGGTGATTCATTCTTAGTATTGGTCTGGAATGTCTGGCAGTGCATTTTAAACCCGTTTTCTGATATTTCATAGACCTCGAAAAGCAAGTGATCTGTAAAGGAATCCGTTTTTTGTATAAAAGCGCCTTTTTTCAGAATAGGTAATCCATTTAGCAATCCTACATAATTTGTTTCATCCTGTTTTTTGAAACAGGAATACACATCTTCTTGCGTAACGATGATTTGATCCAGCTCCTGTTCTTTTTCTTGTAGTTCCAACCCTTGTTCCACCATTAATAATCTGATCTGTTTATTCGTCTTCATGTAAAAATCTCCTTTCTTTTCATTTATAAAAATATGAATCTTTGTTCCCCAAACAAAAATATTTGTTTTTCCCAATTAAATATCTGCCTTCCGGTAGCTATAGTGGGATATTATTTTCCTTTTATTTCAAGAGAGGGAGTTTTTCCATGACAGGAAGATATAGAATGTCATATTCTGGACTGGATTCGACCTCGACTTCGTATGAGATTAACTCTGAGGGGGATAATTCCGTATTTCTTTCTTCTACAGTTAATATGCGGGATTGGTATTTCATAAAAGCGATATTTTTTCATTTTATATACGACCACAAAATGAAAGGAGAACGCAATCATGAATGAAAATATCAAAGTCCTGGTCATAGAACCATTGAAAAAAGCTTACGAAACGGTCATTCCGAATACCCTTGAAGCAATGCAGCAGCTTGTGGAGGGAATGATACAGGTCGTTTCCCTGGATGAAAACACCATTGCAGTAATGAATGAAAATGGAAAGTTCAACAAGTTTCCGAACAGACCATTATTTATTAATGGGCAAGAATCCAAAGATGTAATATGCGGAACATTTTTTCTTGCAGGAAGTAGCGGAGATGATTTTGCAGATATAGAACAAAAATCCTTGGTTAAATATCAGAAATTATACGGAGATCCTGTTATTTTCAAAAATATCGAAGGGACACTTGAAATAAAAAAAAGATTTGACCTTGTGACGTATTCTATCTGGATGTTAAGGCAAACAGCGGCAAATAGACCGTATTTTTTTATGACACTGGATGTCCTCAAAAAAATAGGGTTATCCCCTGAGCGGAATCGTTATGAAAGGATTTATACTGGCTCCATTATTCCTGATGAAAACGGTTTTTTTCTCCAATGGCATATCTGGAACAGTTGTATGCCAAATTCAATATTGAAAAGCCGGATAATTATCACGGACGCTCCCTTTCTGTATCAGATATCATTGTATTTTCAGATGTAGATCGAAACGAAAAAGCTTATTTCTGTGATCACTTCGGATTTAAAGAAATACCTGATTTCTTAGAATGATCAAGCCTCTTCGGAGGCTTTTTGTATAATCTCGGCAAGTTCTTTGTCGAGGTCATGCTTTAGCTATATGTTTTCTCTTTCGATATACTGGCACTACTCTTTTTCGTCCATGCCATTAAAATCCTTATAAAGCACCCCTTTGAGTTTCCATGGGCCTCTTTTTTACCATTCTAATTTTTAACTAAAAAGACACCCACAGTCAGAGACTTGTGAGTGTCCAAAACAAAAGGATTATACATAAATGAGGATGTGTCTTCCTCATATCTACAAAATACCATATGATAATGTTCTCTGCTTCTCAGATAGGAAAGTCATTTCCCATAAAAATTGCATATTCTTATCAAAAATAGAAAAATCTGGATTTAATAAAGTGTTTCCTCGTATCATGTTTCTAGCTGTATTCTGATTATGTCTATAATGTATACCACAATCCGAATAGACCTAGTCTGAGCTGAAGAATCCAATTACTTCAAGGGCAACGTTTCAAATATTTATTTTCATTTTGCAGAAATACTTTGTTAAGTGCGTCTATAACACTATCACTTAAATCTTTTTGCTCCTGAACAATTTTAATCCCTTCTTCTATAGATACTTTTCTATGATATGGCCGATCGTGTGTAACTGCCTCTAAAATATCACAGGCTCGTAGGATATCTGCATAAAAACAGTTTTGAGTAGAATAAGTTTTTCCATACCGTTCTTTATCGTAACCATGATGTAGCAGAATAAGTTCCGCAATACTTTCTTTTACTCCGAGAGAACTCACATATATTTGCCCTAATACAGAATGCAAGTCTACAATCTTTCTTTCGTCTGGCGTAAGTTTCTGTGGTTTCAGTAAAATATTCGGATTTATAAATATTTTACCAACATCATGAATTAAAGCTGCATTGTATAATAATATTTTTTCTGGATCCTTCAATCCCAAAATCACAGAAATCATTTTAATTAAAGTTGCTGTGTTTTTGCAATGAGTCCATAATTTTAAGTCATATTGTTTCATTGCCGTGATTATTATTGATTGAGTTTCCTTTTGCATATACATTCTCCTCCCATGTGATTATATTTTTCCTTTCGTTTTGATTTTTTAATATGAGAGCTATTAATTTAAGATAAAAAGGCAGCTTCTGCTGCCTTATGCGAAAGAAAATTGTCCATTCTCCTGTTGTCCGAGCTGTACAAAAGGAACTCTTTCCTTTTCATAGAGATATGGGCAGTTTGCAGACACAATTGCTTCTGCCATGACTGGTACAACAGCATTTCCTATTTTAGCAACCTGTTCATGGATAGGAAGCTTATGCCAGAACGTGTCGTGTGATATATCATAATCGTCCGGGAAACCATTACCTCTTTTCAACTCATCTGGATCTAACATACGGAGATGTATATCCATAAGGACACGGTTATCATGTAGTACGGTTACCAAAGCAAACCGATCTTTTGTAGTGATTGTCCGCAATGGCTGGTTGATTGTCTGACCAATATCTGAGCCATAATAAGCCAATAAGAACTGACTTACCTGATGTGCCCGTTCCAGCTCTTTTTTGCTTGTTTTGGACAAGTCTGATATCGAGGAAATATTGACGCTTACAAGCCCAAAATGACCAGGGCTGGTCGTGATGGTATGTAAAGGTTCATCTATAGACTGACCAATACCGGTTTTGTAATATTTCGTCATAAATTGTTTTGTTTCGCAAATCGTTCCCTGAACGATTCCCATCCCAAGTTTACATGTAAAAGTGGGCAATGGTTCATCCACGGATTGTCCACGGAAACTGTCTCCAGAATGATTGATATGAACAAGAAATGGTTTATCGCCGTCCAGAACATATTTCTTAATTCCCTGAGCGATACGCCGCATGGTATTGGGAGCCAGAGGTTTTTTCCGTTCAAAGATAGAGTCTCCGTAATCATCCAGTTTCAGAATCTTTGAGGCTGGGATCCATTTTTTCATACCATTGCTTCCATCTTTATTAAAGCGGGGTTCTGGCCACTTGATAGAACGCCCATCCTTTCGGATGACAGCATACCAGCGCTTACGTGTGGTTGGTGCTCCATAATCTGCAGCACATAATTCGCGTGCTTCAAAGTGCTACCTGACAATTATCACAAAAATGCCGGCAGCTTTCCGGAACATCCAGAGGACGTCCATCGTAACGCAATCTTCCAGTTGTCATATGTTCAACAAAACAGCGATAACAAACACCTTCCAGTTCCTTTACGGGGCGTCCATATCCGGGGAAATTCTCCCTGTCTTCAATTGGTGCCCAGTTCTGTATTTCTGTGACGTTTTCCATACAGATGACTTCCGGACTGATCTTTGCGGCATGATAATACACCGCAAATGGAAGCATACGGACTCCCGCACACCGGGGAGTATTTCCCTTTGCTTTTGAAAAGTGTGTACAGTCCGGAGAAGCCCACACCAGAGATACTTTTCTGCCCGAAACAAACTTCTCTACATCGGCACTGAAGATATCTTCCGTCATATGGTAGGTTGACGGGTGGTTTCTGGAATGCAGCATGATAGCTGTCTGGTCATGATTTACTGCAAAATCAACACTTCGTCCAAATGCTTTTTCGATACCGACACTTGCTCCTCCTGCTCCACAAAAAAAATCTCCAATTAATCCTCTTTCCATTTATCATCTTCTAAAATAATAGTTCGTTTCCCAAAATCCAGATACAGCTTGAAATATTCGGCCCAAGATTCATATGTATCAAAAATCCAGCATTAATATTACTTAAAATATGATTAGTCATTCTTTTTGCTGTTTAAAAAAGCCCAGCAAACACTGGACTTTCATGGAACAATTATTATCTTTGTGGTTTGTTTTGCTCTCTTTTCAATCTCCCGTATTTCTGAGCGATTCCGTACTGTGTACGGAAATATAAACTTTCATAGTTACGCAAAGTGGATTCAATACGGTAGATAAAAGAATCCATTTCTTCCTGTGTAACAGTCATGCCACAAACTTTCTTATCTTCAGCTGTTCCTGCCTGTACAATCGTTCCCTGCAACTTTGCATAATAATTGTTGAGCGTAAATAACCACTCATTTGTCTTTCCAGCTGATCCAGTGATCGTAATCCCATAGATCAAATTGTATCCTTTGGCATTGCGAGTGGACCTATGCTTCATCTGACGGTCATACAAAGGCGGCGCGATATACACAGACTGAACTTTCTCCAGTCGCCCTTCCTGATAAAGCTTCATCGCCTCATCAATTGCGTTCATCATCTCCCTGTTTTTTGGATATTTTGCTGCATTTTTTTCAAAATATGCCCTGGCATTCTGAAGTTTACTCACGCCATCCGGATCCTTTATGATATCAGCTGCTGTTCGCTTTTGACAGGATTTTTCGTTGATCGGCATCGTGTATGCTGGGGAAGATGGTGTTTCTTTGCTTTGGGCAACGTAATTCATTTGGGCTTTTCTAAGCAAATCCCTTTGGAAACGATATTCTTTTAGAATGTAAGGAACATCATTTGCCGGAATATTTGCTACGACACTTCCAACCCCTGTCTGTGCGATCGCTATCCGAAATACAGAATAAGAATTATGCATCTCCAATGGACTCTTATTCTCATCTGTTTCCGGTGGAACACAAAGGCTTTCTGCACACGATATCGTTTTCCCTTCCCTTGGGGCTGCCCATATCTGTCTCTCATATCGCTGTACCATGGGCGTTTTTTTGTTTTCATTTTGATTATAATTGTTCATCAATTCTTCTCCCTTCGTTTATACTTCATGGAATAATATGAGAGGTTCCATAATAATAAAAAATAATCTGGTAAAGGGCAGCGCCCAACGGAAACAATATGTATCTGATCCTGCAAAAATTCCCGTGAGTGCGAAAACAGATCACGGGAATAAATTGCTACCATGGAAGTTTCTTGGGAACTGTGAATTTAGGGCACTTAATAACAAGGGAACCGGAGAAACAGGAACCTTCCGGAGAAGCAGTAAAATTCGATTGAAGACGTTCACAGTCCTTGTATGATGTACGGCAAATGCCGCAAAGACCATTGCTTTCTATATACTCCTTCCTCTTTTTCTGCGAAAGATCTTTTTTTTCTGAGTCCGCTTTTTTTCTGTTTCTTTTGTCCAGTATGGATGCACATTCCCGGGAACAAACGGGATTCATTAATCCATCTACAGAACAGTCAAATACCTTACCGCAGACAATGCAACGCTTTTTCACCGTTTGTGGCACACGTTTCACCCCATGTTTTGCAAGGTGTTTTTTATAGCAGGTCATGGAACAGTAGGTCCTTTCTTTTTCGATAAAAGGTTTACCACATTCTGGACAGGTTTTGACTTCTCCATTTTCAATGGCCCTTTTCCATCTGTAGTTGTCTTTGCATGTCTCCGAGCAATACCATGGACGACCAGACATATATCTTTGATCGTCCGTATCTGTCATCTTTTTCCCGCAGAACGCGCAAGTTGTACTTTTGATAGCATATTCTATTTTACAGGAATCACTGCAAAAAGGAACTTTATTATAAGTTTTAAATTCCTTTCCGCAATTCCGGCAGACACAGGTCACTTCTTCCCTTTTTCTGCCAGTCCCACACCGATAAATACTTTCCTGCAGATTCTTCCTTAAACGGATTTTTTCCCTCTCTGGATGTTTACCACATTCCGGGCAATACTTTTGAGTTTTTCGTGATGCAGTGAACCAAACCCCACATATCTCACATTCCTTTTCCAATAAATTTTTTTCAGTATTCATTTTGTCTCCTTTCATCATTGTGTATATGATTAGAATGACCGAAAACATAAGAAAAGAAAAAATATCAAAATTTACATTTACTGTTTTTTATTTTTGATTTATTGGAACATATTAGTTTTGTCATAGAATAAAAAATGAAAGGAGAATCAATTATGGCGAAATTATCCAAGGAATTATTTATGGCAAAAATAGAAAAGGGATTGAAGGAAAAAGGGTTTGATGTTGAAAAGAGACAGCTTTATAAAACAAATCAGACATATACCGGTCTGGTTATAACAGGCAAAGAAAGTTCAGGGCAGAGGCTTTCCCCTGTTATTAATGTAGATGCCCTACATACTGATTACGTGAAAAATGGATGGATCATTTCAGATGTGATCGAATTTTTATTGAAGGCAGTAAAAAAGGGCCCTGAAGAAAATCCAGACATAATTAAGCGTTTAAATGATTTTGAGTATGTAAAACAGCATCTGGTGATCGAATTGTATGATTCTTCTCGCAACATATCCTTCTTAAAAAAATATGTTCACAGGCAGATTGAAGATTTAGCCCTTGTTCCAAAGATTATTCTTGATGAACGTAATGACGATCTGACGGTGTGTCCGGTTCTACATAAATATATGAACAGATGTCATATCACGGAAAAAGAATTAATAGATATGGCAATTCAAAATTCATGCAGACTTCGTCCAGCAGATATCCTTATTCTTGAACCTGAATGTTATGCAATTACAAATAGGCAAGAATGCTACGGCGCAGCTGCTATATTCTATCCAGGAATTTTAGATGAACTGTATCAGGTGATTGGAAAATTCTATATTCTTCCAATCAGCATACATCAATGCGTCGTCAAATCATTTAACAAAGAAATTTCTGTTTTATCATTGAAGGATTTATTACATGAAATGAGAGGCAGCATGATTAAAAAAAAGGAAGAGCTGACGGATTCTATTTATCTGTATGATGGTATGTTTAAGATGATTCGCTAAAAAATGATAGGGGATGTGAAAAAACTCGATTGAGTTTTTTCGCATCCCTCTTTTTGCTTTTGT
>JAUNOY010000040.1 GCA_030536995.1 Eubacteriales bacterium
TTTGAACGAAAAGTCCTCTTTTTCCGTAGAGGCTGTTATTTCACAGCCCCTTTTTTTGATAGTGAAACGATGAAGAAGTTATGGGGGAATTACTTCCAAACCGTATCTTTCACTCCAATATCTTCTCCACGGAAGCGTATCTTTTGACCGTTTATCTTCTGTCTTTCGTAATCGCGCAATGCTTTTATTGCGATTCCGCCAAGCAGGAGAATAGAGAGGATATTTATGATTGCCATAATTCCCATAGTGATATCTGCAACATTCCACATGAGGGAAAAGTCGGCTTGTGCGCCAAGAAAAATGGCAATGATACAGGTGACGCGGAAAAGATTCAGGAGCACTTTGTTGTTTTTGATAAACAGAATATTAGATTCTGCATAGTAATAATTTCCGATAAGGCTGCTGAATGCGAAGGCGAAAATTGAGAAAGTGATAAAATGGATTCCCCAGTTTCCTACATTGGCCTTAATGGCAGCCTGTACATAGGGAATTCCGTCCATAATACCGCTCTCACCCTGAATGCCGGAAACAAGCAGCACCATCGCAGTGCTGGAGCAGATAAGCAGGGTGTCGATGAATACGGAAATAACTTGTACAAGTCCCTGTTTTACCGGGTGATCGACATCTGCGGAGGCAGAAGCATTGGGGGCACTTCCCATACCTGCTTCATTGGAAAAAAGTCCACGTTTGATTCCGATTACAACTGCACTTCCGGCCATACCGCCGGCCATAGCCTGGAAGTCAAAGGCGTTTTTGAAGATTGTGCCAAACACAGCAGGAAGCTGGCTGGCATGTGTGATCATTGCCCAGATGCCAATCAGAATATAAATACCTGCCATCACCGGAACCATTACTGAGGTGATAAAGCCGATTCTGTGTACCCCGCCCCAGATAACTGCAGCTGTAGCAGCGGCAAGGATCAGTCCCAGAATGATGGGGATATTGGTAGAAGCATAGTTAGGGATATAATATTCCAGAGAAGAGGACATATTGAAGGCCTGAAGTCCGTTAAACCCGTAGGCAAAGCATATAATAAGAGAGATGGAAAAAAGAATTCCAAGCCATCTTTTTCCAAGGGCTTTCTGCATATAGTAGGAGGGGCCGCCGCGGAACTGTTCGCCTTCTTTCACTTTATAAATCTGAGCCAGGGTGCTTTCTACAAAAGCGGATGCACCGCCGATAACAGCCATTACCCACATCCAGAATACAGCGCCTGGGCCTCCTGCTGCGATTGCGGTGGCAATTCCGGCAATGTTTCCGGTACCTACACGGGAGGCTGTGGAAATCATCAGAGCCTGAAAAGAAGAAACCTTTTTTTCGCCGTTTTTTCCTTTAGGAGCTTTTTCCAGCATACATTTAAGACCATCGCCAAGCAGACGGATTTGAACGCCTTTTGTGCGAACAGTGAAGTAGATGCCTGCGCCGGTCAGTAAAACGAGCAGAATGAAGGTGTACATCGTGTCATTGATCTTGGTTAAAACGTCATTCATAAACAAAATCCTTTCATCTTAAAATAATTCGAAAGTGCGTTTTATGCAGCAGTCGCAGTTCATAGTATCATTAAATAAAAAAGAAATCCAGAAAAATTTATATATATAAAGAAAATGGCATGAAGATTTAATGAGGAATGTTGTTTGCGGATTGTAAAAATAACAAAAACATGAAAAATTATCATGTTTCTGGTTTTTTTATCATGGAAATTTAATAAAAAAAATTTTAAAATAAATGTAAGTTAAAACGGAGTTCAAAATGAGATAATAAAAGAAAAGGAGATTGAACATTATGAAGATGAAGAAAATTACAGCTTTAGGACTTGCTGCTTTAATGACAGCAACAATGGTACCGGCAATTCCTGTAATGGCAGAAGGCGAAGGAAACGTATATTATCTGAACTTTAAACCTGAGCAGGATGAAGCATGGCAGAAGCTGGCAAAAGCTTATACAGAAGAAACTGGAGTTCCTGTAACAGTAGTAACTGCAGCGTCTGGACAGTATGAGACAACTCTTCAGTCTGAAATGGCTAAGAGCGACGCTCCTACACTTTTCCAGGTAAACGGACCTGTAGGTCTTAAAAACTGGAAAGACTACTGCTATGATCTGAAAGATGCAGAAATCACATCTCAGCTTACTTCTGATGCTTATTCATTAAAAGACGGAGACGCTGTTGCAGGTATCGCATATGTAATCGAGTCCTATGGTCTTATTACAAATAAAACACTTCTTGAAAAAGCCGGCTACACAGTAGACGATATCAAGAGCTTTGACGATTTAAAGAAAGTAGCTGATGACATTCAGGCAAGAAAAGATGAACTTGGTGTAAAAGGCGCTTTCACATCCGCAGGTATGGACGGCTCCTCTGACTGGAGATTTAAGACACATCTTGCAAACCTTCCAATCTACTACGAATATGTAGCAGACGGTGTAAATGACACAGATGAAATCAAAGGTACTTACCTTGACAACTACAAAAATGTATTCGATCTGTATATCACAGATTCTACCTGTCCGGGAGCAGAGCTTTCTGCTAAAACAGCGGACGATTCCAGAAACGAATTCCTTAACAGCGAAGCAGTCTTCTATCAGAATGGTTCCTGGGAATACGGTTCACTTGCTGAGAAATTCTCAGACGATGAGCTGGCTATGATTCCGATTTACTTCGGCGTTGATGATGAAAATGAAGGTCTTGCAACCGGTACAGAGAACTACTGGTGCGTAAACAAAAATGCAGAAGAAGCTGACATTCAGGCAACTCTGGACTTTATGAACTGGTGTGTAACTTCTGAAACAGGAACAAAATCAATGTCTGAAGAAATGGGCTTCACAATTCCTTTCAAAGCAGCAGCAGAATCTCCAAACCTGTTCGTAAAACAGGATGCGGAATATACAGCATCAGGACTTACACCTGTATCATGGAACTTCACAACTATGCCGTCTGAAGAGTGGAAGAACGGTTTAGGAACAGCTCTTACAGCATATGCTGCAGAGACCGGTACATGGGATGACGTTGTAAGCGCATTCGTTGACAACTGGGCAATGGAAAAAGCTTTAACAGCAGAATAATTAAGAAATTCAGCTTTTGACTAACAAATGTCACGAGGGGGAGAAGATTCCTTCTCCCTCTCGTTTTTTGCACTTTTTTAGGGCGATAAGTATTTAGAAAGGGAAAAAACTATGGTAGGAAAGACAATCAAAAAGTGGTGGCCGATATTTGTACTGCCTACATTCGCCGCATTTTTAATCGGATTCCTTGGACCGTTTTTATGGGGAATTTATCTTTCATTCTGTAAATTCACAACTGTACAGGATGTTACCTTTATCGGTCTGTCAAATTATTCCAAGCTTTTAATTGACAAAACTTTCAGCGCTGCTTTCTGGCGTACAGTTGCATTTGCATTTTTATCCAGTATTCTGATCAATGTTTTTGCATTTATGATTGCGCTGGTTTTGACAAAGGGATACAAAGGAACAAACGCATTCCGTACTGTATTCTTCATGCCGAACCTGATTGGCGGTATTGTGCTTGGTTACATCTGGCAGACAGTCCTTAACGGTCTTCTTTCTGTTTGGGGACAGCCTCTGCTGAAATTATCTGCAAGAAACGGTTTCATCGGTATGCTTATCCTTCTGATGTGGCAGCAGATAGGTTATATGATGATTATATATGTCGCAGGATTGAACAATGTGTCGCCGGATCTTATTGAGGCGGCTCAGATTGACGGCGCTACATCAAGACAGATTTTGTTTAAGATTAAGATTCCGATGATTATGCCGTCTGTTACAATCTGTACCTTCCTTACACTGACCAATGGCTTCAAGATGTTTGACCAGAACCTCTCGCTTACAGGCGGAGGCCCGGGAAAAGATTCTCAGCTCCTTGCACTGAATATTTACGATACGTTCTATGCAAGAAGCGGACCTATGTGGAAGGGCATCGGTCAGGCGAAAGCAGTTGTATTCTTCATTCTTGTTGTAGCAATCGCATTGATTCAGCTTCGTGCTACATCCTCTAAGGAGGTGCAGCAGTAATGGAAAAGACGAAAAAAATAAGAGGTGCCGTAGCGACAGTTATTTTGACGATTGTCAGTATTTTATGGCTGTATCCGATTGTTCTGATTCTTTTTAACTCATTAAAAATAGAATCGGCAATTTCTACCACAGGAGTATTTGATCTTCCGACATCTAAAACATGGAATGGAATTGCAAACTATATAGCCAGTGTGACACAGATGGATTTCCTGAAGTCCTTCTGGTACAGTCTGGTGATTTCTGTGACATCGGTAATCCTGATTCTTCTGTGCTGCTCCATGTGCGCATGGTATATTGTCAGAGTAAACGGTCTGTTTTCAAAGGCAATTTATTATCTCTGCGTATTCAGTATGGTTGTACCGTTCCAGATGGTAATGTTTACTCTGGCAAAAACAGCCGATAGTTTGAAATTGAACACACCGTATAATATCTGTATTATCTACCTTGGCTTTGGCGCAGGGCTTGCAGTATTTATGTTTACCGGATTTGTAAAAGGAATCCCTCTGGAAATCGAGGAAGCGGCGCTTATTGACGGCTGTAATCCGCTTCAGGTTTACTTCCAGATTCTGATTCCGATTCTGAAGCCGACTATTATCTCAACTGCAATCCTTGAGCTGATGTGGGTATGGAACGATTATCTTCTGCCGACTCTGGTTCTTGATATCAAGAAATACAGAACAATACCTATGGCAGTCCAGTATTTCCGAGGAAGTTTCGGACATGTGCAGATGGGCCCGATGATGGCATGTATTATGATTGATATTATTCCGATCATTGTTGTTTATCTGGTATGTCAGAAATACATCATTGAAGGTGTTGTTGCCGGAGCGGTAAAAGGTTAAGTGAATTTTTGCCAGTATAAGTAGAATTCTTAATCTTTTCAACCTCACTTTTGCATGTTAGAATTAAAGATGGTTTTCTGCTGAGGCAGAAGACCGTCTTTATTTTTTTCTATAAAATAAACTGTTTGGCAGCAGGGGTTTTAAGTAAAATACAGGAGTGTGGCAAATGTACAAAATATTAATTGCAGATGATGAAAAAATTGAAAGAGAAGGAATTAAATTTCTCCTTTTGCAGGAGGAACCAAATTGTGAAATTACGGAATTCTCCAATGGGAAGCAGGCGCTGGCATTTTTGCGAAGTGAGAAAGTGGATTTGCTTTTGACAGATATAAAGATGCCTCATATGGATGGTCTGGAGCTTTCCGAGAAAGCAAGGTCATTGAATGAAAATTTAAAAATTGTGATATTCAGCGGGTACAGTGACTTTGAATTTGCGCAGAAAGCATTACGTTATGGGGTTATGGATTATATTCTGAAGCCTGTGGAACCTGAGAGTTTTAAAAGTACGATTAGAAAAACTTTAAATGAAATAGAACAGCATAAGAACCAGGAAATCAGGGATAGAAAAGAACAGAGCTTCCTGCAGCAGTATTTTCTTCAGAATTATATTTATACGGGAAAAAAGGAAATTCTTGAGAAAGCGGGAGAAATTATAAATCTGGATAGCTGGAATCAGTGGCATTTCGCTGTTCTTATAGAAGCAGGAAAAGCATTTTTTGATACTGCACAGGATACGATTGCGGAAGAAATCAATAATGAGATTCACAGAAATTTTTTCTATTTGAATCTCAATGCAAGACAGTCTATGTTATTTTTCAGTGATGTATATTGCGACTATCTTCTTTTGGCAAAGCATATTTATCTGTTTTTGAAACGTCACTATCAGGTGACTTTCCATCTTGCAGTGAGCAGGAAATTTGAGGGGTGTGAAACTTTGCCGGAGATATTGACACAATTGGAGCAGCAGATGGAAGAACGGTTTTACCATCCGGACAATCATATTCTTACAAATAATGAAGAAGATGATAAGTATGTAGATAAATCAGCGCAGGATTCGCAGCTTCTCCAGCATATTTCAGAAGACATCAGCAGGAAAGATATTGAACAGCTCTGGTTGCATTTCCAGCGCCTCGCAGAAAAATATAAATCAAATACACAGTTTTCCGCCATGTACACGAAATTTGTTTTTTCTAATGTAATACAGGCGCTTTTTGAGGAAAATAAATTTGCTCAGGAACGTCGGCTGGATAAGGAAATCGACAGACTTTACAACAGCAATGATATTGGAGAGGTAATAGAGATTACCAGAGAAAATATTAAAGAATATGAAAAGTTTCTGGATGATTCCATGAAAGAATCCAGAAATGAAGTGGCAACTGTGAAAAATTATATTTACCAGCATTATGGGGAAGACCTGAATCTGGAGATGCTGGCAGAAAAGGTTTATCTGTCTTCAGGTTATCTCAGCTTTATCTTTAAGAAAGAGACAGGGATGAACCTGAATCGTTTCATCCGTGTATTTCGTATGGAAAAAGCAAAGGAGCTTCTGTGCAGCACAAATATGAAGGTTGCCCAGATAAGTGAAGAGGTGGGATTCGCAAATGTTTCGTACTTCTGCAGAAGTTTCAGGGAATACTATGGAAGCAGTCCCGAATCTTACCGGAAAGGAACCGGCGATGATGAAAGCGATACTGAAAAAGCTTAAAAATATGAAATACCGTCATAAGCTGACTATTCTTCTTGTAGTGGCAAGTCTTGTCCCCGTGACGGTGCTGGTCCTTTACAGTCATGCCAGAATGAGCAGTCTTATACGGGAAAATGAGATGGAGGATACGTCCTCTATTCTGGAACAGACGAAAGAAGGGATTGACAGTCAGATTGAGATATTTACAAGTCTTTTGAACTATCTGACATATTCGCCTGATATAGAAGAAGTTATAGAAGAAAAAAATATGGATAATTATCGGGCTTACGAAAGATACACGACAGTGGTTGACCCGCTTCTGACAGTTCCGAAATCTTACCATGACGCCATACGACAGATTCAGCTTTTTGCGAAAAGCATTAAGGTACATCATGGCTACACCCTGATTCCTCTTGATGAAATTGAGAATGAGTGGTGGGAAAAAAATCTTACGGATGACGTGAAGGTGCAGTGGCTTGTGAATCGGGAAATGAGAGAAATTGCAACTGTCAGGAGAATTTATGATGGACGGGAACTGGAAGCGGTTCTCTGTATGACTCTTGATTACGATAAAATCTTTCAGCCTTTCGAAAATATTATAGGAGAAAATACGGGAGGTCTTATTGTAGACGGCGACGGAACTGTGGTATATCGGAAAGAAAATTTTCCGGAAAACAAGCTTCCCGGAGAAGCAAAAGGCAGGGAGCTTCAGGAAGAAATTCAGAAAAATTATATTTCTGTACACTGTCCAAGCGAGCAGAATGACTGGGAATTTCTGCTCTATAAAACGCAGAATTTTATGGAAAGCTCTGTGTTTCAGCTTATGCTAAGTGAAATTCCTCTTGTGATTGTCTGTGTGCTGATTATTTTTGCCCTTGGTCTGTCTTTTTCAAGGATTTTTACGAGGAAAATCGAGCAACTCACCGAAAATATGGATCGGGTCAATCATGGAAGTCGGGAGGTTACTGTCTACAGCGATTCAGAAGATGAAGTCGGTCTTTTGATAAGGAGCTTTCGAAGGATGATGGGAGAAATTGACCGTCTGATTCGTGAAGTTTATGAAAATAAAATTGCTCTGAAGGAATTTGAACTGAAAGCGCTGACTGCACAGATTAATCCTCATTTTCTCTATAATACCCTGTCTATTATAAACTGGATGGCAATTAAGAGTAATCAGAAAAGCATCAGTCAGGTGACGCTTGCCCTGTCTACTTTTTACAGGACTGCGCTGAGCAAAGGCGCAGATATGGTAACAGTGGAAACCTGTATCCAGAATATAGAGGCGTATCTTCAGATTCAGCTTGTTATGCATGACAATAACTTCACCGTAGAATGGGAAATCGACCCGGAGATAAAAGGCGAGATGGTTCCGAAGCTTATTTTGCAGCCTGTGGTGGAGAATGCGCTGGAACATGGTCTTGATATGAAAGAGGGCGGAGACAGAATCCTAAAGCTCTTTTTTATTCAGGAAGGAAACGATGTAGTCATGCGGGTAGTTGACAATGGGCTTGGGATGGAGCCTGAGGTTGCGCAGTCTCTCGTAACATATCAGGCAGAAGGATATGGATTGAAAAATGTAAATGACCGTATTTGTCTCTTATATGGAGAGGAATATGCAATCAGGATATCCAGTATGGCAGGACTGGGAACAACAGTGGAAATGCGAATTCCGAAAGGAGATGCGCAATGAAGAAGATGAAATTGTTTTTATCTGTGGTTTCAGCAGTATTTATTTTTATGGCGCTTGGCGGCTGCGGTGAAAGCGGAAAAAAAGCAGAACAAAACAGTGCGAAAGAAAAAGAAGATGAGGCGGCTGCGTGGAAAGAAGCCAGTGAAACGCCGCTGGGAAGATATCCGGAGACAGTGACTTATACGTTAGGGCAGATGAGCGGCGCGAATAATTCCAACCTTCCGGAAGGGGATTCTTATAATGATAATGCCTATACCCGGTATTTAAAAAAAGTTTTGAATATTCAGAATCAGATGGTATATTCAGAATGTGAAGACAGGTACGGGGAGATGGAAGATATTCTTGTAAATGACCATAATCTTCCGGATGTTCTTGTAATTTCGGATCAAGAGAATCTGAAAAGACTGGTGGAAAATGATCTGGTTGAAGATTTAACAGAGGTTTATGAAACCTGTACAACGCCAAGGATTAAAGAAATGTATGAAAGCTATGGCGGAGAGATTTTTAAGTCGGTGGAATTTGACGGCCGTCTTATGGCTTTGCCGGAAACGGTGATTGACCATGGCCCCTGTTTGCTGTGGCTTCGTAAGGATTGGATGGATGAGCTGGGGCTTGAAGAACCTTCCAACATGGAAGAAGCTTTTGAAATCATCCGGGAATTTCGAAGGAATAGGATGGGAGCAGAAGAAGGAGAAGAGCCCTTAGGTCTTGTATGCGATATTGAGCTTGTGGGAAAAACCAGCAGCAGTTATTCCGTAGATCCGATTTTTGACATATTTGGGGCGAAGCCTCAAAGATGGCAGGAGGATGAAAACGGAAAAATTATTTATGGTTCTCTGACACAGGAGACAAGAGAAGCTCTGATGTATCTTAATACGCTCTATGAGGAGGGTGTATTGGACAGAGATTTTGCGCTCCGTGCGCCAAATAATCTTCGTGATTTAGTGGTAAACGGAAAATGCGGGGCATTTTTCGGGTTATGGTGGACGCCGAATAATCCGCTTATGGATGGATGGAAAAAGAATAAGACGGCAAATTGGGAGCCGTATTATTTTCCGGAAGACAGAAAAGAGAGTGCAAACCCTTATAATTCATCCCGTGACAGTAAATTTGTGGTTGTTCGAAAGGGATATGAGCATCCGGAGATTGTGATGAAGATTATCAGTGTTCTTTTTGATTATTCACGGTATGAAGCAGAGGATGCACAGGAGATGACGGATTATTTTGCGCTTAATGTAGATCCAACAGCAAGACCTCTTGTGATTAATGTGGACTATAATGAAGAAACGTATCAGGTGACGCGCGATATACGCAAAGTTCTTTCCGGAGAGATGGAGGAAGAGAAATTAAGCGCGATTGAGAAGTCTTACTATGAGGCATGCAGAAATTATCTGGATGGCGGAGAATATACAGCGGAAGACTGGGCTGCCTATAAATCCCGGATTTCTGCGGTGGGACTTCTTGTAGACGGGGGATATGTTCCTCCGAAAAGACGTTATTTGACAAAGGGAGACAGAGAAATTCCTCAGGCGCTTAAAATTTTGGAAAGAAATGCTTTTATCCAGATTATAATGGGAGAACAGGATATCAGTTATTTTGAGGTGTTTGTGGAAGAGTGGTATGCGCAGGGAGGAAAAGAGCTGACGGATGCGATAAATTAAGTTCCATGCATTGATAAATAAGCGGTTTGAAACAACATCTTTTCCGACTGAGCTGAAAGAAGAATGATGAATTGTTTAAAATGTTTTAGAAAAAGTGAAAATAAGTATTGACAATCTCCGGCAGCAGTGGTACTCTAATACGGCTGTCGGAGATGAATT
>JAUNOY010000022.1 GCA_030536995.1 Eubacteriales bacterium
TGTATGGAGCTGACTGTTACTAATAGGTCGAGGGCTTGACCAAGAAGCAAGGTTAGAAAGAATTCTCAAGGATGTTGCATGTATGTAGTTTTAAAGGTATAACCTTTATTCCTCCTTAGCTCAGTCGGTAGAGCATGCGGCTGTTAACCGCAGTGTCGTTGGTTCGAGTCCAACAGGGGGAGTTCGGAAAGTTAACGTTTAAGCGTGAAGTCCGATATAAGTAATACCAGGCTCCATGGTCAAGCGGTTAAGACACCGCCCTTTCACGGCGGTAACAGGGGTTCAAATCCCCTTGGAGTCACTTGCAGAAATGCAAATATAATTAAATATGGTGCCATAGCCAAGTGGTAAGGCAAAGGTCTGCAACACCTCTATCCCCGGTTCAAATCCGGGTGGCACCTCTTAAAACCCTCGAAAATATAATTTTCGAGGGTTTTTTGTTTATGGACTTTAGTCTGTTGAGGCCATTGGAGTTTTTCGGCTCTATGTCAAGTTTTGGGGCGGGATTCTTAGGAATCCCGCTCTATTATTGCGTTTGGAGCCTTTTTACGTTTTTAAGTATTATACAGAAGCATCAGATCACATGCCTTTTTGTTTTCCTCTTTCAGCTTATGATATCTTGTCAGGAGAAGCTTATGGCTACGCTTATAATATTTGCGCATGATAACGATCATGGTTTTCTGCAGACGTTTGCGGACAGTTTCCATAGCCCAGGTGATTTACTCTGAGCCGCTGAGAGCGGTCTATTTTCCATATAAGTCGTAACAATAATCGTGAATTATAGCTATGGTGAAAGAAAAATCCCCTTCATCAGGATGTATTAAAAAGATACTATACTCTGATGAAGAGGATAAAATAGAAATTTAAGCATCAGCCTTTGGAGCTTCCTCTGGGGTAAGGGCAAGCTCCAAGGAGGTATCTGCGAAGAAGGTATTGGCATTATACAGATAAAGCACTTCCTGGATACCTTCTACCTGAATCAGTTCTTCCAGATTGCCGTAGTAATAACGGGGATCGACCATGATGATTGTACGGTAATGTGGGGCGAGGAAAGGAACAAGGCAGTTTGCATAGGAATCCTTTAATATAAGCAAGGTACGATTTTCTTCAATAGGGGTGTTAATTTTTACCTGTGCATAATTGCCGCCAAAAAACAGAGCGTATTTATCGCGGGTTTCCAGTTTTGAAGTGTCGTAAAAGCTTGCAGATTTTCGTTGCTCATCTACATAATTTACAATCGATGGAACAGTATCGCCCTTTTGGAAGAATACGTCAATCTGATCGGTTTCTCCGGAGCGGAAACCGCTTTTTGCGGAAAGAGTTCCTTTAAAGTCTTTGGTTACAGGAGCCTGCTCGAAAGAGATGGTTCCTGTGTTGATTCCCATAGCTTCTGCGGCTGTTAGATATGCATAATAAGCGCCTTCGGTGGTCCAGTGATGATCAGTTTTATAATAAATGTTGTCGTTTTTGTGATTGTTTAAAGTATCGCGGATATCAATAAAAGTTACTCCGGCAGATTCAAGTGAGGCTTTCATTGCATCCAGATAAGGGTTCTGATCTGCAGCTGGCGCAAAGGCAGGAAGCTTATCTGATAAAATATTTACAGAGTTTGGAGCAATCAGAGCATACTGTTTCAGAGCAGGATGTTTCTGAGCAAAATTTATCATTGCGCCTGCTGTGGCGTTCAGCTGTTCCTGAGAGGGAGGTTGGAAGCTTTCCATCAGGTAGCCGTCTTTTCCGAGATAAACCCCGTTTCCTTCGCTTTTGCCTAAGAGCCGGTCTGTGCCGGCTTTTAGGCTGACCCAGAAATCACGGAAGAGAAACTGATCGTTTACATAGGTTTCATATTTTTGTTCAAACCGTCCGGAAGCAATCTGAGAGAGTTGAACCGATGGTCTGGAAGCAAGGACACGGTTTTCTTTTTCAGAAAAATTCCGATTGGGAAGCAGAATGTTTGCAACCAGAATAACCAGAAGAATCAGGAAAAAGAGAAGTCCCATTGTGTGGAAAAAATATTTGTAATTTCGTTTGTTTTTTCTCATAGTCATACCTTTTAAAACTTCAAATATAAGAATGGAGTGTAGGAGTTATAAACCATAAAGGCAATACTGAGTGCCAGAAGGATAAAGTTTATTGCAATGGCAGCCCTCGGTCGTTTCTGAAGAAGGCGCCGGAAACGTTGATAAAGTCCCGGACGGCAGGCAAGAATGCTGATAATAAACAGAATAAGACCGGAGCGCAGATAATAGAAAGCTGCGGTGTCTGCAAAGCCGGAAGCGCTGATTCCGAACATGGTTCCCAGATAATTGCCAAGTGCAGAAAAATTTGTCTGACTGAAAAATACCCAACCAATCATAACTGCCAGCATTGTGTATATCTGACAAACAAAAGCCGGAAGTCTGGGAAGAAATCTGTTCAGAACATATTTCTCAAGAAGCAGAAAAAGACCATAGTAAAGTCCCCATAGTACAAAATTCCAGCTTGCTCCGTGCCATAAACCGGTAAGTGACCAGACAATAAGGATATTGCGGATGTGCTTGACTGGTGAGACACGATTACCTCCGAGAGGAATATAAATATAATCGCGGAACCAGCTTCCAAGAGAAATATGCCATCTTCTCCAGAATTCAGAAACACTGGTGGAAATATAAGGATAGTCAAAGTTTTTCTTAAAATCAAATCCCAGCATTTTTCCAAGACCGATAGCCATATCTGAATAGCCGCTGAAATCAAAATAAATCTGCATGGTAAATACGAAAATGCCAATCCATGAAGTAAGGACGGACATACTTCCAGCAGAAGAAATATCTGCAAACATACCTGCAAGATTATCGGCCAGAAGTACTTTTTTTGCAAGACCTTTAATAAAGAGTTCTGCGCCTATACCTAATTTTGTGATGCTTAACGGGCGGTGTTCGAGCTGTTCCTCAATATCGGCATAGCGGACAATAGGACCGGCTGCCATGTGGGGAAACATGGTACTGTATACAGAGAAAGTAAGGAAATTACGCTGTGAAGCAATTTTTCCCATATATACGTCAAAAATATAGGACAGATTTTTAAAGGTATAGAAGGAAAGTCCTATTGGCAGGGAAAGTTCCGGATGAGGAATTGTGATGCCAATCACACTTCCAAGGGAATCCAGAAGAAAACCGTAATATTTAAAAAATACAAGAATGACAAGATTTATCGCGATGGTGAAAATAAGATTTCCTTTTCGGGACTTTTCAGAATCGGGATTGTCAAGTTCCATTGCCATGTAGTAGTTGAACACGCTGGAAAACAGCATGAGGATTACATAAACAGGTTCGCCCCATGCATAGAAAATCAGGCTCCCCAGAACAAGGGCAATATTTCTAAGCTTTCCGGGAAGCAGATAATAAATCAGCATAAAAACCGGAAGAAAACAAAAGATAAAAAAGATACTGCTGAATACCATAATTTTTTCTCCAATCTGGGATTATATAAGGGCAAGAAAACTGGAACGAAGCTCAGAGGCGTTTGAGCCGCAGATATAATAAACATAGTTTCCCTTTTTCTCTACGACTGCACTGTTGAGAAGTGCCATCTGGTCAGTTCCGTAACCTTCAAAAATTTTCTTCTGGGCATCAAGGTGGCTCTGGGCGTTTTCGAGGAGTGCTGTCGCCTGAGTTTTATTCAGAGCTTTCGCGATGAAAATTTCGTCAACAGACATGGGAGATTCTGCCTTGTAGAAAAGGTAACCGTCCATACTGCTTTCATCGACCTGGTAATAGCGTTTCAGATCGGTACGTCCGCGTTTCTTGAGAACGGAAATGGAGGTGTCTGCTACCATTTCTGCTGAAATCTTGTCCATGGGAACATCTTTTGCGCTGTCTGAAGTATAGAGGAGAATCAGATATATACTCAGAAAGAGCACCATAGTTGTTTTGATGATTAGGGATTTATTTATTTTCATGTTATAATCCTGCCGTTTCCGCCATATAGGTCAGCCATTTCGGGTAAAAATCCCGTATTACATGCTCACCGTCTGGCTCATACATAGATTCATTGCCATCCACAATAAAAGAATTGTCAATGTAAGTGCATCCCGTTTCCTGACAAAATGCCTGAAGAGCTTCATTATATTTCGGGTAATATCCAAGCGCCGGTACAGAATCAATGGTAGACTGCAGGATTGGCAGGATTCCATTGATATAAATGGGAGAATCAGGGAGAGCATCTTTGAGCTTCTGCACCTGTATGCGGTAAGCATCAATAAAGGCATCAGAATCATCAATATATGTTTCAAGGTCATTGGAGCCAAAGGCCATAAAAATTACAGAGGGTTGAAGACCTATGGCTGTTTCGATCTGCTCGTCCGCGGCAGCGATGCTTAAGCCTCTCTTGCTTACGACTACATCGGTGTCCAGAAAACCGTATTCCCAGATAGATTCCGTAATGGAATCTCCGATGATGACAGTACCCTGAAATGCCTGCTTGATAGCAACGTCATCAAGTACAGAGCTTCCGTCTGCAATACCTTCCTGACTGGCTGTCTCTGCAGCTGACTTTTCCTTGTTTTTCAGATCGCGGAGCATTTTCTCTGTCTGGGATATGTCAGAAGATGCCAGAGCTTCCAGACGGGCGACATTATCTGTACAGGTCTGATCCGGCTTAGGAGAGCGAGTGACAAAGAATGCAATTGTCCCTGCTGCAATCAGACCGACAGGAACTGCAAATAGTAAAAACTTTGTATTATGTGTTTTTCTCAATACTTATCCTTCCCGCAGGTGACAAAAAAACCTGCAATTTGACATACTTCTTATCCATTATAATACGATTAAAAAAAACTGCAACATAAAATAGGAAGAAACAGGTAACAAAAATATAGACGAAGGAGGGAAAATGGCGTATACTGTGAGCAAAAGGAGAGGAGGCAGTAAATTGGGAAAAAAGATATCAGATTTTTTGAAAAGTGAGATTATTTTAGCAGTGTTTTATATGGTGTTCGGACTGTGCCTGATACTGATTCCGGAGCAAACAATACATATAATCTGTAAGATTATATTTGGAGTGGTGATGATAGGAGTCGGGATTTATCATATCTGGATTTACGCAGGGGAGAAGGAGAAAGCTACGATCCTTGATTTGTTTACCGGTGTAATCGTACTGGTACTTGGCGGTTTTCTGTTTTTTACACCGCAGATTATAGTAAAGATTCTTCCATATCTTCTCGGAGCCTTCGTTTTGGTAGATAATATCTGGATGCTGAAAGGATCCTGGAAACTGAAGAAGATTGGAAACTCAAACTGGAAAGTGCTGCTGATTGGAAGTGCATGTTTTGCAGCGCTTGGAATTATCATTATGGTATATCCGTTTGCAAAAATTACAGATACTGTTTTTTTGGCAGGCTGTGTGTTGATGGCTGACGGACTTGGAGATATGGTCTTTCTGTATCTTCTGAAGAGTGGAATGAAAAAAGGAAACAGTTTGTCTGAAAATGGCAGTGACGGAACTCTGAAAGGAGACATAGAGTCAAAAGAAAAGAAGAAATTTAAAGATCTGTTTGACAGAGCAAAGAAAGAAGATGTAACGGTAGATTCTGAGACTGACGAGGGTGAAAATGAGGAAGAGCTTGAAAATGAAGTTATCATAAATGGCCGCTGGAAATCCGCACCGGAAGAGGTTTCTGAAACAGAGCAGGACTCCGAAACAGAGGAAGTTTTACCAAAGGATGAGGAGGTTGCGGTTGGAAAAAGTGAAGAAGAGCAAGAGGAGGTTCTGGAGGAGTGGAAAGACTGAACCCCGGATCAGATAGAAGTTATGTCAGGTAAAAATAAAATAACAGTAATGAACTTTTCTGGGATTTACAGGAAGGAACAGTTCAGTGAGGAAACAGACTGGTTAGATGTCTCAGATATTCCCGGAACAAATTGTTATTGTGATGAGGAGGCATTTGACGAGATTCTCAAACGTATTGCAGAATTTTCGACGGAAGGGATTCACTTTATTGATTCCGGAAACTATCATTATATGAGCCGAATCTGGCTGGAAAAAATAGCAGAGCCTGTGACACTGGTTGTTTTTGATAATCACACGGATATGCAGCCTCCGGCGTTCGGCGGGCTTTTATCCTGCGGGGGATGGATAGAAGCTGCGCTTACGGAGATTCCCCTGCTTCAGAGAGTTATTCTAATCGGTCCTGACGAGGAGGCTTTTTTTCAGGCGGAGCCGGAGCTTAGGGAAAGGACAGATTTTCTTTCAAGAGAGAGGCTTAGAGCAATGACTGGAGAGCAGAGAGAGGAATTTCTTGAGGAAAAGATAAAAGAGAGCAGCGGAGCACTTTATATCTCGGTAGATAAGGACATTCTCTGTCCGGGAGAGGCAGACACATCCTGGAGTCAGGGAGATTTGACGCTTTCGGAGCTTCTGGAAATGCTGCAGACGGTTCTTAAGTGTGGAGAAGCCTTAGGGAAAGAGATTGTCGGTGTGGATATCTGCGGAGAAAGCGAATCCAGTGATAACAGGGAAGAAAATATTAAGGCGAACAGAGCACTTATAAAGTGTCTGAATGAGACGAAATATTAAACAGGATGGAATTATATGAAAAATGAGTTATTTACAATAGGGCCTTTTACCATATACGGGTATGGGCTTATGATTGCGCTGGGTATTCTGGCTGCCTATGTGACGGTAGAATACAGGGCAAAGAAGCTCAGACTTGCGAGCGATCATATTTTTTATCTGGTAATCTGGTGTGTGCTGGGCGGTTTCCTCTGCTCCAAGCTTTTATTCTGGATTACAGAATGGAAACAGTTTATAGAAAATCCCATGTTTTTTATCAGGACACTGGGAGATGGATTCGTAGTGTTTGGAGGAATCATCGGAGGAATCCTTTTCGGGTATCTTTATTGCAGAAAGACTGGGCTTGATTTCTGGGAGTATTTTGACCTGGTGATTCCTTCTGTGGCATTGGCTCAGGGATTCGGTCGTATTGGCTGTTTTCTTGCAGGATGCTGCTACGGAAAGGAGACGCAGTGCGCGCTTTCTGTTACCTTTCAGGACTCCGGATTTGCGCCAAATGGAGTGCCTCTGATTCCGACGCAGATTTACTCCAGTATTCTTGATTTTCTGCACTTTTTTGTACTTCTGTACATTGCCCGACACAGGAAGGCAAAAGGAGAGGTGGCGGCATGTTACCTGATTTTTTACAGTATGGGACGTTTTATTCTGGAGTTCTTCCGCGGCGATATTGCCAGAGGCAGCGTGGGAATTCTGTCCACCTCCCAGTTTATCGGTATTTTTACTGGTCTGGCAGGAATAGCTCTGCTGATATTTGTCCGGAGAAGGAATAAAGAGCAGGGCTGTCTTTGAAAGAATAAATGCATATTTTGGGCATAGGCTGATACAAAGAGAGTTTGTGAGGTACAGCCTATGCTTCGACAGGAAGATTATGAGATAAATGCACAGCAAATCCCCGAAGCATCCGGTCAGGAAACCGTTCCTGCGCAGGATGAGGACTTCGGGGATTTTATTGTGAAATACGTCAGAAATACGGATGAACCGCCAAATCTTGTGGAAGGGGCATCGTTTCAGCCAGTCAATGAATTTTTCGGTGTAATTTATGTACCCCTGAATGAAATTGGAGAACTGCAGATTAACAGTTATTTTTATAATTCCATACCCAAATGCTATACCTATATGGATTTGGAAAGTCTTAATGCTTCTGGGGTGACAAGGCTCCACAATCATCCGTATCTGAATCTGCGGGGAAGCAAAACCGCAGTAGCGATAATAGATTCGGGAATTTCATACGAAAATCCTCTGTTTCTGGACAGCGGCGGTTTTACGAGAATTGCGTATCTGTGGGACCAGACTCTGGAGGGAGAGCCTGGAGGAGAAGTACCATATGGGAGGCTTTTCACAAGAGAGGATATTAATCGGGCATTAAAGAGCAGTTCGCCTCTGGAGATTGTGCCGAGTACAGATACCAACGGTCATGGGACGTCTCTTGCCGGAATCGCTGCCGGAAATCTTAATGCCGGGGAAAATTTTTGCGGGGCAGCGCCGGAGGCATCTCTGATAGTTGTGAAATTAAAGCCTGCGAAAAGGTATTTGAAGGAATTCTATCTTTATCCGGCAGACACGGAGATTTTTCAGGAAAACGATATTATGCTGGGGATTGCTTATGCACTGAAATGGGGAAGAAGGCTGGGAATGCCCCTGTCAGTCTGTCTTGGTCTTGGAACGAGTCAGGGCGCTCATATGGGCGAAAGTCCTCTGAGTCAGTATATAGACTATACGGCAGGCTTTTCTCAGGTATCTGTTTCTGTGGCTGCAGGAAACGAAGGGGCTGCAAGACATCATTTCAGCCGGGAACTGGGACCTTCAAAGACCAGTGAAACAGCAGAACTTAAAGTAGGAGAAAATGAGCCGGGATTTACGTTGGAGTTCTGGGGGTCGCCTCTGGAAGAATATGAGCTTTCCATTCAGTCTCCTACAGGTGAAACTTTAAATATCAGCAGTTCCCTTGGAGCCGGAACGCAGGCTCTTTCCTTTGTGTTTGTGGAAACAATGGTGCTGGTAAATTATGTGGCGATTGAGCGGCAGACAGGGAGTACGCTTGTATATTTCCGCTTTTTTCATCCGGCAGCAGGAATATGGAAGATTACAGTTACTGTACAGGATGGCAAAAGTTCAGGTTTTCATATGTGGCTTCCTGTAACAGGGCTCATTTCTCCGGAAACATATTTTCTGGAAGCATCGCCCTATCATACAGTTACGTCTCCGGGCGATTCCATAGAAAGTATTACAGCTACTGCGTATCAGTATCGGGATAATAGTCTTTATCTTCAGGCTGGCCGAGGTTTCAGACCGGATGGCGGGATTACGCCGGACCTTGCGGCTCCCGGAGTTGAACTGCTCGTTCCTCTTCTGAGAGGCGGATTTGGAACAGCCTCAGGAACAAGTCTTTCTGCGGCTATGACGGCAGGAGTGGCGGCTCTTTTGTTTGAATGGGCAGTTATTCGCGGAAATCAGCCTTATTTTACCGGTACAAACGTGAAGCATTATCTGGAGAGAGGAGCGCGAAGGGAGGAGAGAATTTCATACCCGAACAGAGAGTGGGGATATGGAAGATTGGACCTTTATCATACATTCGAATTACTAAGTTAAATTTGCTAAAAATACAGGAGTAAAATTGTTAAAAATGATGGCAAAAATATTTAGACAGACTAATTGTTTTTGCATAATTGATTTGATATAATAAGAGATAACTTAAAGAGAAAAGAAGGCGGCAGATGAAGGCGAAGAGTCTGCCGTCATGTTCTGAAGGAGGTAAGATATGAAAAGAGGAAGCATCTTTGAAATGGATGGGATTCCGAAATTTGGAGAAGCTCTTCCGTTGGCTATGCAGCACGTTGTGGCGATGATCGTCGGCTGCGTGACCCCGGCAATCATTGTAGCAGGAGCAGTTCCCGGAGGGATGGACAGTAAGGAACAGGTTATTCTGATTCAGTCGGCTCTTGTGATTGCAGCGCTTTCTACTCTGCTTCAGCTTTTTCCTATTGGGAAAAAAGGCGGTTTTATGCTGGGTTCCGGCTTACCGGTCATTATGGGGGTAAGCTTTGCCTATGTACCGAGTATGCAGGCGATTGCAGCAGAGTACGGAATTGCCGCTATTTTTGGAGCGGAAATTGTCGGAGGAATTGTAGCGGTTATTATGGGAATTCTTGTGAAGCAGATTCGGGTATTCTTTCCTCCTCTGATTACGGGAACAGTAGTATTTACAATCGGTCTTTCTCTTTATCCGACAGCGATCAATTATATGGCAGGCGGTGTGGGAAGCCCTGATTATGGTTCATGGCAGAACTGGCTGGTTGCATTTTTTACTCTGGCAGTAGTAACTGCTCTGAATCATTTCGGAAAAGGAATCTGGAAGCTGGCTTCCATTCTTATTGGTATCATGGCAGGATATCTGGTGTCAATTCCTTTTGGAATGGTGGAGCTTTCCAGTGTGGGAGAAGCGGGAATTGTGCAGATTCCGTCACTGATGCACTTTGGAGTGAAATTTGAGGCTTCCTCTTGTGTGGCAATCGGTATTCTTTTTGCTATCAACTCCATTCAGGCGATTGGCGATTATTCTGCAACAACTATAGGAGCAATGGACCGTACACCGAAAGATCAAGAACTTCAGAGCGGTATTGCCGCATATGGACTTTCTAATATTGTGGGAGCGCTGTTCGGCGGTCTTCCTACAGCCACATTCAGTCAGAACGTTGGAATTGTTACAACTACAAAGGTAATCAACAGATGGGTATTGGGACTGGCGGCTCTGCTTCTTGGAACAGCGGGAATTGTTCCTAAATTTTCTGCGATTCTTACCACAATTCCGCAGTGTGTACTGGGCGGCGCTACTGTATCTGTTTTTGCATCGATTGCGATGACAGGTATGAAATTGGTTTCTTCTGCGGAGATGGATTACCGCAACTCTTCGATAGTGGGACTTGCAGCAGCTCTTGGAATGGGCGTGTCTCAGGCTACAGCAGCCCTTGCTACATTTCCAGCATGGGTAACAACTATTTTTGGCAAATCTCCGGTGGTTCTGGCAACAATTATTGCAGTTCTTCTCAATATTATCCTTCCGAAATCACGGGATGAAAAAAGGGAAGAGGCAAAAAAAAAGAAACAGATAAAAAAGAAACTGGAAGAAGACCATAAAGAATTTGGAAATTAAAAACCTCCCCGGTATTCGGGGAGGCGTTACAGCAAAGCTCCCTTACCCAGAGGGGGCTTTGTTTTATTTACGGTAAACGAAGGCAGGAAGACCGTCCGCACCCATCGGAACATCTGCAATTCCCTGGATCAGAGGGCGGGCGTAGGAGATGAACTCGTCTGTTACATCGGAGCCGTCTTCGGAAATCCATTCCAATGGAACTGTTTTTTCTTCATTGCAGATGAGATTGACATCTTCAAGACCGCATTCCATCTTATAACTACCATTCTCATCTTCTGTGCGGATAAAAGAGACCATCTTTCCGGTTACACCGCTAAGAGCAGCTTTTACACCGAAAACTCCGGCTGCAACAGCTTCATCCCTGTCTGTGGCAGAAAGCATGGAAGCAGAGCAGCGCTGGCTGACATTGAGCTCAACAGAACGCGCCTTAACGCCAAGTCGGTTACGGACAAGATTCTCAAGATATTTGCCGCAGCCTGCGAGCATTTTGTGACCGAAACTATCAGTACCTACAGAATTGTCATATTCGCAGATAAAAGTGCCGTCTGCATCGTGGATGCCCTCGGAGACACAGACAATGACATTGCAGTTTTTCTCAAAGGCTGCTTCCACTTTGGCAAGGAAAGCTTCCTGGTCAAAGGCTGTTTCCGGAAGGTAGATGAGAAGAGGATTGTCTCCGGTATATTTGCGCGCAAGGGCAGCGGCGGCGGTAAGCCATCCTGCGTGACGCCCCATAATCTCAACGATCGTTACAGATTTCTTTTCGTAAACATTGGCGTCCAGAGTGATTTCGCGGACAGTGGAGGCAACGTATTTCGCAGCGCTTCCGAAGCCCGGAGTATGGTCTGTGTGTACAAGGTCATTGTCAATGGTCTTTGGCTCTCCGATGACGCGGATATCGCTGCCGATTTTCTCCGCATAGCGGGAAAGCTTGCTGACTGTATCCATAGAATCATTTCCGCCGATATAGAAGAACCAGCCGATGTTCATTTCTTCAAATTTCTTAAAGAGTTCCGGATAAACAGGATCTTCCAGAGATTCCGGAAGCTTATAGCGGCAGGAACCAAGGTATGCGCCCGGAGTATGCTTCAGATAAGAAAGCTTTTCACCGGGAAGAGCCTCCTGGAAATCAAGAACGGTTCCATTTAAAAATCCTTCGATACCATTTATCATACCGTAAACATGTCCGATTTCCTCAGGGTGGTTGAACCCCTCAGAGACAACTCCGTAAAGGCTGCTGTTAATGACTGCAGTAGGACCGCCGGACTGACCGACGATCAGATTTTTAACTGACATATAAAAATACCTCCTGGTGTTATGATTCATAAAAATTTTTTCTGACAATATTATACCAGAGAAATGTAAAAAAAGATATTCAAGAAAACTATTTCGAAAAAAATCTAAATAGATATTGATTTTTGCAGGGGAAAATGATACTATCTATTTAGAAATATTTCTAAATACTATTAAAACAGGAGGTGAGGTCAGGATGGGATTTCAGGAAACCTTTAAAGCACTTGCAGATCCGGTGCGAAGGGAAATTCTGATTATGCTGAAAGAAGGAAGGATGTCCGCAGGTGAGATTGCAGGGCGCTTTGATATGACACAGGCTACGATTTCCTATCATCTGGCACAGTTAAAGAAAGCGAATCTGATTTATGAGACGAAATATAAAAACTTTGTGTATTACGATGTAAATGTATCTGTATTTGAGGAAATCATGCTTTGGATGAAGCAATTTGGAGGAAAAAAAGATGAGAAAGCATAAAACAATGATTATTACAACATTAATCTGTCTGATTCCTATGATAGTGGCAGCGCTTGTTTATGACCGGCTTCCGGAGCAGATGGTAACGCACTGGGGGAATGACGGATCGAACGGATATTCACCAAAAGCTTTTGCCTGTTTCGGACTCCCCGGAATTATGGTGGGACTGAACCTGCTCGTATATTTTATGATGGAAAATGACCCGAAAAGGAAAAATTATTCACACACCCTTCGTAAACTGATAGTATATGTAATTCCTGTTATGACGCTTGTAACTTCAGCAGTTACCATTGGCACAGGACTTGGTGTTACCTTTCAGGTAAATCTTATTATGCCGGTTCTTGTCGGTATTATTTTAATTATTATCGGAAATTATCTTCCGAAATGTAAACAGAATTATACAATAGGAATCAAATGTCCCTGGACGCTGAACAGCGAGGAAAACTGGAATAAAACGCATCATCTCGGCGGATATCTGACGATTATTGCAGGAATTCTTATGATGTTCGGCGGACTGTCGGATGTGACGCAGGTATTAGCCTTTGTGGGGGTTATTGCAGCGGCGCTTATCCCGTTTGGATATTCTTTCTGGCTTTATAAAAAAGGAATCTGAAAAATCAATAGGAAATGGCAAAGGCGGAAACATAAAATTCAGCCTTTGCCGTTTTTTCGTGCAGCAAACGTAACAGCCATAATACAAAAAACGCCTCAGCATCAATTATAATGGAAGAAATATAAGGTTGCAGGAATGCAGCGGTGGAATTATAATAAAACGTATAAAACAAGGAGGATGCTTATGGCAAAAAAGACGGGAAAAAAGAACAGAGCAGGCGATATTTTGCTCACTGTGATTCTGGTGGCTGCAATTGGTGTGTTTATTTATGCTGCCTATAACCTGTATCATATCTATACAGAATACAAGAAGGGAACGGATGAGTACAACCAGATTGCTCAGATGGCGGTGACAGAGCGGGAGCCGGATAAAGATGGCGTGGACATGGTAGAGGGAGAAAGCCTGAAAGCGCCTATGGATATAGACTTTGCGTCTTTAAAGAGCGTCAATGAGGATGTTATAGGATGGATTTATGTGGAGGCTCTGCCGGATATTAATTATCCGATTGTACAGGGGGAGGACAATGACACCTACCTTCATATGACGTACGAGGGCAATTACAATTTTGCCGGAACTATTTTTATGGATTATGAGAATAAAGACGACTTCAGTGACTGTAACACTCTGGTTTACGGACATAACATGAAGAACGGCTCCATGTTTGCCCAGCTTAAGAATTTTTCTAAAAACGATGAAACTTATAAAAAGAGTAAATATTTCTGGATTTTTACTCCGGAGAAAAATTACCGCTATGAAATTATTTCCGCATATACGACAGGGGCGTCCAGCGATACCTATACCCTGTTTAAAGGACCGGGACAGGAATTTCACGAATATCTGGAAAAAATTGTCGGATATTCGGACATCAAAACAAGTGCAAAGGATATGAATATTCAGGATAAGATTGTTACGCTTTCCACCTGTACAGGAAATGAAGCGACACGCTATGTAGTGCAGGGACTCAGAGTGGATGAGGTTGATGTAAGAAAGACAAACTGATGGAAATAAGAGGGAGGTTTTTACATGGAAAAGGAAATCGAGAGACTTCAGGAACTGATTGACACGCATGACAATATCGTATTCTTTGGAGGGGCAGGTGTGTCTACAGAGAGCGGAATTCCGGATTTTCGCAGTGTGGACGGACTTTACAATCAGAAATATGATTATCCTCCTGAAACCATTTTAAGCCATACCTTTTTTATGAGAAATCCGGAGGAGTTTTATAAATTTTATCAGGACAAAATGCTCTGTGATACTGCGAAACCAAATGCCGCGCATCTGAAGCTGGCAGAGCTGGAGCGGGCAGGGAAACTTCGTGCAGTTATTACACAGAATATAGATAACCTTCACCAGATGGCAGGAAGCAGAAGAGTTCTGGAGCTTCACGGAAGCGTCCACAGAAATTACTGTATGAAGTGCGGGAAATTTTATGACTTTTCTTATATGAAAGCTGCATCAGGTGTTCCGCGCTGTGAATGCGGAGGCATCATTAAGCCGGATGTGGTACTTTATGAGGAAGGTCTTGACAATGATACAATTAATCAGTCTGTCCGCGCAATTTCTCAGGCGCAGGTACTGATTATCGGAGGCACTTCTCTGGCTGTATATCCGGCAGCAGGACTGATCGATTATTTTCAGGGAGAGCATCTGGTTGTGATTAATAAATCTCCCACACCGAGAGACAGGTATGCGGATCTGATGATTCAGGAACCTATCGGTCAGGTATTTTCAAAGATTGTAATAAAAGAAACGAAAGGAATTTGATTATGGGATTCGTCTATGAGGTAGGGGATATTGTAACATTAAAAAAAGGTCATCCCTGCGGCAGTAAGGAATGGGAAATTCTCCGTGTGGGTGCTGATTTTCGACTGAAATGTAAAGGGTGCGGTCATCAGATTATGGTTCCTCGTAAGATGGTGGAGAAAAATACAAAAAATCTAATAAAAAAGTAAAATAATACTTTACAGTATAGGAAATCTATGTTAGAATCAGAAATCGTGATATATTTCATATCCTTGCTCTTTGACAGACAAAGGGCCAAAAGACCATAAGGAGGTAGAATAGCATGAATAAGTACGAGTTAGCATTAGTTGTGAGTGCTAAAGTTGAAGACGAAGTACGTGACGCAGTTGTTGAGAAAGCAAAAGGATACGTTACACGTTTCGGCGGCACAATCACAGAAGTTGAAGAATGGGGTAAGAAGAAATTAGCTTACGAAATTCAGAAAATGCATGAAGGCTTCTACTATTTCATTCAGTTTGAAGCAGACGCACAGTGTCCGGCAGAGCTGGAGAAACGTGTACGCATCATGGATAACGTATTAAGATACTTAGTTGTCAGAAAAGACGCTTAATCTTTATACAGAGAATTCAGAAAGCACCATTAAGAAACCCGTTCAGACATTTTGAGAAAATGAGGTACTGATTATGAACAAAGTCATTTTAATGGGACGCTTAACAAGAGATCCTGAGGTGAGATATTCCGCAGGAGAGAACGCATTGGCAATTGCCAGATTTACTCTGGCAGTAGACAGAAGATTCCGCCGCGACGGGGAGGCGACAGCAGACTTTATTAACTGTGTGTCCTTCGGACGAAGCGCAGAATTTGCAGAGAAATACTTCCGTCAGGGACTGAAAGTAGTCGTTTCCGGAAGAATCCAGACAGGCAGCTACACCAACCGTGATGGACAGAAGGTCTATACGACAGAGGTTGTAGTAGAGGAACAGGAATTCGCAGAGAGCAAGGCTGCAAGTGATAACTATACAGCGTCTCATCCGCGTACCAGCGCTCCGGCGCCATCTATGCCAAGTCCTGCAGCAGCCAGTGCAGACGGCTTCATGAATATTCCGGACGGAATTGACGAGGAGCTTCCGTTTATCTGACTTTTAAGGAAGGTAAACATTCAAACTGAAATATAAGAATAGGAGGAAAGCAATCATGGCTTACAATAGAGGCGAAAGACCAGACTCTCCAATGAAGAGAAGAGGCGGCCGCAGACGCAAAAAAGTTTGCGTTTTCTGTGGTAAAGAAAACAACGAGATCGACTACAAGGATGTAGCTAAATTAAGAAAATATGTTTCTGAAAGAGGTAAAATCCTTCCAAGAAGAATCACAGGAAACTGTGCAAAACATCAGAGAGCTCTTACAGTTGCTATTAAGAGAGCACGTCATATGGCTCTGATGCCATACATCCAGGACTAATGTCAATATACCGTCATCTGTAAAGATGGCGGTATATTTTTTTGAAATTACTTTTTCTTTACTCTATGGTCAAATCAGAGGAAATCTGTTATAATAAAGGATAAGGATTGTCAAAACGTACCGGGCTTGGAAAGATACGGCGCGGAAGCAGCGGCGTTCCTGAACGATAACTGTCAAATGAGTAAAGAACGGAAAGAAAAGTATGAATGATAAAGTGAAATTAAAAGGGCATATCAGATGGCTTACGCGCTGGCCGTTTTACCTGTCGGTGCTGCTGGTTATAGTCAATGTGATGATTTACCCGATCAGTGTAAAGGCAGGACTGCTTGTATCTGCCGGACTTCTTCTCTATATCGGGATGTCGGTTGGCTTTTGCGTGTGGAATAAGCCACGTATAATGAATGAATTGCTCGCTTTTGCAAATCAGTATGATACGCTGGAAAAGAGGATAATTGAAGAGCTTGCCATACCTTATGCAATTATGGATACCAGCGGCAAGATGATCTGGTCAAACAGGATTTTTGCCAGTTTGACAGGAAAGGATCAGTTCTACAAAAAAAATATCAGCACTGTTTTTCCGGATATCACCGCGGATAAGCTTCCTACATCGGGAGAGAAAAGCAGTACGGAAGTCAGCGCCAGATTTAATGACAGGATTTACCGGATTTCTATGCAGAAGGTAGCGCTGGGAGAACTGGTAAGCAGCAGTGATATGCTGAAAATTGAGAACAGCAACATGAGCCTCATTGCCATGTATCTTTACGATGATACAGAATTAAAAGAATATATCCAGAAAAATGAGGATAATAAGATTGTTGTTGCCCTTGCTTATCTCGATAATTATGAGGAAGCGTTGGAAACGGTAGAAGATGTGCGCCGTTCCCTGCTCATCGCTCTTATAGACCGTAAAATTACCAAATATTTTTCCAATTTCGATGGTCTTGTTAAGAAATTGGAGAAAGATAAATATTTCCTGATCATGCGGCAGAGTTCTCTGGAGGCGCTGAAAGAGCAGCGTTTCCACATTCTTGACGAGGTCAAGACAGTTAATATCGGGAATGAAAATGCGGTTACTTTAAGTATCGGTATCGGAATCAATGCAGGCACATATCTGCAATCTTACGAATATGCCCGTATTGCCATTGAGATGGCTCTTGGCCGTGGCGGCGATCAGGTAGTTATCAAGAACGGCAATAATATTACCTATTTTGGTGGAAAAGCTCAGCAGATGGAAAAGACGACCCGTGTAAAAGCAAGGGTTAAAGCACAGGCGCTCAAAGAGTTTATGAGTACCAAAGACCGTGTAGTTGTCATGGGACATAAAATTACAGATGTGGATGCTCTTGGAGCGGCTATTGGTATTTACCGCGCAGGCAAGACTCTGGGTAAGCCTGTTCATATTGTAGTGAATGACCCGACGACCTCCATCCGCCCTCTTATGGCGGGGTATATGGGAAATCCGGATTATGAGCCGTCCATGTTCGTAGACAGCGAGCAGGCGCGTAATCTGGTGGATAACAATACAGTTGTGGTTGTTGTTGATACCAACAAACCAAGTTATACAGAATGTCAGAATCTTCTGTACCTTACCAGAACAATCGTGGTTCTTGACCATCACAGAAGAGGAAATGAAGTCATTGATAATGCAGTGCTTTCCTATGTGGAGCCGTATGCATCCTCTACCTGTGAGATGGTAGCGGAAATCCTTCAGTATTTCTCAGACGATCTGAGACTCAGAAATATAGAAGCTGACTGCATATATGCGGGTATTATGATTGACACGAATAACTTTACCACAAGGGCGGGCGTGCGTACCTTTGAGGCGGCTGCTTTCCTGAGAAGAAGCGGCGCAGATGTGACCCGTGTGCGAAAGATGCTTCGTGATAATATTGATTCCTATAAAGCGAGGGCGGAAGCTGTGCGTACAGCGGAAATTTATAATAATTATTTCGCTATTGCCAGATGTCCGAGTGAAGGACTGGAAAGCCCGACAGTTGTAGGAGCGCAGGCTGCAAATGAATTGCTGAATATCGCAGGAGTAAAAGCCTCATTTGTGCTTACTGAGTATAATAATGAAGTGTATATCAGCGCCAGAGCGATTGATGAAATTAATGTTCAGGTGATGATGGAGCGTATGGGTGGAGGCGGTCATATGAATATTGCAGGCGCCCAGGTGAAGGCTCCGGTGGAAGAAACAGAAAAAATGCTAAAAGAAGTCATTGACCAGTTTAATGAAAATTAGACTGTTATTTATGCACCGTATTGGCAAAGTTAATTGGATTTCCCCTGTTTAAAGGGGAAATTCTTTATACACAAAAATAGACAATCAGGAGGAGACCAAAATGAAAGTTATCTTACTTGAAGATGTAAAGTCCCTTGGAAAAAAGGGCGAGATTGTAAATGTCAGCGATGGTTATGCCAGAAATATGATTTTGCCTAAGAAACTGGGTCTGGAAGCAACACCGAAAAACTTAAATGATCTTAAGCTTCAGAAAGCGAACGAAGAAAAAGTGGCACAGGAAAATCTGGAGGCTGCTCAGGCGTTTGCCAAAGATCTCGAGACGAAAGAAATCATCCTGACTTTGAAGGTGGGAGAGGGTGGAAGAACCTTCGGTTCTGTTTCCACAAAGGAAATTTCAGAGGCAGCAAAGAAACAGCTTAATCTGGAACTGGATAAAAAGAAACTTCAGCTTCCGAATCCGATCAGAAATCTGGGAGTAACACAGGTTCCCGTACGTCTTCATCCGAAAGTAACAGGAAGCCTGAAAGTATGGGTGAAAGAAGCTCAGTAAATTCCGGAGGTACGAAATGGATGAAGCGCTGATTAAAAGAATCCTTCCTCACAGCATTGAGGCGGAACAGTCAGTTATCGGTTCTATGATTCTGGACAGAGATGCAATCCTTGTGGCATCGGAAATTCTTACCAGCGATGATTTTTATCAAAAACAGTATGGAATCATTTTTGATGCAATGGTGGAGCTGTGCAATGAAGGAAAACCTGTAGATCTGGTGACGCTGCAGAATCGTTTGAAGGAGAAAGAACTTCCGCCGGATATCAGCAGTATGGAGTATGTCCGGGATTTGATTTCGGCTGTTCCAACCTCCGCAAATGTAAAGTATTATGCAAATATTGTCAGTGAAAAGGCAGTCTTGCGTCGTCTGATCAAGACAAATGAAGAGATAGCCAACAACTGCTATCTGGAGAAAGAAAGTACCCAGATGATCCTAGAAGAGGCTGAAAAAAAGCTTTTTAATATTTTGCAGCGAAGAAATTCAGAAGAGTATGTACCTATTCAGCAAGTCGTTTTAAATGCTATTAATAATATTGAAAAGGCGTCTAAACTGAAAGGCTCTGTCACAGGAATTCCCACAGGATTTGTGGATCTGGACTACAAGACATCCGGGATGCACCCTTCAGATCTTGTACTTATTGCGGCTCGACCATCTATGGGAAAAACAGCTTTTGTTCTGAATATTGCGCAATATATGGCGTTCAGAAAGGATGTAACAGTGGCGATATTCAGTCTGGAAATGTCAAAGGAACAGCTTGTAAACCGACTTCTTGCCATGGAGTCCCATGTGGATTCCCAGAATATGAGAACCGGTAATCTGAAAGATGAGGACTGGACAAAGCTGGTGGAAGGGGCGGATATCATTGGCCGTTCCAATCTGATCATTGATGATACACCTGGTATTTCCATCAGTGAAATGCGCTCCAAATGCAGGAAATATAAGTTGGAGCATAATCTTGGTATTGTTATGATTGACTACTTGCAGTTGATGAGTGGTAGTGGAAAAAGTGATTCAAGACAGCAGGAAATTTCTGATATTTCCCGTTCTCTTAAAGCTCTTGCAAGAGAGCTGGGAGTCCCGGTTATTGCATTGTCCCAGTTGAGCCGTGCGGTGGAACAGCGTCCTGACCACAGACCCATGCTTTCGGATCTTCGAGAATCCGGAGCCATTGAGCAGGATGCGGATGTGGTAATGTTTATTTATCGCGATGACTATTATCATAAAGATACAGAGAAAAAAGATATAGCGGAAATTATCATAGCCAAACAGAGAAACGGCCCGATTGGTACGGTGGAGCTGGTATGGTTGCCGAGATATACGCAGTTTGTAAATATGAAGAAATAAGAATAAACAGGGAATTTGAAAGAAGTTGATGTCGTGTTATGTCAACTTCTTTTTCTTGCTTTTTTTGTTCTTCAATTTTATAATAAACATGATAAGGAGGGGTGGTATGGATAAACGATATACAGTTACCCAGGCGTCCGAAATGTTGAAAGTGAAGTCCTATGTCCTCAGATACTGGGAGGAGGAGCTGGAACTTCGTATTAGAAGAAATGAGCAGGGACACCGCTACTACACCGACTATGATATAAGGCTTTTTGCCAATATTAAAGAACTGAAGAACAGAGGGCTGCAGCTTCGTGCTATTAAGGAATTGATTCCCCGGATTTCCCGTACAGTGCCGGGGAGCGCAGAGAGTAAAATTCGACTTCTTCCGGGAGTTTCCCAGACAGTGGAAGAACCTGATCCGGATGAGCGAAGGATGTTGGAATTTCAGCAGATTCTGGAACGGCTTATCGCGCAGGAAATCCAGATGAAGCGGGATGGGGAAATGCGCTGCAGAGATTTGGATGCAGCCATCAGAAGACAGCAGCTTGCGCGTCGGGAAGCAGCTGCTGCTGGAACAAAAAAGAGCCGCTCCCGATAAAGGGAACGGCTCTTGAGTGTATGTCAGGTGAATTATTCTCCTGCTACGATAGCTTCTGTTGGGCAAACCTCTGCGCAAGTTCCGCAGTCTACACAAGCGTCAGCGTCGATTACGTAATGCTCATCGCCCTGAGAAATAGCTTCGTTTGGGCACTCGCTTTCGCAAGTTCCACAGCTTACACATTCGTCAGTAATTACATATGCCATAGTTATTATCCTCCTTTTAATCTTTTGTTCCCACGTCGGGAATCTAACCCTATTCTAATATATATATCAAAGGATTACAAGTATTAATTTCAACACAAAAACAAAAGGTTGCCTGCGGAGGTTTTTGGGGGTATAATAACAGCAGTGGGACGAGATGTCTGCCACAGTGAAAATATAAAGGAGGAAAACCTATTATGACAGTTACAAAGGAAATGCAGATCGGTCAGCTTCTGCAGGCAGATCCAAACATTGCAGTAATCCTTATGAGAGCAGGTATGCACTGCATTGGCTGCCCTTCATCCCAGATGGAATCTCTGGAAGAAGCAGCTATGGTTCACGGCATGGACGTAGATGTTCTTGTTCAGCAGATCAATGACTTTCTTAATGCATAATCATTATAAATGACAGTATAAAAAGACCGCATCTGCAACAGATGCGGTCTTTTACAAATCATATTAAATCTGGACCAGAGTCTGGAGGGCATTTTTCGAAATGATTTCTCCATGTTCTTTTAGATAAGCTTCTGAGGAAGCGGTAAAGCCTTTGCCGTAACCGTACTCGGAAAGGATATTGCAGACTTTATTAAATTCTTCCGGAGCAGAGCCGGACTGGCAGAGAACAAGTTTGTAGTTGTCCTGATATTTGTAAAGAGTATTATCGCCGTTGAAATAGCTGTTTAGTCCGTGAGCGGCAGCAATCACATCGTCCAGGGTATCGAATTCAAAGAGGCGTATGAGATCTACAGAGACAGAAGTTTCCGGCTCTTCTTTGTCTTCTGGAGTGCTGTCCTTTTCTTTGGATTTCTTCGGAAGGCTCTGAAGTTTGGCTTCACAGAGCTTCTGGAAAATATCAATAATATTGTCCGCTCCGTCAAAGTGCAGAGAATCTGCGGCGTCACCTCCACGGAAAGGTGCAAATTTGGAAAAGCGAGTATCAAGCTCCTCGGGATCTTCAACTTTGGTGACAATGAGAATGATGCTCTCTGCGTTTACCGGAATAGCCTCGATCATCAACGGAATATTGTCCGCTTCGAAACCAAACTGCAGCGCAGCTTGCTCCATCATGTCACGGAAGAGTTTTTTTGCCTTTTCTGTGCCGTAGGCGAGTTCGCTGATTCGAATCTGGTGGCTTTCAAGATCCTCTTTTGTTAAAGTACAGCGAATCTGATTTTCATTTATTTTCTCTATTTTCATATTATCACATCCTGTTAATTATCATAAAAAAGGTTATTGTTATTCTATATTATATAACACAAGTGTGTACGATGTAAAGGAAATCAATTTACCTAATTATAAAATATTTGGAAATAAAATCGTAAATTTTTATCAAATTGCTGAAAACGCTTGCAAGACAAGAAAGATAAAGTATAATAAAGATAGAAAAAAGAATGTGACCTGCGGTTTTTAGTGTGAAACCCGGTTAATAAACAGTTAAAATATCAATTCTACGATTCATCACAATGTCATTGCAGGAGTCATGCAGCGTTCCTGCTGCGCAATGTACATACCATTTCCCTAAGATAAAGAAACTGCAGGATCTATGTATTTTTTCTTCATCCTATGGTGTTTTCTGAAACAGCAGTCATGGAGCGTTTCGGAACGAACATGCCTTAATGAAAGGAGGGAGAATGAAGGTATATTGCTGCTTTAAATGAAGCAAAAAGCAATGAAGTATATCACGAAAAGTCTGAAAAAGACACAGTCATAAGAGAAAAAGGCTGTCCGGAATTACTGTCAATGTTTCCTGTAACCCATAATGCCCCGGGCAGCCTTATAAAATTTTTATAAACCGGATATTTTATTGATGCAATCTGCCAAAAGTATGTTATACTAAGAGAGATTCATTTTAACGGGAAAGTGTAAACATTCCTGAATAGAAACGAGACTTTACCGAAAGGAAGAAGAACATGAATAAAAAACATATGCCGGTCGTGGTTGTCTGTGTGTTGATTTTGGTTCTTGCCGTGATTGGCGGAGGAGCTCATCTGATCAACAGATATCTTCCCACGAAGAAGCAGATGGATTTAAACGAATACTATGGGCAACTGGCAGAAGATGAAGCGGCGATTGTATTGGGAACAGAAAAAATGGAAGAGAGAGGGCTTGTGTCCGGAGAAGATTTTTATCTTCCGATTTCTCTTGTAAATCAGTATTTGAATCAGAGATTTTATTGGGACAGCGAAGGGCTGCGTGTGCTGTATGCAACTCCGTCACAGCTGACAGAAGAACCGGCACAGTCAGAAGGCGGCGGTTCTGTATGGATAAAGAATGATAAGGTTTATCTGAATGTTTCTTATATTAAGCAGTATACAGATATGGATGTATATGTATATACTGAGCCAAACCGTATTGCAGTTCAGTATGACTTCAGTGATGTTAATACTGTAACTGTTAAGAAAGATACATATCTGCGTTACAGAGGTGGAATCAAGTCTGAGGTTCTTGCAAAGGTTCAAAAAGGAACTGTTTTGCGTCTGATGGAAGAGATGGAGAACTGGGTACAGGTTGCATCTCCGGACGGATATATCGGCTATGTGGAGAAGAAGCGTGTAGGCGAGCCTTCCAGAATCGATTTTGACAGAGTGTTTGAGAGAGAAGAATATACGTATCTTACAATGGATGAGCCTGTCAATATGGTATGGCATCAGGTAACTACTATGGAAGCCAATGCTTATCTCGGAGAGGCGACTGCCAATATGACAGGAGTAAATGTGATTTCTCCGACATGGTTTTCCATTACAGACAATGATGGCAGTATTATGAATATTGCAAGCTCCGACTATGTGGCGCAGGCTCATGGGATGGGGCTGAAGGTGTGGGGATTGGTAGACAATTTCAGTGAGAACATCAGCACTATGGAAACCCTGTCCAGAACAAGCTCAAGACAGAATCTGGTGAATAATCTGATTCAGGCGGCGCTTGCAGTGGGACTTGACGGTATCAATATTGATTTCGAATACTTAAGCGAGGATGTGGGAATCCATTTCCTTCAGTTTCTGAGAGAAATGTCTATTGAATGTCACAAGAATAATCTTGTACTTTCTGTAGACAATCCGGTTCCTGAGGATTTTACCAGTCATTACGACCGTGCAGAGCAGGGACGTGTGGTGGATTATGTAATCATTATGGGATATGACGAGCATTATGTCGGTTCCGAAAAAGCCGGTTCAGTGGCGTCTCTTCCGTGGGTGGAAAAGGGAATCCAGGATACACTTGAGGAGGTTCCCCCTCAGAGAGTAATCAATGCAGTTCCGTTCTATACCAGATTATGGAAGGTCGTTGCAGGAACACTTTCCAGTGAAGCAATCGGAATGGATACCGCACAGAATGCGCTTGCAGAAAACCAGGCAGAAATCTACTGGGATAAGACGACAGGACAGAATTACGGCTCCTATGAAAAAGATGGAGCATCTTATGAAATCTGGCTGGAAGACGGAGAATCTCTGGCTGCGAAAGTACAGCTTGCCAAGAAGTATGAGCTTGCAGGTGTGGCTGCATGGAAGCTGGGATTTGAGAACAGCAGTATCTGGCAGGTAATCAGTGACAATCTGAAATAGAAAATTAGAAACTGAAAAAGTAAACGGTATTTTATGCTAAAAACACTCCCGTGGACATATATTTAATTGAATATGCCAGGGGGTGTTTTTATATGAAAAAGTATGTGATGGAGCTGTCAATGACGTGTCTCCTTCTGGTCAGTTTTTATTTTCTGTCCAGGGAAGCCGCGGTTGTCTCCAGAGAAATCCGGCAGGAAAATAAAGTGATTCTTATAGATCCGGGACATGGAGGAATGGATCCCGGAATGATAGGAATAGGCAATCTTGAAGAAAAAGGAATAAATCTTTCAATTGCAATGCTGATCAGGGATGACCTTGAAAAAAAGGGATTCAGAGTTGTAATGACCAGAACAGGGGATGAGGGACTTTATGAGGAAGACTGCGCAAACAAAAAAGCGCAGGATATGCAGAGACGGATCGCTCTTATCAGGGAAAAATCCCCGGTTCTTTCTGTGAGTATTCATCAGAACAGCTATCAGGATTCCTCTGTGAAAGGACCGCAGGTCTTTTATTATGAGGGTTCGGCAGAAGGGCGGGAGCTGGCAGAAAGCATTCAGAAGAAATTAAATGAGGAACTTGATGTGCAAAGACCCCGGATGGCCAAGGGAAATACAAGCTATTACCTTCTGAAGAGAAGCCCGGGAATACTGGCTATTGTGGAGTGTGGTTTTCTCACAAATCCGGAGGAGGCGGCAAAGCTTAAGACTGAGTCGTATCAGAAAAAAGCGGCGCAGGCAGTTTCAGAAGGGATTTGTGAATACATAGAAAAAAATAAGTAGTTATTTAGGATGGGGCTTTTAAAGAACGGATTCTTTTGGTATACTGAACGAAGAGAAAGTGGGAAAATATATGTTGGGAATGATTTACCTGATTTTTTCAGGAATACTTGGATATGAAATACTGACGGGACTTCTGTCTCATCCGAAAAAGGAGCAGACAGTACAGGGGATAAATCAGATATGGTTTCTGATTCCTGCATCCTTTGGTCTGGGAACGCTGATGCTTACCTGGACAGTGTATGTAGCATCCTGGTTTGCAAGCGTTTGCACAGGCGCGCAAAATCCTCTTTTTTACGGGAATCTTGCAGGATTTATGGTCAGTATTGCAGCGACATACCTGTATCTGCGAGCCGGACGCAAGGGAAATACAGCGAATACATACAGAATTACGCAAATGGTAATGAACAGGAAAACTCTTAAGAAAGAAGTAATTTATTTCGGGATTCTCTTTGTCTGCATTTCCTACATGATGTTTTATGTATTTAACATACATGGCGGAAGGATATATTCCGGTTTTACAGTTTATGGGGATTATGCGCCCCACACTGCAATGATGCGTTCCTTTTCACTGGGGAATAATTTTCCTACCCAGTACCCGCATTTTGGAGGAGCAGATGTGAAATATCACTTCATGTTCCAATTTCTTTCCGGAAACCTGGAATATCTGGGGCTTCCTTTGGACTGGGCGTATAATGTTCCAAGCATTCTTTCTCTGGTGGGCTTTCTTATGCTGCTGTATCTGCTTGCAGTGCGGATCACAGGCAAAACAGCCTGCGGAATCCTTACGGGAATATTCTTTTTCTTCAGAAGCGGAGCCGCATTTTTTGTTTTTGTTCTGGAGCATATGAAAGCAGGAAATTTGGCGGAGGCTTTTGCCGAAAATACGTCGTTTATCGGTTATACCCTCAATGAAAACTGGGGGCTTTGGAATTTCAATGTGTACCTGAATCAAAGACATCTGGCATTTGGGCTTCTTGTGGTTTCAGTGGCAATCTGGATTTATATGGACGCTCTGGAGGCAGGACTTGACCATAAAGAAAAGGGACTTGTGTGGCTGAAGGACAGACTGCTTGGCAGAAGTGCATGGAAGAGCAGAAATCTGGAAACTGCGCTTGTTCTGGGCATGATTCTGGGACTTCTGGCATTCTGGAACGGAGCTGCCTTAATCGGAGGTCTTCTGATTCTTATGGGATTCGGGATTTTTTCGGATGGAAAGTTGGATTATACGGTGACTGCAGCTGTAGCGGTGTTTTTCTCTGTGCTTCAGTCCCGGATTTTTATCAGCGGTCAGGCGATGAGCCCGAAGATCCAGTTTGGTTTCCTCGCAGAAGAAAAAACTTTGTGGGGAGTGATTATATATTTGTTTTTTATGAGCGGTGTCTTTTTTCTGGGACTTGCGGTGCTTGCCTGTTTCCTGAAAAGGAAGGGAAGAGCGATTCTTCTGAGCTTCTTGTTCCCGGCAGTGTTTGCATTTGTTTTTTCCCTGACACCGGATATTAATGTAAATCATAAGTATATTATGATTTCTTATGCTTTTCTCGCCATGTTCTGGGCAGATGCTGTGTGCAGGCTGTCCGGCAAAGGGATAACAGGGAAAATCACGGCTGTGCTTCTTTCCCTTTGTCTTACTGTGACGGGAATTTATGACTTTGCCATCATCTTGAGGGGAAATGGCCCCGGACGGAGGGTGAGCGTGAAGGCAGAAAGTGGGGTTACCGACTGGCTGTCGGAGAACCTGGGGAAGAACGATCTGCTGCTCACCCCCCAATATAGTATGAATGAGGTTACCATGTCCGGAGTTATGATGTACTGCGGATGGCCTTATTACGCCTGGTCTGCAGGATATGATACCAATTACCGGGCAGCGCAGGCAGTAACCGTTTACACCACAGCGGACAGGCAAGAGCTTAAAGAAACTGTGGAAAAAGAGCGTATCACATACATTCTTTTTGAGGAAGGAATGGAGTTCGAACAGAGGGAATGCAGGGAGGATGTAATCCGAAGCGTATACCCGGAGGTGTTTGAATCGGAGGATAGGAGAATCAGAATTTATGAAACAACGGATAAAGAAAGTAATACCGGAAATACTGCTGACAGCAGCGCTTCTGGCTCTGTCGGCATTTCTGCTGAAAAGTGATGTGTGGGCATTTTGGACCTGGTGGCTTCTGGCTTTTGTGATGGGGCTTATGACAATGCCCCTGACAGGATGGCTGTTTCGGGGATTTTCGGACAAGGGATGGGTGTTTTCCAAGGTACTTGCCATTGCGCTTACCGGTTTTCTTACGTGGTTTCTGGTAGCTGTGAAGCTTTTGCCGTTTACGACAGTGACCTGCGTGGGCGTTGTGACCCTTGTGTGCGCAGCAGGCGGTCTGGCGCTTCATAGGCATCAGGAAAAAAAGGGCTTTGAATGTATGCCCTTTGACCATGGGAGACTGATATTCTGGGAAGAAGTGCTGTTTTTTGTCTTCTTTCTTTTATGGACTTATCTTGCCGGATTTCATCCGGCTGCGGACTTTCGTACAGAGAAATTCATGGATTATGGATTTATGGAGGCAATGATGCGAAGCAGTGTGCTTCCGGCGAGAGACCTGTGGTATTCGGAAGGAACCATCAACTATTATTACGGAGGACAGTATTTCGCAGTTTTCCTGTCAAAGCTTTCAGGATGCAAGGTGGAAATCACCTATAATCTTATGCGTACCTTTGTGGCGGGACTTGCCTTTGTAATGCCGTTTTCCCTTGTTTACCAGATGGCATCTGACCGGTTGAAGCATTCTCTTACAGGCAAAAAAAAGTGGATTCCCGCTGTTTCAGGAATTACAGCGGGATTTGCAGTTTCCATTGCAGGAAATATGCATTATGTGATTTACAGTAAGATTCTTCCGTGGATCCAGAAGTGGAAGGGAGAGGAAGTTTCGGGATACTGGTTTCCCAATGCAACCCGCTATATCGGGCATAATCCGGATGTTCCGGACAAGACAATCCATGAATTTCCCTGCTATTCCTTTGTGCTTGGGGATCTTCATGCCCATGTTGTGAACATTATTTTTGTACTTCTGATTACAGGCATTCTTTATGCATGGATGCGAAATGTGCTTTCGGAAAGAGGAGAAGAGGAAGACTTTTCAGGAAAAAGTTTTTGGAAGAGACAGCTTCTCTGTCCCCATATCCTTCTTGCAGCCATGTTCCTTGGAATGTTCCAGTGGTCAAATTTCTGGGATTTTGTGATTTATTTTGTGGTAACCGGAGGCGTTGTGCTCTTTGCAAATATCATTCAGTTTAAAGGAAAGGTCAGAACGATTCTGGCTGTGACTGCAGCGCAGGCTGTGGAGGTTATCCTTGTGGCATATACTGTGATTCTTCCTTTTAATCTGAAATTTGAGACAATGTTTCAGGGAATAGGAATCGCCCAGCACCATTCCAGATTTTATCAACTTCTGGTTTTGTGGGGGCTTCCGGGAATTCTTTCGATTCTGTTTATTGTTTCTGTTTTGTGGGAAAAACTCAGAGAGAAAGAAAACAGAAGCCTCTATAAAGTGATGAGTGCAATAGAAATACCGGATCTTTTTGCAGTTATCATGGGACTTTGCGCGATCGGGCTTGTGCTCATTCCGGAGCTTGTCTATGTCCGTGACATTTACGAAAACGGAAATGCAAGGGCAAATACCATGTTTAAACTGACATATCAGGCATATATCTTGTTTGGAATGACTATGGGATATGGGATTTACAGGCTGCTTGCAGTAACGAAGTCGAAAATCCTGAAGCTGTCGGCTGGAATTGCGCTGGCGCTTCTTTGCTGGACTCTTGGATATTTTGGCAACAGTGTTCGCGCATGGTTCGGGAATGTGCAAAATCCGGCGGATTATCAGGGACTGAACGCAACCGCTTTTCTGGAAACAGACTTTCCTCAGGATGCGTCCGCTATCCGCTGGCTGAAAGCAAATATCGAAGGTTCTCCGGTAGTTCTAGAGGCAAATGGAGACAGCTATACAGGGTATGAGCGTGTGTCTGCAATGACAGGGCTTCCCACAGTTCTTGGCTGGTATGTTCACGAATGGCTATGGAGGAACGATACCGGAGATCTGAATCAGAAGAGCGCAGATATTCAGAGTATTTACACTTCTTCAGATGAAGCTCTGGTAAAGTTTTTGATTGATAAATATGAGATTTCCTATATTGTAGTGGGCTCCAGGGAATTTGAAAAATATGGGGACAGACTCAACGAAGAGCTGCTTTTGGAAATAGGTGAAAAGGTGTTCCAGTCCGGGAATTCTTCCACATATATTCTGAAGGTAGATTAAGGCGTATAAACGCAGAATGGACAGATGAATAAAAATCGTGTAAAATAAGGACGATTTAAAAGAACAGATTATACAATAGAAAGCAGGATGGAAATGAAAGCAGAAGTTGTATCCATGACAACGGAAAAACCGGATATGGAAGCTATAAGACGCGGAGGGGAAATCCTGAAAAACGGAGGGCTTGTCGCCTTTCCTACAGAAACAGTCTACGGACTTGGAGGGAATGCGCTGGATTCCCAGGCATCTATGAAAATATATGCGGCAAAGGGACGTCCTTCGGATAATCCCCTGATCGTACATATTGCCAGAATGGACGCTCTTGCTCCCATCGTAAAAGAGATTCCCCCGAAGGCGAAGCTTCTGGCAGAAAAATACTGGCCGGGACCTCTGACTATGATTCTTCCTAAGGCAGAAATCGTGCCTCCTGAAACAACAGGAGGGCTTGACAGTGTGGCTGTGCGTTTTCCAAGTGACAGAATCGCACAGGAACTGATTCTGGCAGCAGGAGGCTATGTGGCTGCTCCAAGTGCCAATACATCAGGAAGGCCAAGTCCAACTACTGCTCAGCATGTGGAAGAGGATTTAGGCGGCGCTATTGACATGATTATTGACGGCGGTCAGGTGGGAATCGGTCTGGAATCCACGATTGTGGATTTTACAGAGGAAATTCCGGTGGTATTAAGACCCGGATATATTTCTCTGGAAATGCTTCAGGAGCTTCTGGGCGATGTAAAAATGGATAAGGGGCTTCTGATCACAGACAGCAGTGTGCGGCCAAAAGCTCCGGGAATGAAATATCGACATTATGCGCCCAGGGCAGATTTGGCTATTGTGGAAGGAGAAACAGAGTCGGTAATCCGAAAAATCACAGCTCTTGTAAAAGCGGCGGAAGCCGAAGGAAAAAAAGTCGGAATTATTGCAACAGATGAAACAATGGGCAGATATCCGAAAACCTGTATCATCAAGAGTATTGGCAGTCGTGAGGAGGAAGAGACGATTGCACATCACTTATACGAAGTTCTTCGTGAATTTGACGAGGGAGATGCAAAGGTGATTTATTCTGAAGCCTTTTATACGCCGCGGATGGGACAGGCGATTATGAACCGGCTTTTGAAAGCAGCAGGCCATAAAAGGATTCAGGCAGAATAAAATTATTTCAGACAAAAACAGAAGACAACAGTAGGAGGAAAAGAAATGATAGCATTAGGATGTGACCACGGCGGTTATGAACTGAAACAGGAAATCAAGAAGTATTTGGATGAAAAGGGAATCGAATATAAGGATTTCGGCTGTGACAGTACAGCGGCTGTAGATTACCCGGTTTATGCGAAAAAAGTAGCGAAGGCAATTCAGAGCGGAGAATGTGAAAAGGGAATTCTGATCTGCGGAACAGGAATCGGTATCTCTATCACTGCAAATAAATTTAAAGGAATTCGCGCAGCTCTCTGTACAGATTGCTTTTGTGCAGAGGCTACACGACTTCACAATGACGCAAACGTTCTTGCGCTGGGAGGAAGAGTAGTAGGACCGGGACTGGCTGTGAAAATTGTGGAAACATTCCTGAATACACCGTTTTCCGGAGATGAAAGACACGCAAGAAGAATCGCACAGATAGAGGAATAAAAGAGCCGGGGAGGTATTGTTATGGGGGACAATGATCACAAAAGAGACGGGTATCTGTCCTGGGATGAATATTTCATGGGAGTAGCCATGCTTTCCGGCATGCGTTCCAAGGATCCGCATTCACAGGTGGGAGCCTGTATTGTGAGTCAGGACAATAAAATTCTTTCAATGGGATATAACGGATTTCCCATGGGGTGTTCCGATGATAAATTTCCATGGGCAAGGGAGGGGGATCCTCTCGATACGAAATATCTCTATGTTACGCACAGCGAATTGAATGCGATACTGAATTACCGGGGCGGAAGTCTGGAGGGGGCAAAGCTGTATGTGTCCCTTTTTCCGTGTAATGAATGTGCAAAAGCCATCATTCAGGCCGGTATCAAGACAATTGTTTACGACTGTGACAAGTATGCAGATACCCCGTCTGTTATCGCATCTAAACGTATGCTGGATGCAGCGGGAGTGAGATATTACAAATACAACCGAACAGGAAGAGAAATCAGTTTTACCGTATAAAAGGGGTTGACACCTTCAGGGGTTTCGCATAAAATAGTGAAGGAATCATAAAGAAATTATGGCGTTGAAGAGAATAGTACATGAGGAGCAATCCCAGAGAGAAGTCCCGGTCTGCACAGGCAGCGGTGGTGTGAGGACTTTGTGCGTGAATCATGGAACCGGCCTCGGAGCCCCGTGCAACTGAAGTACGGCGCAATTCCGGCGTTACAGGAAATAGAGAGAGCAGCGTATATTCAATACAATGCTAATTAGGGTGGTACCGCCGAAGCCTTTCGGTCCCTTGACAGGGATGGAAGGCTTCTTTTTTGTTCATATAAGTCCCGTCCCGTGAAATGCAAAAATAAAATCAAAAAAGGAGAAAAGATATGGCAAACAACAAAAAGCTTGTGGAAGCTATTACTTCCATGGAAGACGATTTCGCCCAGTGGTATACAGATGTTGTAAAAAAAGCAGAACTCTGTGATTACACAAGCGTAAAGGGATGTATGGTAATCAAACCGGCAGGTTATGCAATCTGGGAGAATATCCAGAATGAGCTTGACAGAAGATTCAAGGAGACAGGAGTACAGAATGTATATATGCCAATGTTTATTCCGGAATCTCTTCTTGAAAAAGAAAAAGATCATGTAGAAGGATTTGCTCCGGAAGTAGCATGGGTTACACATGGAGGATTAGAACCGCTTCAGGAGCGTCTCTGTGTACGTCCGACTTCTGAGACTCTGTTCTGTGATTTTTATCAGAAAGAAATTCAGTCTCACAGAGATTTGCCAAAAGTATACAATCAGTGGTGTTCCGTAGTACGTTGGGAAAAGACAACCCGTCCGTTCCTTCGTTCCCGTGAATTTCTGTGGCAGGAAGGGCATACTGCTCATGCAACAGCAGAAGAAGCAGAAGAGAGAACAATTCAGATGCTGAATGTTTATGCGGATTTCTGTGAAGAAGTTCTTGCTATTCCGGTTGTAAAAGGCCAGAAAACAGACAAGGAGAAATTTGCAGGAGCTGAGGCTACTTATACAATCGAGTCTCTGATGCACGACGGTAAAGCGCTTCAGTCAGGAACAAGCCATAACTTCGGCGATGGATTTGCCAGAGCTTTCGGCATCCAGTATACAGATAAAAACAACCAGTTACAGTACGTACACCAGACTTCATGGGGTATGACAACACGTATGATCGGCGCTATTATCATGGTACACGGCGACAACAGCGGACTTGTTCTGCCTCCGAGAATCGCTCCTGTTCAGGCTGTTATCATCCCGATTCAGCAGAGAAAAGAAGGCGTTCTTGAGAAAGCAGACGAAATGTTTGCAGAATTAAAGAAAGCCGGATTCCGCGTAAAAGTGGATGATACAGACAAGAGTCCGGGATTCAAATTCGCAGAACAGGAAATGCGCGGTATTCCGGTTCGTATTGAGTGCGGACCAAAGGATATCGAGAACGGACAGGCTGTAATCTGCCGTCGCGATACAAGAGAGAAATATGTAGTGAAATTCGAAGAGCTTGCACAGAAGGTTCAGGAAATCCTGGATACTATGCAGAAAGAGATGCTGGAACGCGCACGTGCACACAGAGAGGCTCATACTTATGTTGCAACGAATTACGAAGAGTTCAAGGACACAATCAACAACAAACCGGGCTTCGTAAAAGCAATGTGGTGCGGCTGCCGTGAGTGCGAGGACAAGATTAAAGAAGACGTACAGGCAACTTCCAGATGTATGCCGTTCGAACAGGAGCAGTTAAGCGATGTTTGTGTTTGCTGCGGAAAACCGGCTAAAAAAATGGTATATTGGGGAAGAGCATATTAATTAACACGAGGATGCAGAATGGTTCTGACAATACCAGAAAAAGTAGAATTTATCATAAATAAATTAGAAACAGCCGGATTCGAAGCTTATGCGGTGGGCGGCTGTGTCCGTGACTCCATATTGGGAAGGAAGCCGGATGATTGGGATATCACTACTTCGGCGAAGCCGGAACAGGTGAAGGCGTTATTTAGGCGGACAGTGGACACCGGTCTGCAGCATGGGACTGTCACAGTTATGATAGATAAAGAAGGCTTCGAGGTGACGACATATCGTGTAGACGGAGAGTATGAGGACGGCCGCCATCCGAAAGAAGTGACGTTTACAGCAAGTCTGGAGGAAGATTTAAAGCGCAGGGATTTTACCATCAATGCAATGGCATATAATACGTCTTCCGGGCTGGTAGATATGTTTGGCGGACTTGAGGATATTAAGAAAAAAATCATCCGCTGTGTGGGAAATCCTCTGGAACGGTTCACAGAGGATGCATTGCGTATCATGCGTGCTGTGCGGTTCAGCGCCCAACTGGGCTTTGAGATTGAAAAGGAGACGAAAGCTGCTCTGTCCGTTATTGCGCCAAATCTTAAAAATGTAAGCGCGGAGCGTATTGAGACAGAGCTGGTGAAACTTCTTGTTTCTCCTCATCCCGATTATCTGAGAACAGCCTGGGAGACAGGCATCACAAAAGAATTTCTGCCGGAATTTGACGCCTGCATGAACACGGAACAGAATACCCCTCATCACTGTTGGACTGTTGGAGAACACACCCTTCACAGCCTTTTAAATGTTCCCTGCGACAAGGTACTGCGTCTGACGATGCTTCTGCATGATATTGGCAAGCCAAAGGTAAAAACGACGGATGAGAATGGAAGAGACCATTTCAAGACACATGGTTCTGTGGGAGAAAAGATGGCAAAGGAAATCCTGCGTCGCTTGAAATTTGACAATGATACCATAAGAAAGGTAAGCCATCTTGTGAAATGGCACGATTACCGTCCGGAAAATACGCCGAAAAGTGTAAGGCGGGCTTTGAATAAGATTGGAGAAGAACTTTTTCCGGAATATCTTATGGTGCAGAAAGCAGATATGCTTGCACAGAGCGATTATAAAAGAGAAGAAAAGTTGGAGAGAATTGAAAAGCTTACGTTTCTTTACCGGGAAATCCTGGAGAAAAAAGAATGTATTTCTCTTAAAACCCTGGCGGTAACAGGGAGTGACCTGATAGATGCAGGAATGAAACCTGGAAAAGAAATCGGCGCGGTTCTGAATAGCCTTCTGGAAATGGTTTTGGAAGAACCGGAGCTGAACAAAAAAGAGACACTTTTAAATTTGATAAATAAGTAAAAAAAGAGCGTCAAGGCGGCGCTCTTTTTTTGTCCGTTAATGACAGGGCAGGTCTGACATATCCTGAGAGTGCAGTACATAAGATAAAAGGGACTAAAATCAGAGGGGGATATGCAATTGTATGATTACGGACTCAGCACTCTGGAGCAGTATGGTCTGAAAGCAGAAACAACAGCCCGCACCAGAGGAGCGCTGCTTTGCCATACAGAAAAGGGACTTTTGATTTTGAAGGAATTTGCAGGTTCGGAGAAAAAACTTGGGAAGCAGCAGGAGCTGCTTCTTATTCTGAAGGAAAAGGGAATTTATGTGGACAGTTTCCTTCCGAATCAGGAAGGAAATCTTGTGAGCCGGGATAAAGATGATGTGGCTTTTACGCTCCAATACTGGTATGAGGGACGAGAGTGCGATACGAAATCAAGAGAGGAGATTCTCAGAAGTGTAAGTACATTGGCGAATTTACATACCGTCATGAAGCTTACGCCTGCAGAGGAATACAGGGGACAATCGCTGAGAGAAGTGTATGTGCGCCATAATCAGGAAATTCGAAAAATCCGCAAATTTATACGAAAAAAAGGGGGGACAGGAGTTTTTGAAAAAGAATTTCTGGAAAGTGTGGAATGGTTCCTGAAACGCGGGGAACTGGCGCTGGAGATGCTGGGAGATTCCGGGTATGAGGAACTCAGGGAAAAGTCATGGCAGGAAGGAGAGGTCTGTCATGGAGAATACAGCCAGCATAATGTGCTGATGATGAAGAATGGCACGGCAGTGACAAATTTCAGACATTGGAATTATGACATTCAAATATCTGATCTTTACCGTTTTATGAGAAAAATTCTGGAGAAATATAATTGGAATCTGGAGTTTGCCCGTGATATGCTCAGTGTTTATCACAGGATTCGTCCGATTTCCAGAATGGAATGGGAGAATCTCAGGATACGTTTTATGTATCCGGAAAAATACTGGAAACTGGCAAATTATTATTATTCTCACAATAAGGCCTGGATATCCGAAAAGAATACGGAGAAATTGAGGGTATTAATAAAACAGAGTATAACCTGGGAGAAATTTGGGGAAAAATGTTTCGGGATTTATCCGTTTTGACGAAGGAAACCTTGGGTTTTTACTTCCTTTTTTGATAAAACTGTTATATAATATAGAAAGCATGTAACATCCGGTAAATACAAAATGCCGAATCGTTATGAAAAAATATTATGTACAGGAGGGCTTGGTATGGATTACAAGGCAACTTATGAACAGTGGATAGAAAACCCATACTTTGATGAAGAAACAAAAAAGGAATTATTGGCTGTCAAAGAAGATGAAAACGAGATTAAAGAGCGCTTTTATATGGATCTGGAATTCGGTACAGCAGGTCTGCGCGGTATTATCGGAGCCGGAACAAACCGTATGAATATCTACGTTGTAAGACGCGCCACACAGGGACTTGCCAATTATATCGCGAAAGTAAACAAACAGTCACAGGGTGTTGCCATTGCTTATGATTCCCGCCATATGTCACCGGAATTTGCACAGGAAGCAGCGCTTTGTCTGGCTGCAAACGGAATTAAGGCGTTTCTTTTTGAATCCTTAAGACCGACACCTGAGCTTTCTTTTGCGGTACGTCATCTGGGCTGTGTGGCAGGTATCAATATCACAGCAAGCCATAATCCGCCTGAATACAACGGTTATAAAGTGTACTGGGAAGATGGCGCGCAGATTACTCCGCCTCATGATTCCGGAATCATGGCAGAGGTAAAAGCAATCTCAGACTGGAATACTGTAAAAACTATGGATAAAGCAGCAGCAGAAACTGCCGGACTGTTTGAAATAATCGGACAGGCTATTGACGATGCTTACATTGCAGAGCTTAAGAAACAGGTAATCCATATGGATGCTATCGAGGCAGAAGGTAAAAACTTAAAAATTGTTTACAGTCCTCTTCACGGAACAGGAAACATCCCTGCAAGAAGAATTCTGAAAGAGCTGGGATTTGAAAACGTATATGTAGTAAAAGAGCAGGAACTGCCGGATGGTAATTTCCCGACAGTCAGCTATCCAAACCCGGAAGCGGCGGAAGCTTTTGAACTCGGTCTTAAGCTTGCGAAAGAAATCGATGCAGACCTTGTTCTTGCAACAGACCCTGACGCAGACCGTCTTGGTGTTCGTGTAAAAGACAAAAACGGTGAATACCATGACCTTACCGGAAATATGTCAGGATGCCTCCTTGCAAACTATGAAATTAGCCAGAGAAAGGCTGTAAACGGAAGTCTTCCGGAAGATGGCGCTCTGATCAAGACGATTGTTACAAGTAATCTGGCAGATGCCATTGCCAAGGGATATGGTGTAAATCTGATCGAAGTTCTCACAGGCTTTAAATTTATCGGACAGCAGATTCTCGGCTTTGAAAACAGCGGAAAAGGTACTTACCTCTTCGGTTTTGAGGAAAGCTATGGATGTCTGATCGGAACTTATGCAAGAGATAAAGATGCCATTGTTGCAACTATGGCGCTTTGTGAAGCTGCTGCATATTACAAGACTCAGGGCAAGACCTTATGGGATGCAATGATTGATATGTATGAGCAGTTCGGATACTATAAAGATGATATCAAATCTGTAACACTTAAAGGTATTGAAGGTCTTCAGAAAATTCAGGAGATCATGGATACACTTCGTCAGAATCCCCCGGCAGAGTTTGCAGGACATAAAGTAGTTTCTGCAAGAGACTATAAAGAAGATACTGTCAAAGATCTTGCAACCGGTGAAGTGAAGCCTACCGGACTTCCGAAATCCAATGTTCTGTATTATGATTTGACAGACGATGCGTGGGTATGCGTAAGACCGTCCGGAACAGAGCCTAAGGTTAAATTCTACTATGGTGTAAAGGGAACTTCCCTTGCAGATGCAGATGAGAAATCTGCAGCTATGGGTGAAGCTGTTCTCGCCATGGTAAATAAAATGATGTAATTTATGAAAGAATCAGTGAAAAATACCTTCTCTGATTTCGTGGAGGTAGTGGAGCTTCTCAGGGAGAAATGCCCATGGGACAGTGTCCAGACCCATGAAAGCCTGAAAACCTGTCTTGTCAATGAAACCCAGGAGGTTCTTGAAAGTATAGATACTCTTGAGAAGGAAGGCTGCGGAGATAATCTTTGTGAAGAACTTGGTGACTTACTGCTTCAGGTGGTTCTCAATAGTGTGATCGCCAAAGAGGAAGGGTTGTTTACTCTGGAGGATGTTATTGAAGGAATTACAGAAAAGATGAAATTCCGTCATCCAAAGATATTTACTCCTGAGGATCAGGAACTCAATTCCTTAAGCTGGGAGGAACTGAAGGCGCGGGAACGCAAACTTCGTGAAAATTCACAAAAAAACAATCTGAGCAGCCATAATAACAGGGAAAAACCTTGACAACAATAGGGAAAAGGTATATATATAGATGATAGGGCTCTGTCGCTAAATGGCAGAAGTCATCAAACTATGAAAGTATTAGAGGAGGAAACAACCATGAATAAAACAGAATTAGTAGCAGCAATGGCGAAAGAGACAAATCTTTCCAAGAAAGATGTTGAAGACGTTCTGAAGTCTTTTGTTGATGTAGTATCTAAAGAACTGAAAAACGGTGGTAAAATTCAGTTAGTTGGTTTCGGTACATTTGAAGTCAGCGAGAGAGCTGCTAGAGAGGGCAGAAATCCTCAGACAGGCGAGACTATGACAATTGAAGCTTCCAAAGCTCCTAAATTCAAAGCAGGAAAAGCTTTAAAAGACATGATCAACGCAAAATAATTCATGGATGATAACTGGGGGAACTTCGGTTCCCCCTTATTTTTACCTTTTTTAAGGAGGAAAACATGCGTTTAGACAAATATCTCAAGGTATCCCGTCTGATTAAACGTCGTACAGTGGCGAACGAGGCGTGTGATGCCGGGCGTGTTCTGGTAAACGACAAGCCGGCAAAGGCATCTGTATCAGTGAAGACAGGTGATATCATTGAAATCCAGTTCGGAAGCAAAAATGTAAAAGTAGAAGTTCTGGAAGTAAAGGAAACAGTGAGAAAAGAAGAAGTGGAAAGTATGTACCGCTATCTCTGATCTGACTGCAGAGCATAAAGTTCTTTCAGGTCTGACTCCGGCATAATCATCGGGAAATCCACATAAACTGATAGTGGAATAACCGTTGGGAGGATTGGAGTGGAAGAGAGGAAGAATGGGGTATCTCATCGCATAGAGCTTTGGAACCGAAACGGCGGGACTGTAAGTGGAGTAAGCGATGTGAAGTCATTTGATGAAAAAGAAATCTTGCTTTTTACAGAGGCAGGAAAACTTTTGATAAAGGGAGAGCAGCTTCATGTGAAAAGGCTGGATCTGGAAAAAGGAGAAGTAGATCTGGAAGGGAAAACCGACAGTATGACATATTTGTCGAAAATCAGCGGAAAAAAAGAGGAGTCCCTTCTGAAAAGGATGTTTCGATAATTTATGAGCAGTTATATCCACCATGAAATGCTACTTTTTCTGCAGGCAGTCGTCACCGGAGCAGCTCTTCTTTTATGTTATGACTTTTTGAGGGCTTTCAGAAGAGTGATCCCCCATGATACTTTTTGGGTGGCTGCGGAGGATATTCTGTTCTGGCTGTTCTGCTCAATTGCGGTTTTTTCGTCAGTATACAGAACCAATCAGGGAAGTCTGCGCTTTTTTTTGTTTTTGGGCATTGCTCTGGGGAGCTTGCTCTGTGGGCTGACAATCAGTGCTTTTTTTGTAAAAATGTGTACCCGAATCCTGGAAATTCCTGCGGTTTTATCAAAACTTTTGATAAAGTGGTTGCTATTTCCGGTCAGACGTTGTAAAATTTTTGTGTATAAATGTGCAAAAAAGGAAAGGCAGGCAAATTGGGTAAAACAAATAAAAAAAGCAAAAAAAAGAATATAATAGGGTACAACCGTCTCGGTATGCTTGCAATTGCCCTGGTCGTTTTAATCCTGCTTGGCGGGCTGATGATTGAGAGTCGTCGTCTTCAGGGCAGACTGGCTGTTTATGATGCAAAGGCAGCTACTCTGGAACAGGCGATAGAAGAGGAACAGGAACGGACGAAAGAAATAGAAGAATTAAGAGATTATATGCAGACAGATGAATATGCAGAGGAAGTTGCGAGAGAAAGACTGGGTCTTGTAAAGGACAATGAGATTGTATTTAAAGAGGGTCAGTAATCGTGTATGAAGACAGTATTTGGAGCACGCCGGTGTTTCAGGGATTTTTTTGACGAAAACTTTTTAGAGGTATTCGTCTGTGTTTGACAGATATTTTATGCCCTGCCTCTTATAATATCCATTTGATGAGGATATCAGGGGAGGGGAACATATGCAGGAATGGATGATTGCCATGCTCGTTATCAGTGTACTTCTGATTATACGGGACATGGCAAAAACTATCTTAGCGGACAGAGAGCCGCAGATGGAAGAGATGCTGCCCCCGCGGGACAGTCATCCCCAGAAAGAAAAGGTGCAGCGTTATGCTGCTTCTTTTCAAAAGCTGGCGGATACCTTTTATGGAATGCCTTACAGGAAGGAGTATCTCAGCAGCGGTCAGATTGAAGAGATTCTGCAGGATACAAATGAAAAAGTCTGCGGAAAATGTTACCAGAGGGATATCTGCTGGTATGAACACAGAGAGATGATGTGTCAGGGGCTGGAGGCGATGGTGCGTTCCCTGGAGGAAGAGGATGAAGAAAGCATCCGGGCTGTGAGGAATGAATGGATGGGGCTGTGCGGCAGATCTGTGCAGTATTTTGATACAGTCTGTGAAAATTTTCGTCGGCAGAAACAACGCCTTGTATGGGATAACCGTATGATTGAGAACAGACTTGCCGTTGCCCAGCAGCTCACTGAGATTTCCAGAATCATGGAAATGGTAGCGGAGGATCTTTACGATATTGAGCGGGGAGATGAGAAGCTGGAGGAGGATCTGGGAAAAAGGCTGAAAAAACATCACATAATTTTGAAACAGATATGGGTAATGGATAAGGTAGAAGGACGCAGGCAGGTGTTTCTGACCATGAGGGCAAGGAGCGGTCAGTGTATTTCTATGGTGGAGGTTTCCCAGTGTCTTTCTGCAGTTTTCGGGTGCAGCATGGCTCCGGTGAGCGGTAGCAGATGTATTGTGAACAGGGAATATCATACGACACATTTCGTGGAGGATGTTAGTTATCAGATGCTTTACGGAGTGGCCGGACTGACAAAGGAGGCGGAAAAGGTTTCCGGGGATAATTATATCTGCAGACAGGAGGAAGATGGAAAATTTGTCATGTGTCTTTCGGATGGTATGGGTTCCGGTATGGAAGCGTGCAGAGAGAGTGAGGTAGTAGTTGAACTTCTGGAGCAGTTTCTCGAATCGGGGTTTTCCCAGGAAACTGCAGCAAGAATGGTGAATTCTGCTCTTGTGCTAAAAGGAAGAGATAATACGTTTTCTACAGTAGATATGTGTGCGGTAGACCTTTATACGGGAATTTGCAGTTTCCTGAAAGCGGGAGCAGCCTCTACTTTTATAAAGAGAGATCACTGGGTGGAAGCAATCTCTTCCGAAAGTCTGGCGGCAGGGCTGGTACAGCAGATAGATTTTGATACAGCGTCAAGGAAGCTTTATCATGGGGATTATCTGATTATGATGACGGATGGCGTTCTGGATGCACTTCCGGCAGAACGAGAAGAAGAAACAATGAAGGAAATTATCATGGATGTGAAGGAGGAGGCCCCAAGGGATATCAGCAGAGGGATTCTGGAGCGTGTTCTTGGATATAGTGATTATCACGCCAGAGATGATATGACAGTTCTTGTGGCAGGCCTTTGGAAAAAATAAAGGAAGTTCATAACGGGAGAAAAAATGCTGAAGAAAGTAAAAGATTACATAATGAAAAACGAAATGATTTCTCCGGGGGACGTAATTCTTGCCGGAGTTTCCGGCGGAGGAGATTCCATGGCAATGCTGGGGATTTTGAGAGAATTGAAAGCGGAAATGGATTTTACGCTTCTGGCAGTCCATGTTCATCATGGAATACGTGGAAAAGAGGCGGACAGAGATGCCGTTCTTGTGGAAAACACCTGCAAAAAATGGGGGATAGAGTGTATAACATATTGTTATGACGTGCCCGCACTGGCAAAAGAATGGAAAGAAGGACATGAAGAGACCGGCCGACGTGTGAGGGAGGAGGCTTTTGAGAAAGCAGGGGAAGAGTTTCTAAGAAGAGGGAATAGGGTAAGGATTGCTATTGCCCATAATCAGGAGGATTTGGCGGAAACAATGCTGCACAATCTTGCAAGAGGAACGGGGCTGAGAGGCCTTGCCTCTATGCGCCCGGTTTCGCGGGGGAGAATCCGCCCAATTTTATGTTTAGGCAGAAAGGAAATTGCCTATTATTTAGAAGAGAATCAGATTCCACATATTGTGGATTCAACTAATCTTTCCGATGAATATACAAGAAACCGGATACGTCATCACATTCTTCCTGTGCTGGAAAAAGAAATCAATGGACGTGCAGCAGAGCATATGGCAGAGACTGCAGGAAAACTTGCTATGGCAGAGGACTATCTGTGTGAAAAGGGCAGGGAGCTTCTTGCACAGCAGAGAAGAATGAAAGGTGGATATCTGTTGACAGAAGATTTTTTTCATGTGGATAAGATTATAAGAATTTATGCGCTGCAGCAGGCTTTTGAGGAACTTGCCGGCAGACGAAAAGATTTCACGGCAGTTCATTTGGAAAAGGTGATGGAATTGGGAGAGATGCAGACGGGAAGACAGATTTCTCTTCCTTACAGACTTTTGGCTGATAAAACTTATGAGGGAGTTTTTCTCAGGAAAAGAGATGTTGTTACGAAAATTGCAGATTTTTCGGAAAAAAGCTGGGAAATTCCCGTTTCCGGAAAGACAGAAACGCCATTGGGAAGGGTAGAAACAAAAATTTTCCCTTATGAAGGTCAGAAGATTGAAGAAAAGACGTATACGAAATGGCTGGATTATGATAGAATACTATATAGTCTCTGTATTCGAACAAGAAGAGAGGGAGACAGCTTTATCCTGAACAGCAAAGGAGAAAGAAAGAAACTGAACCGCTACATGATAGATGAAAAAATCCCGAGAGAAATGCGGGACAGGATTCCTCTGATAAGCAGCGGGGATGAGATACTCTGGATGGTTGGCTACAGGATCAGCGAAAAATATAAAATAAAATCCGACACAAAATATGTGTTGGAGCTTAAATACCAAGGAGGATATGAATATGAGCGAAAAAATCAGTGTTTTACTCAGTGAGAAAGAAGTGGACGCGCGTATCAGAGAAATCGCAGCGCAGATTAGCAAGGATTATGCAGGAAAAGAAATACACCTTATCTGTGTATTAAAGGGTGGAGTATTCTTTACCTGCGAGCTTGCAAAGAGAATCACAGTTCCGGTATCTCTTGATTTTATGTCTGTTTCCAGTTATGGAGATGACACCAAATCCAGCGGTGTTGTTAAGATTGTAAAAGACCTTGACCAGCCGTTAGAGGGTAAGGAAGTTCTGATCGTGGAGGACATTATTGACTCAGGAAGAACGTTAAGCTACCTTATGGAAATCTTAAAAGGAAGAAATCCAAACAGCGTACGTCTTTGTACACTTCTGGATAAACCGGAGCGCAGAGTGAAGGATGTAAAGGTGGATTACTGCTGTTTCAATATTCCGGATGAGTTTGTTGTGGGTTATGGTCTTGACTATGCTCAGAAATACAGAAATCTTCCATTTATTGGAGTAGTAAATCTGGAAAATGATGACTGAAAGGAGAGTTTGTTAAGTGAATAGACAGCCAGGTAGGATTGGCCTGTATCTGGTGATGTTGGTTGCCCTGATCGGAGGATATTTATATCTCAATAATCAGGTGATGTCACAGAATAATTACAATGGCAAACAATTGGAGCAGGCATTAGAAGAGGACAGAGTGGTTGATGCTGCAATTCAGCCGAATAACGGAAGCCTTACCGGTGCGGTTATCGCGGATATCGCAGGGGAAGGGCAAAAAAAGATTTATGTAACAGATGTCCGCGAAGCGGAAAAGATGCTCAAAGATAACGGCGTTTATCCGGATGTAAAAGATGTGCCGAGAGAAAATGTATTTTTCAGTACATTTTTACCGATTCTTCTTACCGGAGGATTGGTGATTTTCCTGATTATGATGATGAATCGTCAGATGTCGGGAGGAGGCGGCGGAGCCAATAGTAAGATGATGAATTTCGGAAAAAGCCGTGCAAGAATGTCTTCTCCGGATGATACAAAAGTAACTTTTGATAATGTGGCAGGGCTGCAGGAAGAAAAGGAAGATCTTGTAGAGGTTGTGGATTTCCTGAAAGCGCCTGAGAAATATACCAAGGTAGGTGCAAGAATTCCAAAGGGTGTTATTCTTGTGGGGCCTCCCGGAACAGGTAAGACACTTCTTGCGAAAGCAGTTGCCGGAGAGGCGGGAGTTCCGTTTTTTTCCATTTCAGGTTCTGATTTCGTAGAGATGTTTGTTGGTGTGGGAGCATCCCGTGTACGCGACCTTTTTGAGGAAGGCAAGCGCCATGCACCATGTATTATTTTTATTGATGAGATTGATGCTGTTGCCAGACAAAGAGGAACAGGTATGGGCGGCGGTCACGATGAAAGAGAGCAGACATTGAATCAGCTTCTTGTAGAGATGGATGGTTTCGGTGTAAATGAAGGAATCATTGTGATGGCTGCGACGAACCGTGTGGATATCCTCGATCCGGCGATTCTCCGCCCGGGACGTTTTGACCGTAAGGTTGCAGTGGGACGTCCGGATGTGAAAGGCAGGGAGGAAATCCTTAAGGTTCACGCCAAGGATAAACCTCTTGGAGAGGATGTTGACCTGGAACAGATTGCAAAGACGACAGCAGGTTTTACAGGTGCAGATTTGGAAAACCTGCTCAACGAGGCTGCTATTCAGGCTGCAAGAGAGGGCAGAGGCTTTGTACTTCAGCAGGATATCAAAAATTCTTTCATTAAAGTAGGAATTGGCGCTGAAAAGAAGAGCAAGGTTATATCCGACAAAGAGAAGAGGATTACGGCTTACCATGAGGCTGGCCATGCAATTCTGTTCCATGTGCTTCCTGATATGGAGCCTGTTTATACGATTTCAATTATTCCTACTGGAATGGGCGCTGCCGGTTATACAATGCCTCTTCCGGAGCAGGATGAGATGTTTAATACCCGGGGAAAGATGCTTCAGGATATTACAACTCTTCTGGGCGGACGAGTGGCAGAGGAGATTATTTTTGGGGATATTACTACAGGAGCATCCAATGATATCAAGCGTGCAACGCAGACAGCCAGAAGTATGGTGATGAAATACGGTATGTCTGATAAGATTGGTCTGATTGCATATGGCGACGATGAGGATGAAGTGTTTATCGGACGCGATCTGGCGCATACAAGAGGTTATAGCGAGGAAGTTGCGAAAGATATTGACGGAGAAATTCATCGTATCATTGAGGAGTGTCATGCCCGTGCGAAGGAAATTATTTTGGAGCATCAGAATGTGCTTCACAGCTGTGCGGCTCTTCTTTTAGAGAAGGAAAAAGTGCATCGTGAAGAGTTTGAGGCACTTTTTACAACAGGAAATGAGACGATAGAAAAAGATTGTAATTAAAATGTATAAAAAAGTGTGCCAAATTTTGTGAAGTTTGTGCACACTTTTTTCTTGCCGCATGCTATTATATACATTGTAAAAACCCCCCAATACATTATATAGTTTTTGCTACACCCCATAAGAAGAAATACCTTCTCCAAAAAAGACAGCCTATCCCGCTGTCTTTTTTACTTTTATAAAAAAATATCTGTTGTGAGAATTGGTTGTAAAATTTGAAAAAATTAGATAAAATAGTAACAGGATTTGTGAAGAAGCTGCTGTTGGCAGATACATCACAGATATGGGATACCAGATGTAGAGAGGATGGGACATGAGCCAAAATATAGATATCATGAAGAAAATGCAGTATATCCTGAATATGCGCGCTGTTTTTAACAAAGAAGCGCTGTTTAGTGACGGTACTGAATATTACAGAAGCCCTGCGGAGCCGAAAGCCGGGGATACCGTGACGATTCGTTTTCGTACTCAGAGAAACAATGTGGATAATGTTTATCTGGTGAGCGGTAATCACAGAAAGAAAATGATGCTTGAAAGAACTTCCGGCGGTTTCGATTATTATGCTGTACAGATTAGAATAGACGATAGGATTTACCGGTATCATTTTGAGATTCAGTATGGATGGGTAACCTGTTACTATAATAATCAGGGGGTGAGCACAGGACACGAGGAACGAATGGATTTCGAGATTTATCCGGGATTTGATACGCCGAACTGGGCAAAAGGTGCAGTAATGTATCAGATTTACGTGGATCGTTTTTATAATGGAGATTCTTCCAATGATGTGGAGACCGGAGAGTATTTTTATATCGGCGATGTCAGTATGGGGGTTCAGGACTGGAATAAAATACCTGCTGTTATGGGGGTAAGAGAATTCTATGGAGGCGACCTTCAGGGAGTTATGGATAAGCTGGATTACCTTGAAGAGCTGGGGGTGGAGGTGATTTATCTCAACCCTGTATTTGTATCCCCGAGTAACCATAAGTATGATTGCCAGGATTATGATTATATTGACCCTCATTACGGTAAAATAGTAGAGGACTGTGAAGGTGGGCTTCTTTCCTGCGGAGACAGGGAAAATGCTCATGCTTATAAACATATTAAAAGAGTGACGGATAAGAGAAATCTGGAGGCGAGCAATGCGCTTTTTGCAAAGCTGGTGGAGGAAATACACAAGAGGGGCATGAGAGTGATTCTGGACGGCGTTTTTAATCACTGTGGCTCCTTTAATAAGTGGATGGACAGAGAAAGGATTTATGAGTATCAGGAAGGATATCCCAAGGGGGCATATGTTTCTGCAGACAGCCCTTATCGTTATTTTTTTGACTTCAAAGATTCGAACAGGTGGCCTTATAATCCTTCTTATGACGGATGGTGGGCACACGATACGCTCCCTAAGCTGAACTATGAAGCTTCCGGAGAATTGTACGACTATATTCTGGAGATTGGCAGAAAGTGGGTATCACCTCCGTATAATGTAGATGGATGGAGATTAGATGTTGCTGCGGATCTTGGTCACAGTAATGAATTTAACCATAAATTCTGGAAAGATTTCCGTAAGGCTGTGAAAGAGGCAAATCCGGAAGCCATAATTCTGGCTGAACATTATGGCAATCCGGAAGGATGGCTGATGGGTGACGAGTGGGATACAGTTATGAATTACGATGCCTTTATGGAGCCTGTAACCTGGTTTCTCACAGGTATGGAGAAACACAGCGACGAGTACAGAGAAGATTTGTATGGAAACAGTGATGCGTTTATAGGGGCTATGAAGACTCATATGCGCTCTCTCCATATGTCGGCACTTCAGACGGCGATGAATGAGCTCTCAAACCATGATCATTCCAGGTTCCTGACAAGGACGAACCGTCGTGTGGGGCGCATTTCTTATGCAGGAGCGGAGGCTGCTTCTCAGGGAATCAACCGTGCAGTGATGCGTGAAGCTGTTGCGATTCAGATGACCTGGCCGGGAGCGCCTACTGTTTATTATGGAGATGAAGCCGGCGTATGCGGATTTACAGATCCGGATAACAGAAGGACCTACCCGTGGGGGAGAGAAGACTGGCAGATGATAGACTTCCATAAAACTATGATTCGTATTCATAAAAAATACGATATTTTGAAAAATGGTTCCGTAGGTTTTTTGTGGAATGATTATCAGGGGCTTTGTTATGCCAGATTTTCTTTTGACGAACAGATTATTGTGATTATAAATAATCACAGTGAAGACAGAGAAGTTGCTGTTGAGCTGATGCAGTCTGGAATATGCCGTATGGAGGAGACTGCTCTGGAGCGGATTCTTCTTTCTGATAGGGAAGGTTTTACAGAAGCCCGTGAAGAATATATTGCCAAGGCAGCAGTTCTTACAGTGAAAATGCCTGCATTCGGTGTGATGATTCTTCATCATAAAAATTAAAGGAATTCTTATATTATAAAAAAGCCTCCGGAGAAGATGCTCCGGGGGCTTCGTTCATTTCAAGTGCAAGATAAAAGAAAACCCAGAGTTAATCCTCTGGGTTTAAATAATGGATGGAGAAGGATTCGAACCTTCGAAGGCGTTGCCAACAGATTTACAGTCTGCCCCCTTTGGCCACTCGGGAACCCATCCATATAACGTAGTTTATTATAGCGTATATTTTTTTGAATTGCAAGAGTTTTTTTGAAAAAATATTCAACAAAAAATATTCTTTTTTTTTTAAAGCAGTAGACGGATTAGTGAAAATCTGGTAATATAAAATATATCTGGATAGAGCTTAGTTACTGACCGCAGCAGAAATGCGGTCAATACAATAAAACTCATCCCAATGTTAGGAGGAAATTATCATGTTAGTAAGTGCAACAGAAATGCTTAAAAAAGCAAAAGCCGGCCATTATGCAGTCGGACAGTTTAACATCAACAACCTTGAGTGGACAAAGGCTATCCTGTTAACAGCTCAGGAACTGAATTCTCCTGTAATCCTTGGTGTATCCGAAGGCGCTGGAAAATATATGGCTGGTTACAAGACAGTTGTAGGTATGGTAAACGGAATGCTTGAAGAACTGAACATCACAGTTCCTGTAGCTCTTCACCTTGATCACGGCAGCTACGAAGGATGTCTGAAATGCGTTGAGGCTGGATTCTCATCCATCATGTTTGACGGTTCTCACTACCCAATCGAAGAGAATGTGGCTAAAACAAAAGAACTGGTTGCTCTTTGTGCAGAGAAAGGTCTTTCTCTTGAAGCTGAAGTTGGTTCTATCGGCGGAGAAGAAGATGGCGTAGTTGGAATGGGCGAATGTGCAGATCCTAACGAATGTAAAATGATCGCTGATCTGGGAATCGATTTCCTTGCAGCAGGTATCGGTAATATCCACGGTAAATATCCGGCTAACTGGGCAGGATTAAGCTTTGAGACACTTGATGCAATCCAGAAACTGACAGGTGATATGCCATTAGTTCTTCACGGCGGCACAGGTATCCCGGCAGATATGATCAAAAAAGCAATCGATCTTGGTGTATCCAAGATTAATGTAAATACAGAATGCCAGCTTTCCTTCGCAGCAGCTACACGTAAATATGTAGAAGAAGGTAAAGACCAGCAGGGTAAAGGCTATGATCCACGTAAACTTCTTGCACCTGGCTTTGAAGCTATCAAAGAAACAGTTAAAGAAAAAATGGAATTATTCGGATCAGTTAACAAAGCCTGATTATAAAGAATATAGAACCATACAAAAAGGGGATGTGAAAAAACTCGATTGAGTTTTTTCGCATCCCTCTTTTTGCTT